>DAHWKP010000176.1:0-2477 GCA_027343585.1 Acidobacteriaceae bacterium
GTCTGGACGATCTCGGTCAGCAAGCACGCTCGCTATACTGCACTACACCCAACGGATAAGCGCGTGCTGGCACGTCAGCTCTACACGCTGTTGCTGTATCTGCTCACGCCGTTGATGCTGGTGCGCATGGCGATTCGTGGCTTGCGCAATCGCGATTATCTGCGCCGCTGGGGTGAGCGCTTCGGATTTGCTCCGACTCTGCCAGTGCACGGTGCGCTCTGGCTACACGCGGTCTCCGTCGGAGAGGTCAATGCGGTGGCGCGGCTCGTTGAGTTTCTGTTGATGCAATCGCCCGATCAGGCGCTGATGCTGACCACCGGCACACCGACGGGCTCGGCCCGCGTCCGCCAGCTGTTTGGTGACCGTGTGTATCACGCTTACCTGCCTTATGACCTACCAGGCTCAGTGCGGCGATTTTTGATGCGCACGCAACCGAGCGTGGGTGTCATCGTGGAGACCGAGATCTGGCCGAACCTGTACACGCTGGCGGCGCGCCAAGGCATGCCGTTATTGATCATCAATGCGCGTCTATCGGAGCGGTCAATGCGCGGCTTCGCCATCATGCCGGGCGTGCGTCTGATTCGCGCCGCACTGGATGGTGTCGTGCAGGTTTTGGCGCAGAGTGAAATCGACGCCGAGCGTTACCGCCGGCTTGGCGCAAGACCCGAGAGGGTGCGGGTGGTGGGCAATCTCAAGTTCGACCTTGCGTTGGCCGCAGATGTTCACCGCATCGGGGCGGATGTGCGCGCTGTTGCGGGTGAGGCCCGTTCGGTGTGGATCGCGGCCAGCACTCATGAAGGTGAGGAACAAGTGGTGCTTGACGCGCACGCGACTATCTTGAAAGCATTTCCCGATGCCTTGCTGCTGATCGCGCCACGCCATCCGGAACAGTTTCGGGCGGTGACGCAGGCCGCACGTGCCGCCGGTTTTCAGACGCGCACGCGCAGCGGCGAGCGCTTGCCCGATACCAGGACGCAGTGCTTTGTGCTCGACAGTCTTGGCGAACTGATGGGGTTCTACGCAGCGGCCGACGTTGCGTTTGTCGGCGGCAGCCTGACGCCGGTCGGAGGGCACAACGTGCTGGAGCCCGCGGCGCTGGGACTCGCGGTGCTAGTCGGTCCGCACACGTTCAATTTTGTCGAGGTCGTCGACGCCCTGATCACGGCCGGCGGCGCAGCCCGCGTTGCGGAGGCCGATGCGTTGGGGCCGGCCGTACTCGCGCTATTGCGTAACGCTCAGGCGCGAACACGCATGGGGGCTGCCGGCCTGAAGGTGCTCGAACGTGGCCGCGGCGCACTGGCGGAAATCACTACCGCGGTCGGGCTTGAAATGACGCGAGCGCAGGCGTCTACTGCAAAAGCGCGTTGACTTCCTGCAACTGCGTGTAACCCAGTTTGCCGCCGTCATACGCTAGCGACAGCCGGTTCAACAGCAGCTGGTAGCGTGACTGCGAGTAGGCACTCTGTGCCTGGAACAGTGTCTGCTGCGCGAGTAGCACGTCGACGATGGTCTGCGTGCCCACTTCGTAACCGGCCTGGGTGGCTTCGAGCGAACTCTTGGCAGAGACCACGGCAGCCTTGTTGGCATCGACACTGGCGACGCCGGACAGCACCGAGCGGAACGCGTTGCGCGTGCTGCGTACCAGCGCGCGGCGGTTCTGCTCCAGCACATCCCGTGCGCTTTCGCGGTTGTAGATGGCCTGACGCACTCGGGACTGCGTTGCGAAGCCACTGAAGATGGGGATGTTGAGCACCACACCGATCGCTGTGTCACTGCTGAGGCTGTTGCTGTGATACGTGCCGATCCCGCCAAGGCGGGAATTCTGGTCCGCCCAGCCCGGGTTGCGCGTGTAACTCAGCTGCGCCGCGAGCGTGGGCAGATGCGCGCCATAGGCCGCCTTGACGCTATCGCTGGCCGCACTGACCTGTTCCTCGGATGCGCGTAGGCCGGGATTGTCGGCCAGCGCCATGCTGACCCAAGCATCCAGATTGTCGGGCTGCGGCGGGTTCATGGGGATATCGTTGCGCAAGGGCTTAAGGTTATCGGCCGGCTTGCCAGTGATTTGCGTCAACGCTTCGCGCGAATCGTAGAGGGTGTTGCGCGCGGTGATCACGGTGGCGACGGCTGTGTCGTATTGAGCCTTGGCCTGGTTGACGTCGGTGATCGCGGCCAGGCCGACTTCGAAACGCTGCTTGGCCTGATCGAGCTGGCTTTTCAGGGCTTTCTCGTTGGCCTTGGCGAAATTCAGCTGATCCTGCGCGGCCAGCACGCCGAAATACGCCGTGGCGACGCGCAGATAGAGATCCTGCTCCGCCGAGCTGTAAGTGGCGTCCTGACTGCGCGCGTTGGAATGCGCGGCTTTGAGGTTGGCCCAGTCGGAAAAGTTGAACAGCGTCTGGCTCAGCACGCCCTGCAACTGGGTGCCGTAATTCTTGCTGGAACTGGTGAAATTGAAGATCTGGAAGCCATTGGCCGTG
>DAHWKP010000177.1:0-8725 GCA_027343585.1 Acidobacteriaceae bacterium
AGGCCAGTGCCGCAGGTTTGGCTGGGGAGACGCTTCCGCTCCAGCCGTTCGGCCCGGGAGCGTGAGGGCGCCAGCACGGTGAGCGTCAACCACCCACTGCCGGGATCATTCTAGGGAAGCGTTGGAGCAAAACAATGCGTACGTTGCAGAATGTTTTCATGACTCTCTCGGTGCTGTGCATGGCCGTTCCGGCCTTCGCGCAGTCTGCGGGTTCGTCCAGCAGCGGATTGGTTCCGCTGGCTGCGGGTATTTCCATGGCGATCGCCTCTGGCCTGTGCGGTCTGGGTCAGGGCCGCGCGGTGGCTTCGTCTACCGAGGCGCTGGCACGCAATCCAGGCGCACGTCCGGGCATCTTCCTGTTCCTGGTGCTGGGCTTGGCGTTTATTGAGTCGCTGGCTCTGTTCACCTTCGCCATCATTCTGTTCAAGGTGAAGTAAGTTTTCGGCAGAATTTTGTTTGCAATAAAAAATGGCCTCCGCAATGGAGGCCATTTTTGTTGGTGCCATCGTTTGGATGCAGTCTTCGTGCAGGTGCTGCAATTAGTGGCTGCGCAAATCCGTGGCCCAGTTTACAGTCGCGCGTATCGCTTTCACTTGTGAAAAAGTTTTATCATTCGTAACCAAAATTGCATCTGCGACGATAGCCTGCGCCGCGATGAGCATATTTATATTACCGAGGGTTCTGCCGGAGGCCTCCAGCGATGCGTGTAAGGAACCGTAGGCCTGCGCCTCTGCGCTGCCCCAAGGCAGGATGAAAATCTTGGATAAAAAAGCTTGCATAGCAGCGTGCAGTCGATGTGCGTGTTTGGTTTTTGCCAGCCCATAGTAAATCTCAGCTTCTGTGATGCAGGAGATGGCTGCGCTGGCATTTTTCGGAAGATCAGCCAAATGGGCACGTGCTGCTGACGAAGCTCCACGGACGATATAACTGACTGTATTTGTATCGATCAGATACAGGGTGTTCACAGCTTCGCCCGCTTTTGTGGGGCGTCTTGCGCGCGATGGCTAAGAAAGTCTTTGGGAAATTCTGCCTGGTCGAGCGCGGAGAAAACTTCATCCCATGCGCCCGGAGCCTGCGAGAGAATGATGTCGCCGTTTTGCGGATCACGGCGGATGAAGACCTCATCTGTTGCAAAGCGATAGGACGCTGGAATGCGAACGGCCTGACTGCGGCCACTCATAAACACGCGGGCTTTTTCTGTGCGAGGCATGGTGGAACTCCGATGAGATATATCATGCTATATCTCATCGGAGTTGTCCATGTAGCACTTAACGCATGGAGGCAGAGAGCGTGCAGGAGGTGGACTCGGCAGCGCCGGTGCGCACCAGTTGCAGCACGCGATTGGGGAAGATGCCCAGCGCGAAGACGGCCAGCACCAGCAGCAGAACGCCAACAGCAAAGGCTGGGCGGAAGGCTGGCGTGGGTGTCTGGAGCTGTGACGGTTCCGGCTGCGCGTAGAGGCGCGCCAGGAAGCGCAGGTAGTAGAAGGCGGCCAAGCCGCTGTTGAGCAGGCCGACGACGGCCAGTGCCCAGTGGCCGGAGTGAATCACAGAAGCGAAGACGTAGAACTTGCCAAAGAATCCTGCGGTGAAGGGAATGCCGATGAGCGAGCAAAGGAAGACGGCCATGGCCGCCGAGGCCACCGGATGCTGCCGCGCTACGCCAGTGAAGTCTTCCTGTTGCAGGCGGCGCTCCTGATAGCCGGAGAGATGACTGAGCACAGCGAAGACGCCGAGGTTCATCGCGGCGTAGGCAGCGGTGTAGAAGCAGGCCGCAGCCCAGCCGTCGGATGAAAAGGCCGTAAAGGCCGCCAGCAGGTAGCCAGCGTGGGCGATGGAGGAGTAGGCAAACATGCGCTGGACGTTGCGTTGGGTCAATGCGCCCAAATTGCCGATCGTCATGGAAGCAGCGGCCATGATCCAAAGCAGCGCCACCCAACTGTGAGCCATGGAGCCAAAGCCGGTGTAGGTGATGCGTAGCAGCACGGCAAAGGCAGCGGCTTTGGGCGCGGTGGACATGAAGCCGACGACCGGAGCGGGCGCGCCTTCGTAAACATCGGGCGTCCAAACGTGGAAGGGCGCGGCGGAGACCTTGAAGCCGAGGCCGATGAGCATCATGCCCAGCGCCAGCAGTAGTAGCGAGTGCGCGGAGCCAGAGGCGGCGACGGAGGCGATGGCAGCGATCTGCGTGCTGCCCGTTGCGCCGAAGCAGAGGGCCACTCCATACAAAAAGAATGCCGTGGCGAAGGAGCCGAGCAAGAAGTATTTGATGGAGGCTTCAGCGCTGTGGGCGCTGTGCTTGCGAAATCCAGCCAGAATGTAGGTCGAGATGGAGGAAATCTCCAGCGCGATGAAGACCATGAGCAGGTCAGTCGCACTGGTCATTAGCAACATGCCGACGGCGCTGAAGAGCGTGAGCGCGAAGAACTCGCCTGCGTGCGAGGAATGGCCCTCAAAGTAGTCGAGCGAGACCAGCAGTGTGACCAGAAGGATGCCGCAGATCAGCAGATGAAAAAATCCGCTGAAGGCGTCGGTGCGGATGGCACCAAAGAAGGCCGTGCCGATGGGCAGGCGCATCTGCCAGGCGCTGGCTTCAATGGCGGCCAGAGCACCCAGAATGGCGAGCGCGCCGAGCGGCTTACGCGAGCGCTGGGCCGGCAGGAGCGGCTCCAGCAACATGACCAGCACGCCGGTGAGCGTGAGCAAAATCTCCGGCAGAATACGCAGAGCAGAGGGAACCGCGGTCATTGGGCGTTGGCCATCCTTGCAGTGGAAAATGTTTGTGCCGCGGCTGGCGCAAGCGTGGGAACCTTGGCGTCAATGGCGCGCATCCAGAAAACGGACGCAACGCCCATGGCGGCCATCAACGCGACGGCGGGCCACAGAGCGCAACGCTCGCGCAGATTGACATCGCGCACCGTGGCGTTGGAGGCCAGCTCCGACTGCGGGCCGTAGAAGACGCGTTGCAGCATCCAGAGCATATAAGCCGCGCTGAGAATGACGCCGAGCGTGGCCGCAGCCGCTAGTTTTGGGTGCACGGAAAAGCTGCCGCTGAGAATGAGAAACTCACCCACGAAGCCGTTCAACGCAGGCAGGCCGATGAGCGAGAGCGCCGTGAGGACGAAGAGCGTCGCCAGACCGGGCAGGCGCTGGGCCACGCCGCCAAGCTGGCGCATGTCATAGGTCGCGTAGCGCTCATAGAAGAAGCCGAGCAGGGCAAAGAGCGCGCCGCCGGAGACGCTCTCGCTCAGAATTTGGAAGACCGCTCCGTCCATGCTGGCGGTGGTGAAGGCGTAGATGCCAAGCACGCAGAAGCTGAGCGCACTGAGCGTGCCGTAGGCGGCCAAGCGCTTCATATCGGTTTGCACCAGCGCCAGCAAAGCTCCATAGAGAATGCCGATTGCGCCGAGTGCCACTAAGACTGGCGCAATGCGTTCTGCCTGTGCAGGGAAGAGGCCAACGTGGAAGCGCAGCAACGAGTACAGGCCGAGTTTGCCGGCCAGAATCATGGCCACGGCTGCGGGCGCTTCGCTGATGCCGTCGGCCAGCCAAGCGTGCAGCGGGAAGACGGGCACCTTAACGGCGAAGGCCAGCAGAAATGCCAGCGAGACCACCCAGAGGCCAGTGGCGGGCAGAGTGGAGTTGTGCGCCAGCAGCGATTGCAGTTGCACGTAGTCGAATGTGCCGGTCTGCGCGTAGAGCCAGAGCAAGGCCACCAGCAGCAGCGCCGAGGGAATGAATGCGTAGAGGAAAAATTTGATGGCGGCGGCGCGGCCGTTGTTGCGGCCAAAGATGGTGATGAGCAGCGTAATGGGAATCAGCGACAGCTCCCAAAAGCCGTAGTAGAGCATCAGGTCCAGCGAGACGAAGACGCCGAACATGGCGGTCTGCTGCAACAGAAAGAGCGTGTAGAACTCCCGCTGACGGTCTTGAATTGCGCTCCACGAAGCCAGCACGCCGAGCGGCGCGAGGAAGCCGACGAGCACCACCAGCCACATCGACAAACCGTCAACGCCGACGTGGTAATGAATGGCCGGGGAGGCGATCCAAGGCAGGTTGCACTCAAATTGAAAACCTGGCTGACCCACATGGAAGTGCGCAGGCAGATGGAGCGTGAGTGCAAAGATGCCCAGCGTGAAGAGCAGGGCAAAGGCGCGCAGCCAGCGTTTTGGCATCAGCCAAGTCGCCAGCGCGCCCGCCACGGGCAAAAACGTAATCCACGACAAAATACTTGCGTTCAGCACGAGGTCCTTCCCTAAATGCAATGCGCCCCATACGCCAAAAACAACAGCAACGCGGCTGCGCCCAGCGCCAGCCAGCCAGCGTAGGAGCGGATGTTGCCCGACTGCATGCGCCGCACAAATGTGCTCAGCGAAGATGCGCCGCAGGCCGCTGCCGTGTTGGCTCCGTCGATGGCGATCGACTCCACGCCTGCGCCGAGCGCGACGCGGGCCATAGCCAGCAGCGGACGCACCACAAGTGCGCCATAGATTTCATCCACCCAGAATTTGTTGAGCACCAAGCGATGCAGACCGGAGCAACGCTCGGCCATGTTGACGGCCAATTGTGGCTTGCGGCGGTAGAGCGTGTCGGCGACGAACCAACCCAGCAACGCGACCAGCATGGAGACGGCGGCCAGCGTGCGCTCCAACCCAGCGTTGGCCGCGGGTGCCAGAGCGTCAGCCGAGCCAAAGACTGGATCCAGAAAGTGCGCAAAATAATCGTGACCGCCCAATGCCTCTGGCCAGCCCATCCAACCGCCGGTGAGTGAAAGAATTGCCAGCACTACCAGTGGCAGCAGCATCACCCAGGGGCTTTCGTGCACGCCATGACCACCGTGGCCCGCGTGGTGCTCGTCATAGCGTGGAGTGCCGAAGAAGGCCAGATACCAGAGCCGGAACATGTAGAACGAGGTCAGCCCGGCGGTGATCAGGCCCACCAGCCAAAGCAGACGGCCCAGTTGGAAGGAGTGCAGTACGGTGGAGTTGAAGGCGGCAAACAGGATGGCGTCTTTGCTGAAGAAGCCGGCGAAGGGAAAGAAGCCGCAGATGGCGAAGACCGCTGCGGTCATCGTCCAGAAGGTGACGGGGATTTTGCTGCGCAGTCCGCCCATGACGCGCAGGTCCTGCTCGCCGCCGAGCGCGTGGATCACGCTGCCTGCAGCGAGGAAGAGCAGCGCCTTGAAGAAGGCGTGCGTGACCAGATGGAAGATCGCCGAGGAGTATGCGGCCACTCCGCAGGCCAGAAACATGTAGCCCAACTGCGAGACGGTGGAATAGGCCAGCACGCGCTTGATGTCCGTTTGCACCAGGCCGATGGTTGCGGCCAGCAGGGCCGTCGCCGCGCCGATGCAGGCAACAACGCCGAGCGCCAGCGGCGAGCGTGCGAAGAGCACGTGCGTGCGCGCGACCATATAAATGCCAGCAGTGACCATGGTGGCAGCGTGGATGAGTGCGCTGACCGGCGTGGGGCCTTCCATCGCGTCGGGCAGCCAGATATAAAGCGGAATCTGCGCGGATTTGCCGGTGGCGCCCAGAACCAGCAGCAGCGCAATGGCTGTGAGCGCTCCGCCCTGCATGGCCGGGTGCGCGGCGATGGCTGCAAAGACGGTGCTGAAGCTGAGCGAGCCAAAGTGCGCGAGCAGCAGAAAGATGGCCAGCAAAAATCCAAAGTCGCCGATGCGGTTGACGATGAAGGCTTTTTTGCCTGCGTCCGCAGCGGAGTTTTTGCCGAAGTAGAAGCCGATCAACAGATAGGATGCAAGACCGACGCCTTCCCAGCCGACAAAGAGCAGCAGGAAGTTTTCTGCCAGCACCAGCGTCAGCATGAAGAAGAGAAACAAATTCAGATAGGCGAAGAAGCGCCAGTAGCCGTCTTCATCCGCCATGTACCCGGCGGAGTAGAGATGGATTAAAAAGCCAACGCCGGTAACGACCAGCAGCATGATGAGCGTGAGCGGGTCGAGCAGAAAGGAAAATTGTACCTGCAGGCCAGTGACGGCGATCCACGGCGCGGCGAAGCTTTCGACGTGGGGCAGGGCCAGCGTGCTCCAGCGGGATGCGATCCAAAGCACCTGGGCAAAGGCCGCGCCAGAAGCGAGCAGCGCGACGAGCGTGACAATGGATTTGGGCAGACGGCGGCCCAGCGTTCCATTGCACAAAAAGCCCGCGAGGGGTAGCAGCGGCAGCAGCCAGAGATGCAGAGATGAGTTCATAGTTTGAGCAAATCCATCTGGTCCACGTTCAGCGTATTGCGCGAACGGAAGACGGCGATGATGATGGCCAAGCCCACAGCGGCCTCCGCTGCGGCAACCACCATGACAAAGAAGACAAAAATCTGGCCGCTGACCTGATGCCAGTGGTGCGCAAAGGCGACGAAGGCCAGGTTGACGGCGTTGAGCATCAGCTCAATAGACATGAAGATGGTGATGACGTTGCGCTTGATGAGAAACGCGCCGACACCGGTGCAGAAGAGCGCTGCACTCAGGATCAGGTACCAGGCAATGGGAATGGAAGAGGCCGGAGTCACGCGATTAGTGTTCCTTTCGAGCCAGCACGACCGCGCCCAGAATTGCGACGAGGATGAGGATGGAGGTGACCTCAAAGGGCAGCAGCAGGTTGCGGAAGAGCACGCGGCTCAGGTCGCCGGTGGTGACCAGAAAGCCGCCGAGTGTGGCTTGGCCGAGATTTTTTTCCTGCGACAGATAGACCGAAACAAGAATGCCCAGCAGCGCCAGCACGCCGGGAATGCCAGCCAGATATGCAGCGCGGCTGCCACCGGTGCGCTCCTCTTCGCCTGCGTTCAGCAGCATGATGACGAAGACGAAGAGCACCATGATCGCGCCGGAGTAGACGATGATCTGCGCCAAGGCGAGGAACTCCGCGCCCAGCAGCAGGTAGAGCACAGCGAGCGAGGTCATGACCACAATCAGCGAAAGGGCGCTGTTGATGGGATGCCGCTGGAACAGAAGATTCAACGCTCCTGCCAGGCAAACACACGCGAAGATGAGAAATAGAACCAGGTGCATATCCAGTCGATTCACCGGGAAGGGCCGCTGCGGATGCGCAGCAGGCCAGCCCGGACTTCATTCTAAAACACAGAAAAACTTAGTTAGCCCATGCGCGCCGTGCGCATCAGCCGTGCAAAGCCAGCACAAAACTGGTGACAACAATGTTGGCCAGAGCCAGCGGCAACAGCACCTTCCAGCCGAAGCCCATCAGTTGGTCATAGCGGAAGCGAGGCAACGTGCCGCGCACCCAGATATAGAGAAACAAGAAGAAAAATACCTTGGCTGCAAACCAGAAAACCGGCAGCAGCGCTTGCACCACGGGGCCGCCGATTGCGGGGAGCAAATTGCCAAAAGGACTGCTCCATCCGCCAAGAAAGAGCAGCGTGGCCACGCAGCCGACCGTGATCATGTTGGCGTACTCGGCCATAAAGAACATGGCGAACTTCATTGAGCTGTACTCGGTGTGGTAGCCGCCGGTCAGTTCGGTTTCAGCTTCGGGCAGGTCAAAGGGCGTGCGATTGGTTTCTGCGTAGGCCGCGATGAGATAGATGAAAAAGGCAACGAATTGGAAACCGCCGAAGATGTTCCAAGAGAGCAGACCGTGCGTATTTTGGATGTTGACGATGTCACGCAGACGCAGGGAACCGGCACGCAGCACCACGCCGACCAGCGAGAGGCCCAGCGCCAGCTCATAGCTGATCATCTGCGCAGTGGAGCGCACGGAACCCATCAGCGAATACTTGTTATTGGATGACCAGCCCGACAGCGCAATACCGTAAACGCCGACGGAGGTGACGGCCAAGAGCACCAGCAGGCCGACGTTCAGGTCGGCGATCTGGAAGAGATCCACGCCATGGAAGCGCAACGTGTTGCCAAAGGGAATCACGCTGATCGAAGTGAGCGCGCAGGCCAGCGCGATGACCGGAGCCAGCAGATAGAGCGGCTTGTAGACGCCGGTGGGAATCATGTCTTCTTTCAGGAAGAGTTTGATGCCATCCGCCAGCGGTTGCAGCAGGCCGAATGGCCCCACGCGCGTTGGCCCCCAGCGGTTTTGCAGACGGCCCACCACCTTGCGCTCCAACAAAACCGTATAGGCGACAGCCGTAAGCAGGATCACGGTGATGACCGCGACCTTAAGCAGGCTGAGTAGTACGAAGATCAACATTGCATTCACGTCTGTAGGTTCCGTTCCGCCGTGTTGGGTTGCTGTGCGTTAATCTGCCGCCACCGTGGTGCGTGCGCGGGAGGTTTGTTCTTCCATCAGCTTTTGGCTGTAGCGTCCGAGCGTGCCCGAGGTGAAGAGCGAGTCCTGCGTGGGCTGTACGCCGTCCGGGCGCGTGTTGAGATTCACAATTTGTACCAGCGCCCGATTCTGCGCGTTGGCGTGCAAGGGTTGATCGTTGCCAGCTAGCAAATCCATACGCGAGACGTCATAGCTGGGCACCAAGCGTTGAATTTCATCGAGCAGTGCTGTCGGATCAAACGGGCTGAGCTTTGGCTCCAAATTGCGCGCGGTCAGCCAGACGGCATGGCGGTCGGCCTCGCCGGATTGCACGCCGCGCGACTGGCCCATATCGGCGCGCGTGCCCGCGTTGGCGTTGGGACCAAAGGGAACCAGCGTGCGGATGTCTGCGCCCATCTTGTCAGCCAGGCGCACGATCAACTCAAAGTCCGTGCGCACGCCGGCCAGGTCTGCGGCCTTTTTCACGAGCTGCAA
>DAHWKP010000215.1:0-3980 GCA_027343585.1 Acidobacteriaceae bacterium
GGGCCAGGCCCAGGTCAACATCATGGAGTTCTGCAAGCAGTTCAACGCGCGCACGCAGAACAAGGAGATGGCCGGGCTGATTATTCCGGTCGTCATCACGGTCTACACCGACCGTAGCTTCACCTTTGTCACCAAGACGCCTCCGGCAGCCGTGCTGCTCAAGAAGGCGGCAGGTGTGGCCAAAGGCTCGGGCACGCCGAACAAGAACAAGGTCGGCAAGGTGACCGAGAAGCAGGTGGCCGAGATTGCCAAGCAGAAGATGCCAGACCTGAACGCAGCCAGCGTCGAGACGGCCATCAAGTCCATCAAAGGCACGGCGCGTTCGATGGGCATTGAGATCGTCGCCTAAGCAGTTCCGGATCGGGTTCTTCAACGGGATTTTTGAATTGCAAACGCCCGCGTTGCCGTTGTGCAGCGCGGGCGTTTGCTGTGTCCGTACGTGGGCGGGGCGATTGTAGTGTTCGGTAATGGTTGACGTGAGGATTTTAAGGTGGGTACACTGGCCGGGCTCCCTTAGTTGAAAATTTGATATAGGAAAGGCCGCGCATGAAAGCGTCAACACTCGTATTTGGCTGTATATTTGCTTCCAGTTGTTTGGCTCAAACATCCACACTGCAAATATCAACACCTGCTGTCGCGCATAAACTCCGCGTATACGTTATCGCAATGGAAACAAGAGACACGTTGTTTCACGGACGAGAGTCACTGACTGGCGATCAGACAACCCAGACTACGGAAGCTCAAAAGCTGTTTGTTAAAGAGTGTCCGGACGTGGTGGTTACTACAAAAGCTGATAAGGCCGATTACACATTTAGTTTAGCCCGTCAATCCAGATCGTCACGCGGTGCGTTTGGCAGACGAGATAAATGGACATTAGCCAATAAAGACGGGGATCTCATTGGGGGAAATGCAGTGCATGAAATCGGTAACGCCGTTAAAGATGCCTGTGCTCTCATCAAAAAAGATGCACCCGAAGTGAAGAAGTAATCGAACGAATCTAGACCTGTCGGCCATTCGGGGGCGGAGCTAGCAGAGCCGAGGAGTCTGCGGCTGATACTCGTACCTATAAAAGAACCCAGATTCCTCCGCTGCATGGGCCAAGGCTAACTTCGCCAGGGAGATCAATTTCTCAGACTGACTCGTCGTTGGTACCTTACGAATCTTTGCGGTAGAGCAGATTGCGCATGGCGCGGCGGCGTTCGGCGTTGGCTTCGCGCTCAATGCGCAGTTCCTCGGCAGATTTGTGCGCGGTACTTGCCGTAGAGGGTGCCGCTTGCGCATCGTCTTCACTGCACTGTGGGCAGCGATTGGCAAAGCCAGGCTTGCCGGGTTTGAGTTCAAACTCCTCGCCACAGACGGCGCAGGTTTTGATGGGAAAGGCCATGGTGTCTTCTATGATACTGCGGGCGCGTGCAACGCTGGACACGCAGGCTTCGGCTGCGACACAAGCTGCGCACTGCCTGTTTTTCACTGGGCGACGACTTTCTATCCTGCCAGGCTAGGTCCGCCGCAGTCTGGCTTGAGAACTTCGTCGGAGCTTGCCCTGCCCCCAGATCGCCAATTGACTCCCAGTAGGGAATTCCGGTATTCTGAGAGCCTTGCGCAGTCTCTCGCTTTGTGGCGTGGGCAGGCGGCACCAGCTCCACGGCAGGCGATGAGAATCGGCGGCGCGGAATTGGGCGCGCGCCGGTCAGCGGCACAAGCCCCGGCAGCCACCGCGGGGCTAAGAAGCCAGAACGACTGCGCCCCACGCGATCCTGTGCAGTTGACCGCGCTGAGTCTGGGCTGATGTTGGCCCAGAAGCGGGTTGTGCATGGCTGGCTGTTCGGTTCGCGGGTTGTACCCGGTTTGGTTTAGGTTTTGGTTTGCAAAGCAGTTTCGCAGTGAAGGAAGGAATGAAGATGTCGACGTTTATCCCCACCCAGCAGACGATCGCGCGCAAGTGGTTCGTGCTGGACGCCAGTGGCCAGACCTTGGGCCGCCTTGCCAGCCAGGCCGCGCGCGTGCTGAGCGGCAAAAACAGCCCGCAGTACACGCCTTACATTGATACCGGCGACCACGTCATCGTGTTGAATGCCGAAAAGATTCGCCTGACCGGCTTGAAGAGCCAGCAAAAGCTCTATCGCCGCTACACGGGCTTTCCCGGCGGCCTGCGCGAAGAGTCCTTTGTGCGTCTTTTGAGCCGTCGCCCGGAGCAGATCGTTGAGCAGGCCGTGAAAGGCATGCTGCCGAAGAGCAAGCTGGGCCGCCAGATGGCGACCAAGCTGAAGGTCTATCGCGGTGACCAGCATCCCCACGAAGCGCAAAAGCCGGAAGTGATGGCGCTGGCGCAGTAATTGGGATGGGAACGGTGCCGCGCAGAAACAGGCGCGGCGCGAAACAGTTACAGTTCGAAGATTTTTTGAAGAGAGACAGCGGAAAACCCCATGGCAGAGATCGTGCAATACTACGGAACCGGACGGCGCAAGGCGAGCGTGGCTCGCGTGTTTCTGCGTCCGGGCAGCGGCAAGTTCACCGTCAACGGACGGGCCTTTGAAGAGTACTTCGTCACCGAGCAGCAGCGCGCCAGTGCGCGCCGCGTGTTGGCTATGACGGAGACCACGGCAACCTTTGACGTGCTGGCCACGGTCAAGGGCGGCGGCGTTTCGGCTCAGGCCGATGCCGTCAAGATGGGTACGGCCCGCGCTCTGGTGGAGTTTAACGCCGAGCTGCGTCCCACCATCAAGGCTGCGGGATTGTTGACCCGCGACTCTCGCATGAAGGAACGCAAGAAGTACGGCCAGAAGGGCGCACGCAAGCGCTTCCAGTTCTCCAAGCGCTAGGCGCTGGAGCGGCAAACCAGTACGCGGCCAGCAGCGCGATCCCAGCGTGGAATCGCGCTGCTGGCCGGTGGTTGTGGCCGGTGGTTCCGTGTTTCGGCCTGTGGCGCGCTGCTGTACGAGGCGTTGCGCGCAGGCCACTCAGGTGTGTTGTTCAATCTCCCGTCCCCGACGGGATCAATTCCGGCCCGGCTGTACGCAGCATTGCTGGAATGCAATTCATAAGGAGGCTGTTTGGCTACCATCACCATGAAGGAACTGCTCGAAGCGGGAGTCCACTTCGGGCATCAGACAAAGCGCTGGAACCCAAGGATGAAGGAATATATCTTTGGCGAACGCAACGGCATTTACATCATTGACCTGCAAAAGACCCTCAAGATGTTCAAAGAGGCGGCAAAGTTCACTACGGACATTGCAGCCGAGGGGCGGGTGATTTTGTTTGTGGGCACCAAGCGGCAGGCACAGGACGCCATTGCCGAAGAGGCCACACGTTGCGGCATGTTCTACATCAATCAGCGCTGGCTGGGTGGGCTGCTCACCAACTGGACCACCGTGCAGAAGTCTGTCAAGCGCCTTCAGGAACTCGATGAGATGGCCACCGACGGCCGCTATGATCTGTTGACGAAGAAGGAAATCATTCGCCTCGAGCGCGAGCGCAAGCACTTGCAGGCCAACTTGGCTGGCATCAAAAACATGCGCCGCCTGCCGGATGCGATCTTTGTCGTCGACTCCAACAATGAGCAGATTGCCGTCAAGGAAGCCCGCAAGCTGGGCATTCCCGTTGTGGCCGTGGTGGACACCAACTGCGATCCGACGCTGGTCGATTACGTGATCCCCGGCAATGACGACGCACTGCGCGCCATTCGCCTGTTTACCTCCAAGATCGCCGATTCCATCGTCGAGGGCGTGCAGGTGGCCGGAGACAAGCAGTTGGCGGACGTGGCCAGCATCGCCACCGGCGCAGCAGACGAGTCTGCGCTGCCGCCGGAAGTGGCCAGCCTGCTCAGCGCCAATGCCTATGATCCAGAACTGGCCGATGACGTGGACTTGGAACAGGCCCTGGGCGGCGGCATTCGCAAAGCCCCGGCTGCCGTGACCACTGCAGAGGACGAACCTGCGGAGCTGGCTGGCAACAGCCTGTAAGCACCTCCGCTGTTGCGG
>DAHWKP010000216.1:0-1074 GCA_027343585.1 Acidobacteriaceae bacterium
CTAGTACCTTGTCTGTGTGATTGAGTAATGAAGTTTCCGTCGAGCCTGTTTGCGCGTGAAGTTCCACTTGATGGTGGTTCCGTTGCGGTTGGTGCGGCCGTCCCACGCCCGCACCTCGTGCTGCAGTGTGGCCAGGTCACCAATTCTGCGTTTACCCAGGCATTGGCGGCTGAGCATGCTGATTTCGATCTCGGCCTGGTTGAGCCAACTGCCGTGCTTGGGCGTGTAATGGACTGTGAAGCGGTCCCACAATAGACCACCTAACTTTTCGCCGTAACGTCCGGTCAGCGACTTGCGTCCGTGCGTATTCAAGTTGTCCAGAACCAGATGAATCGTCCTGGCCTGCGGATAGCGGGCGACGATCTCCACCATATAGTCGGCGAACTCGGCAGCGCAGCGGTTAGGCGTGGCTTTCGGGAAATGCCGGCCGGCTTTGGGCTCCACGCCGCAAAAGACATTGGCCGTGCCACAACGCTTGTACTCATAATCGCGCCGCGCCAACTGTCCTGGCCGAGCGGGCGAAGGAGCGCGAAGGTCGCGATGCAGCACTACTGGCTTTTCATCGATGCAGACCACAGGTTCCTCTTCCGAGAGCGGCTTTTCGTATAAAGCCAGAACATCTTCCATACGACGGATATAGTCCTCATCCAGCGTCGCCACGCACCACATTTTTTTCCCGCCACGGCTTTAGGTCGTGGCTCTGAAGCAGAATCCGAACAGTCTCCGGAGCCATATGCCCCACCAACTTACGCTTCACCGCCTCGTGGGCAATCAACCGCACCGTCCAGCGCGCTCGACCTGCCGGTGGTGGTCCACACACCATGGCAATGATGCGCTGCCCCTGTTCGGCATCCAGCAACGGCCTTTGCCCAGGACGAGGCGCATCGTAGAGGGCACGTTCCAGCCCACCTTCCAGATAGCGCTTGCCAATCGCCCAAGCCACCTTGGCCGAGGCGCCCACTCCGGCTCCGGCCTCCACTGTTGACCGGCCATCATCCATCTGGCGAAGCACCAGCGCTCGAATCACCACCCGCACTGGCTGTACTCCGCCGCTCAGCAACTCGTCGATCTGCT
>DAHWKP010000268.1:0-3488 GCA_027343585.1 Acidobacteriaceae bacterium
GGAACTGCGCAGCTACAAGCAACTGCCGCAAATCTGGTATCAGATTCAGACCAAGTTCCGCGATGAGCCGCGCCCCAAGTCGGGCCTGCTGCGCGTGCGCCAGTTTTTGATGAAGGATGCCTACTCCTTTGACATCGACGCTGCGGGGCTGGATGCAAGCTATGCCAAGCATGACCACGCCTATCGCAAAATCTTCTCGCGCTGCGGGCTGCAATTTGTCGCCGTCGATGCGGACTCTGGCTCCATGGGCGGCAGCCAGTCGCAGGAGTTTATGGTCTACACCGAAGCGGGCGAAGACCTGATCGCAAGCTGCGGCCAGTGCGGCTACGCCGCCAATCTGGAAAAGGCAACGTCAAAGCTGGCACCCGTGCAGGAGCTTGCACCCACCGGCGACGGCAAGCCGGAAAAAGTACACACTCCGGGCATTGGCTCGATTGCCGAGGTCACCGCGTTTCTCAAGGTCACCGAAGCGCAGGACATCAAGTGCGTGGCCTACATGGCAGAGACGTTGAGTGCCGCTGGCAAATCCACTTGGCTGCCCGTGGCTGTGTTTTTGCGCGGCGATCACGCCGTCAATGAAGTGAAGCTGCTCTCCGCTCTGGGCGCTGCGCAAGTGCGTCCCATGCAGGCCGAGGAGTTGCAGGCGCACTTTCACGCCCCCGCAGGATTTCTTGGCCCCGTTGGATTGCAGCCTGCATCCAAGCCCATGGCCGGCGGCTTGACGGTGATTCTCGACCGCGCCCTCGAAGGCCGCACCAACATGATCTGCGGAGCCAACGAAGCCGACTACCATCTGCGCAACGTGACACCGGGCAGCGACTTCCAATGGACGCTGGCCGCCGACATTCGTAACGTGAACGCTGGCGAGGGCTGCCCACAGTGCACCGCACCGCTCAAGCTGGGCAAGGCCGTTGAAATTGGCCACATCTTCAAGCTGGGCTACAAATATTCTGAGAGCATGGGTGCGCGCGTGCTTGACCCCAACGGCAAAGAAGTTACGCCGATCATGGGCAGCTACGGCATTGGCATTGAGCGCATTCTGACCGCAGCCGTTGAGCAAGCGAACGACGCCAACGGCTTTTGGCTGCCGCCATCGATTGCGCCGTTTACCGTTGTCGTCACCGTGACCAATGTGACCGACGGCGCGCTGATGCAGGCCGCGGAAAAGCTGGCCGCTGAACTCGAATCCGCCGAGCTGGACGTGCTGTTGGACGACCGCGACGAACGAGCTGGGGTAAAGTTCAAGGATGCGGATCTGGTCGGCATCCCCTACCGCATCAATGTGGGCAAAAAGGTTGCGGAGGGAAAAGTCGAACTGGTCACGCGCGCCACGCTGTCCAGTGAAGAGTTGCCGCTCGACACCGCAGCCGCAACGCTGCGCGAACGGCTGAAGACAGCGCAGTAGACCGCACCACAACTGCACTGCTGTTTTTGTTCTCTGCCGCTGTATGATCCCGCGCCGCGCATGGGCTGGGCGCGCGGCTGGTAATTGGATTCAGCATGGACTTTGTTCCCCAACCCGCGCAACCCTGGATGCCGCCCCGCTCTGGCTGGCGCAGCCGCATGGCTGGCTGGCCGCTGTACGCAAAAATTCTGCTGGGCTTGTCGGCTTTCTTTTTCGCCTGCCTGCTGGTGCTGGGCGCTGTGGGCGCAGCGATCTTCGCGCACTACTACTTCCAATATCAAAAAGTCGTCGATGCGCGATTGAGCGGTCCCATCTTCGCCAACACAGCGCAAATCTATGCCGCACCGCGTGAGGTGCGCCCCGGACAAAAGTACAGCGTGCAGGCCATCGCCAACGACCTGCGCGCCGCCGGATATACCGAGGAGGGTGAGCGTTCGCCTTCGCCGCTCGGCACCTATCGCCTCGACACAGACAGCATTCACATTCAGCCCGGCCCGCAGTCCTATCACGCTCCCGACGGCGCAACCATTCTCACCGCCAACGGCACGGTCAGCGCAATCTTCGGCGACAAACACCAGCCGCTCGCCTCCTATGAATTGGAACCGGTGCTGGTCACTGGCCTCTCCGACAAGAATCGCGCCAAGCGTCGTCTGGTCACCTATGATGAGTTGCCTCCGCAACTGGTGCAGGCCGTGCTGGCCATTGAAGATCGCCGCTTCTTTGAACATGGCGGCGTCAATTATTACCGCCTGATGGCCGCAGCCATCCAAGACATTCGCACCGGACATAAAGGCCAGGGCGCATCGACGATCACCATGCAACTGGCGCGCGGATTTTTTCTCTCGCCAGAAAAACGCTACAAGCGCAAGATCATCGAAATCGCCATCACCTTTCAGTTGGAACACCGCTTCAGCAAGCAAAAAATCTTTGAGATGTACGCCAACGAGATCAACCTGGGCCAGCGCGGCAGTTTTTCCATCAACGGACTGGGTGAGGCGGCGCAGGCCTACTTCGGCAAAGATGTGCGTGAGCTGACGCTGCCGCAATACGCGTTGCTGGCTGGCATGATCCAGCGCCCCAATTATCTGTCGCCGTACCGCCATCCCCACCGCGCCATGGATCGCCGCAATCTGGTGCTGGACGCCATGGTGGGCACGCACGCCATCACCGCAGCGCAGGCTGCAGCGGCCAAGGCCGCGCCGCTGGGCATGGCGCCCTTCAGCGTGGACGAAGGCGAAGCGCCGTACTTTGTCGACCTGGTGCGCGACCAACTTACGCAGCGCTACGGCGACCGCGACATCAACGGCGAAGGCCTACACATTTACACCTCGCTTGACCCTGACCTGCAACGCGCGGCCACGGAGGCCGTCGCCGACGGCATCAGCAAAACGGACGCGATCATCCTCAGGCGCAACACCTATCGCACACGCAAGGGCGTGGTCATCGTCAAGCCCAACATTGTTTATCCGCAGGTGGCGCTCATCGCGCTGGACCCGCACACCGGCCAGGTGCTGGCGCTGGTCGGCGGCTCCAACTACGGCATGAGCCAGTTGAACCATGCCATCGCCAAACGCCCCACCGGCTCCGTCTTCAAACCCTTCGTCTACGCCGCAGCCTTCAACAGCAGCCTGACCGGCGTTCCCTTGCCGGGGCAGCAGAACGTCTTCACCGCCGTCACGCAGTTGAATGACGCCGACCAGACCTTCAGCTTTGACAACGGCACGGAACAGTACGAGCCGCACAACTTCAAAAATGAAGTCTATGGCATGATCACCGCGCGCTTTGCCTTGATGATGTCGCAAAACATCGCCACCGTTGCGCTGGCGCAGATGGTCGGCTACGACAACGTGGCTAACTTGGCGCATCAGGCGGGCATCACCTCGGTTGAAGCCACTCCAGCCATGGCTATCGGCTCCTATGACGCCACGCCGTTCGACATCGCCGGAGCCTACACCGTCTTCGCCAACAGCGGCATTCGCTTGCAGCCCTGGATGATCGCCAGCGTGCGCACGCCCACCGGGGACGTGATCGACAACTTCACCACGCAATCCACCCCGATCCTCGACCCGCGCGTGGCCTACCT
>DAHWKP010000032.1:0-3958 GCA_027343585.1 Acidobacteriaceae bacterium
GCCTTCAGGTCTGCCTGCTGCTGGTTCAGCGTGGCCTGCGCATTTTGCAATTGCGCACGGGCCTGCGCCAGCAGGGCCAATTGCTGCTGCCACAGAGCGTGGTCAGCGTCGCGCGTCTTGGTTGCGGTGACATATTCTTCATCCGCCAGAATGCCCGCAGCGTGCAGGGATGTATCGCGGTCGGCGATCTGCGCTGCATTCTCATAGGTGGCTTGCGCAGAGTTGGCTGCGGCCTGCGCACTGCGCACGGCGGCCTCGCTGGTGGTCACGGCGCTGGCAGCGGCTGCCACGGCGGCGGCGCTTTTGGCCACGTTGGCCTCGGCATTGTTCAGCGCTGCCTGCTGGTCCCGCGGGTCGATCTGGAAGAGCGGATCGCCTGCCTGCACGTGCTGGCCCTGATGCACGAAGAGATGCGTCATCACTCCCGGCACGGTGGCGGCGATGTTTTGATTTTCGCCGGCGGCCTCAATGATTCCAGAGGCGGCGATCGTGTCCGTGTACGGCGATTGTGGCGGCGGCGTCATCGGCTGGCTATGCGGCAGGCGGCGTGCGTTGACGAATAGCAGCAAGATCAGCGAACAGGCGCCAATCACCGGCAGAATAATGCTGAGTCTCTTGATCATGCGGAACCTTCTTGGATTTGCGTTGGGGCCTGCGTGGCTGGCTGCTGCAGCGCCTGCAACTCCACGGCATCCTGGGATGCGCCGGTGGCCTGCTGCGCATGTACGCCGAGAATGCGGCCATCGCGCATGTCGGCGATGCGGTCGCCAAAGCCAAAAATGCGGCTGTCGTGCGTCACGATCACAATGGCGCGCTCCGGGGACAGCACCTGCTCCCGAAAAACTTGCAGAATCATCTGGCCAGTGTGGCCGTCAAGCGCCGCCGTTGGCTCGTCGCAGACGATGAGGCGTGGCCGGGTGACCATGGCGCGGGCAATGGCCACGCGTTGCTGCTGGCCGCCGGAGAGCTTGGTGGGCAAAAACTCCGTGCGCTCCGACAAGCCGACCTGCGCCAGCGCCGCGCGGGCCTGCGTCACGGCATCCTCCCACGGCACGTCGTGGATCAGCAGCGGTACGGCCACGTTCTCTGCTGCGGTGAGTGATGGCAGTAAATTGTATTGCTGAAAGATAAAGCCGATATTCTCGCGGCGGAAGGCCGTCTTCTGCTCCTGAGACATGCGATCCATGCGTTGGCCGAAGACTTCAACATCACCGCTGGTGGCATCCAGAATGCCGCAGAGTACGCTGAGCAGCGTGGTTTTGCCGCAGCCCGACGGGCCAACCAACAGCAGCAGCTCACCGCAGACGACCTCCAGGTTCACGCCGTCCAGCGCGCGCACCAGCGTGCTGGCCTCGCCGTAGTTCTTGTGTACGTTGCGCAGGCTGGCGGCTAACTCAGCCATGGAAGACCACCGCTGGTTCCAGTTTCAGCACGCGCCGGATGCTGGCCAGGCTGGCCAGCAGGCAAATGATGAGCACCGCGCACAGAGCGATGACGGCCAACTCCCATGGCGCAGCGAAGGCGATCTTGCTCTGCGGCCCGGCGGAGAAACCGAAGATCGAAGCCAGACCGCCGCCGATGCCAAAGCCGATCAGGCCGACGAGCAGACTTTGCAGCAAAATCATGTGGGTCAGCGTGGTTCCACTGACGCCCATCGCCTTCAGCGCGCCAAAGAAGCGCTCATTTTGCAGGGCGAAGGCGTAAAAGGTTTGTCCCGCGATGCCGGTACCGATGACAAAAACCATCGCCAGGCTGACGCCAATGCTGACGGGAATGCCCGTGTTCTTCAAGTAGTAGCCCATCGTGTGCCAGCGGTAGCCATCTTCGGTGTAGGCGGCAAGGCCAGTCGTCTTTTCAATGTTGGCGATTACCGTTTGCACCGGAACGCCATCTTTGGGCGCGGCCAGAATATAGAGCAGCGTTTTGCGATCCGGCGGCAGATAGCTGAGCGCGCGACTATAGGTGGTAAAGACGAAGGGATTGGAGAGAAAGTCCCGCGGCGCTTCGGCGATGCCGACCACGCGCGCCTCGGTGTCGTTGATCTCAAAGCTGTCGCCGATCTTCGGGCTGCCCAACTTGTCGGACTCCGCTTGGCCGATGATGACTGCATCGTTTTCCAGCAGATCGCGCGTATCGCCGACCAGCATGTGCGCGGGCCGTCCGTAGAGTGTCGCGTCGTCCAGGCCATAGAGCCGGACAGATTGATATTGGCCATTGGCCAGCCGCGCTGTAACAACGCGAATGATAAGCGGCACAGCCCACTTGACGCCGGGCACGCTGCGCACGCGGTACAGGTCGGTGTCCTGCATGGGTTCGGCGTCGTCGACGGAGCGCATCAGCGGGTCGCAGACCCAGATGGGAGCGTCGACGGCTTCCACCGGACGCGCGGTTCTGCCGATGAGGCCACAGAAGATGCCGCCCTGCTGGATGAAGAGCAGCGAGACAAAGGCGATGCTGCTGACCAGCGTTATATATTTGGCGCGGTCGCCCATCAGCATCTTGATGGCGATCTTCATCATCGCGCAATCCTCCGGCGCAAAAGCAGTGACAGAGGTACATACGTCACCGCCTGCAGGATGGTTCCCACAGGCTGGTGGCGCAATGCGCGCTAATTCAGCTTGGCCAGTTTTTGCGCGGCGATCTGCCCAGCAGCTGTGTCCTTATCCTTATCCTTCAACTCGGCGTATATCTGCTTGGCCTGCTGCGGGTTGGACTTTTCTTCCAAGGCAGCCAAGGCCAGCTTGGCCTCACCTGCGGGAACAGTGGCCGTGGGATGCGCAGCCAAATTTTGATAGATGGCAACGGCATCCGCCGCGCGACCCGATTGCTCATCCAGGCTGGCCAGCGCCATTTGCGCCAACGCTGCCAGGTTCTTGTCCCCCGATGCAGCGACCTTTTCCAAGTCGGCCTGCGCCTGCGCGGCCTGCCCCAACTGAATCTCCGTCAAGCCAGCAAAGTAGGCCGCGTTCTTGCCCGTGTCCAGCCATCCATATTGGCTGGCCACCTGCGCAAACTGGGCCTGTGCAGCCTGCGCGCGCGCTGCGATCGACGGAAACGTGACAACACCTTTGGGGGCGGGCGCGGAAGCATCCGCCACTGGCGTCAGATAGGTTTGCATCGCCGTACTGAATGCCTGCTGCGCGGCGTCCACGCGATTGCTGTAGAAAATAATTCCGCCAATGCCCACGAAGAGCACGGCGGCCAGCACTCCGGTGAAGAGAAGCACAGCGTTGCGGTTCTCTTGCAGCCAGTCGAAGCCGCTCTGCGCGGAATCGGCAAGGGCATTGTGTTTTAAAGCGTGTCGGGTCTGTGTGTCCACGGAGGATTCTGCCTTCTCTATCTGAAATCTGAGCTTGCTGGGATCCAAAAGATCCGTTCCATCCGCTTCCGTTCCATAGGCAGCTGGGAACTTTCTGCTCGTTTGTTAGTGTATCAGGGCGCGCACCCAAGAATCTGGAAAGAATTGCTGGTGCCATCTCCCGCGAACGTTCAGTGGTGTAGACCTCTACTTACTCTGCGCATCGGACTCCTGCGCGCGGCTAGGCGTGCAGTGCGTAGCGGAAGAGCAAGCGCAACACGGTGAGCACAATCGCGCCCAACAACGCCGCCGTAAAGCCGCGCACGCGAAAGCCGGGAACGATGAAGCTGGCCAGAAATAGAATCACAGCATTGATGACTAAGAAAAACAGTCCCAGCGTCAGAATGTTGATGGGCAACGTCAGCATCTTAAAGAAGAAGCCCAACGTCGCATTCAAAAAGCCCACCACCAGTGCGGCGATCAACGCGCTGCCAAAGCCGGCGATTTCAAAGTCTGGAACCACATAGGAAACGATCAACAGTGCGAAGGCGCTAACCAGCCAAAGTGCGATGAGATGGATCATAGGCGGCAGAGTACCGGGATTCGCGGCCTCTGTCCAGTGGATTTTTTGCGGCTTTTTACGGATACGATCGACGACGC
>DAHWKP010000285.1:0-4957 GCA_027343585.1 Acidobacteriaceae bacterium
GCTGTGAGATAGGCGGCGAAGAAGCCGATGAGCAGCACGATGCCTGCCGTGACCCAGGGAATGCGCAGAGCCACCAACAAGCTGGAGAGATGATGCACCGAGACCGGCCCCATCTGACGCATGCCCATGCTGAGGAATGTATCGCCGAAGGAAGCTGTGAGCATGATGGCGATGAGAACCAAGTAGCGCCGAAAGGTGAGAGTGTGCTGCATGGATGGATTCTGTAACTCCTGCGGACGGGATGGACGCACAATGATTCGTGATGCAGTCAAGAGAAAAAGCGGTCAGCGAAAATACTGCCGACCGCTTCTCACAATTGAGTTGTGCATGTGTTGTGGCGTTTATGCCTCGGCCCGTGCCGTTTCAGCGGCGGTTGCAGCCTTGTCGCGCTTGGTTTGTGCTACGGCGCGATTGCGCTGCGCGCGCAGCTTCATGAAGGCCTTGGCTTCTTGATACAGGCGCGGCACATCGCGGTTGATGATGGCCTTGCTGACGACGCGCCACGCAGCCTTGGGGCGGAAGTAGTATTCGTCGTAGAAACGATGCACCATTTCCAGCACGTATTCCGTGGGCAAGCCGGGGTACTCGATGTGCGCAAGCTGATGGCCACCTTCATCGACCATTTTGCCGTCGTTGATGATGAAGCCGTTAGCCTTGGCGAAGTCGTGGAACTCCGTGCCGGGGTAGGCGTGCGCGATGGAGACTTGGATGGTCTCGACGTCGAGTGACTTGGCAAAGTTGATCGTGTTGCGAATTGACTCCTTGGTCTCGCCGGGTAGGCCGAGGATGAAGTCGCCGTGAATGGTCAAGCCCAGGTCGTGGCAGTCGCGGGTGAACTCGCGTGCGCGCTCGACGGTGGCACCCTTTTTGATGTTCTTCAGAATTTGGGGATCGCCGGATTCATAACCGACGATGAGCAGGCGGCAGCCAGCTTCACGCATGGCCTTGAGCGTTTCGCGGTCGGTGGTGACGCGCGAGGTACAGGACCAAGTCAGCTTGAGCGGCTTCAGCTTCGCGCAGAGTTCAATGGTGCGCGCTTTTTGAATGTTGAAGGTGTCGTCGTCAAAGAAGTACTCCTTCACATACGGAAAGAGTTCCTTGGCGTGGGCCATCTCTGCGGCAACGTCGTCGGTGGAGCGCTTGCGCCATGCGTGTCCGCTCAGCGTTTGCGGCCACAGGCAGAAGGTGCATTGCGCCGGGCAACCGCGTGTGGAGTAGAGCGAAACATAGGGATGCAACAGGAACGGGACGTTGTACTTGGTCACGTCCATATCGCGCGCGTAGATGTCGGTGACCCAAGGCATGTGCGGGCGGTCAAGATTCTCCACCTGCGGGCGATCGGGGTTGTGCGCAATCTTGCCATCCTTGCGGTAGCTGATGCCAAGGATTTCTTCCAGCGGTTTGCCGTTGGCGTACTCAACAACGGAGAAGTCAAACTCGCGGCGGCAGACGAAGTCGATGACGGCGCACTCGTTCAGGGCGCGGTCGGGCGACGTGGTGACTGGCGGGCCGACGAAGGCGATTTTGATCTTGGGATTGGCTTCCTTGATGGCTTCGGCAAGCTTCTGGTCGCCGGTCCAGCCGGGCGTGCTGGTAAAGAGCACGAGGAACTCATATTGCTTGGCGATTTCAATGGTCTCTTCCGCCGAGATGTGGTGCGGTGGCGCATCGAGCAGCCGGGAACCTTCGAGCAAACCAGCTGGATAGGCGAGCCAGACTGGGTACCAGTAGGATTCGATCTCGCGTGTGGCTGGCCAACGGGAACTGGCACCACCGTCAAAGTTCTTAAACGAGGGCGGATTGAGAAGAAGCGTTTTCAAAGGCATAGCGTGTGCCTTCATTTTAGCATTTTTGGAAGGGAGCAGCCCAGAAAAATCCATGGAATCGTAGCAGTGCAAATCTCTGCAGATCCAGCTGGATGGGCAAGCGGATCCAGCCGCGGCGAGATTACAACGGGTGCAATTGCCCTTTGCCAAAATTTAGCAAAGAAAAAAGAAAAATTCCGTGGCGCTCTCGCGGTGCCTTTTGGCGTTGTTCGGATGGATGGGGGCACCACGCAATGGTGTCTTAGAACGAGATTCCACCGCAGCGCAGGTCTGCAAAGACTGCATCGTGAAAGTGTGGACGAACATTTTGGATTGCCTTCGAGATCCCCTCTGAACCATTGCCCGGATATGTGCGATTGGTCAGCAGAACGATGGCCAGATCTTTTTCAAAGTCCAGCCACAACGACGTGCCCGTGTAGCCCAGATGCCCCGCCGAGTGCGCGCTGAAATATTGGCCAGAGGAGGACGGTGTCGAAGGCGTATCCCAGCCCAGCGCGCGAGAGCTACCGGCAACCATTGCATCGCGCTGCGTGAACTGCTCGATGGTGCATGCCTCAAACAACGGATGGCCCAGCTGCAAAATGCACGCAGCAAAACGCAGCAGATCTGGCACGGTGCCGAAGACGCCTGCATGGCCGCTGACGCCACCCATGCGCCAGCAGTTTTCATCCTGTACCTCGCCCTGTATCACGCGCCGCCGTAGCGTTTCGTCAATTTGCGTTGGAGCAATCGCGTCCCTCCACGCAGCGGGCGGCAAAAAACGTGTGTGTTCCATGCCGAGCGGGCGAAAGACTTCTCGCTCGCAAAAGGCATCGATGCGCTCCCCGGTCACCCGCTCCAACAAGATGCCCAGCAGAATGAAGCCGATGTCAGAGTAGAGCGCGCGCGTGCCCGGCGCGGCTTCCAACGGCATCTGCATGCAGGCTTGGATCATTTGCTCGGCGGTCGCGCACATCTCCCAAAGCCGCGCATGGGCAGGCAGGCCGGAGCTATGCGCCAACAGCATTCGCACCGTGACGGCCTCTCGCGCCGCGTCGCCGCTTGCAGCGAACTCTGGCAGCCACGTTGAAACCGGTTGCTCCAAATCCAGAAGCCCACGCTCCCACAGACGCATGGCCATTGCCGTCGTGGCCACCACTTTGCTCACGCTGGCCAGGTCAAAGATCGTCTCTGGCTGGGCGGGCGGCGCATCGGCCTCATAGGTGAAACGACCCGTGGCACCTGTTGCCACTACGCGGCCTTGCAGCCAAATTCCGTACGCAGCGCACGGAAAGGCACGCGCTGCGATGGCCTGCTGCAGCACGGCATCGGCTGTGGTCAACATTGGTTGTGCTGCATCGGAGCCTGGCTTCATTCCCATTGCGAACCTGCGTTCCCTAATACTGTACGCAATTTTTGCTCCGCTGCAGCAACATTGCCATCAATATATAAGCCACGGATGTCGATGACATATCCAGGCAGGGAAGTTGCATCATAATGCACAGAAAAAAACTAGTAGAAGACCTTGTCACTTCGCAGGCGATCTTGGTCATGGTCGCATCGATTGCTTATGCGCAGAGCGTGGCCCCAACTCCATCCGCTCCGCCTGCTCCGCCAACACCGCCCTCAGCCACCATCCCCACACCGGGCGTGCCTCAATTTACACCCATGCCGATGGTGGAGATGAATGCGCCTTTCGGCGCTGCGTCCGCTCCGGGCACCACCGGCTCATCGGTGATGGTGATTCCATCGTTGCAATCCACCTCTACGCCGTCTACGCAGCCTTCCCCGGCAACGACGGTGCCTGCGGGCACGCCCTTGCTGCTCAAACTGCAACGCTCCCTGCGCCTGCGCACGGCGCGCGTCGGCGATCCCGTGTACCTGCGCACGGAGTTTCCTGTAGCCGCAGGCCATCACGTCGCCATTCCCGCGCGCAGCTATGTACTGGGAACGCTCCTTGTCGTGCGTCCCCATGTTGCGAACATCCGCCTGAAGCAACTCATTTTGCCCAGTGGAGCCGTGCTTCCACTTGCCAATGCACCCTCCGCCGACTGCACCATCCTGCTGCGCTCCGCCAGTGGAGTTTTGTCACGCGGGCGTCACATTGACACCTGCCTGCCACGCGCTTTGTCCATTCCGCAACCGCACACGGCGCAGCCGCCCTCGCCACAACCATCCACCATCCCCGTGCCGATTTTGGTACAGCCGCCCGCATTGAATACAAATTCTTTTAGCGCAGGCAGTGCGGCGGGCAGCGCAGGATTTATAAAGAAGTAGGACGGAAATTTTCAAGCAGCAAGGAAGTCACTCGTGCAGACCGGGCCATCCTCCACGCCAGACGAAGCATCCGCAGTTCACACGCAACCCGCCGTGGCGACACCGGCTCCGCAGGTCAACGCTTCTTCTTGGCTCCGCGATCTGCTCTTTTCCATCGTGGTCTCATTTCTCATCATCACGTTTCTTTACCAGCCGGTGCGCGTGGAAGGCACCAGCATGATGCCGGAGCTGCACGATCAGGAGCGGCTCTTCATCAACAAATACGCCTATCGCTTTGAGCCGGTGCGCCGCGAGGATGTCGTTGTCTTTCTCTATCCGCGCGACCATCAAAAGAGCTACATCAAGCGCGTCATCGCCGTGCCCGGCGACACCGTGCGCATCGACGATGGCGAGGTCTACGTCAACGGCAAAGCCATTGCGGAACCCTACGTTCCCTCCGAATATCAGGACGAGCGCTCTTACCCGCAGATTAGCTTGGCCGCCAATCAGTATTTCGTCATGGGCGACCATCGCTCCATCTCCAGCGACAGCCGCGAGTTTGGCCCCGTGGATCGCAGCCTCATCTACGGTAAGGCTGTCTTTGTCTACTGGCCGCTCGATAAGCTCGGCGTCGTCCGCTAGAAAAGCGCTCCGCCATCTCCGCGATTTTTCGAGCGTTGCGCAGTATTTCACCCGGCCATTCCCCACAGCGCGCTTTCCTGCTAGAATTGTAGAAATCCACTTCCCGGAGACGCAATGCAAGCGATCCTGGCGCTCGAAGATGGGCGTATCTTTCAAGGCCGCGGCTATGGTGCCAAGGCGGAATGCTATGGGGAAGTTGTTTTCAATACATCCCTCAGCGGTTATCAAGAAATCTTCACCGACCCCTCCTATAC
>DAHWKP010000039.1:0-5151 GCA_027343585.1 Acidobacteriaceae bacterium
GAATGGGCTGCCTGAAATCGTGGGAACACTGGAGATGAAAATGCTCTAAGGAGATTTTAGCAGCCGCGCGATGCGTCCTTCCCAGCGTGGCGCAGAATGCAGTGGGCACAGGCTGAAACGATGCGGCAAAGATTCTCTGGATTCTTCGCGCCTGCGGGTCGCTCAGAATGACACTGCATCGTTTGGGAAGAACACTTTTTTGCAGCGCCAGCGTTTGACGCTGTTGCATGTGAACCCTAAGATGAATACAGCCTCGCCGCAGCTATATGCGCGAGCGACGAGCGCCCCGCATGCCGACAGACATCCGCAAGAAGCCCTATTTTTTGACCACTCCGATTTATTACGTGAACGCGCGTCCGCATTTGGGGCACACGTACACGACCGTTGCCGCCGACGTGCTGGCTCGCTGGAAGCGGCTGCAGGGCTTTGATGTGCGTTTTTTAACGGGCACCGATGAGCATGGGCAGAAGATTGAGCGTTCTGCGGCCAAGGCTGGCCAGTCTCCGCAGGAGTTTGCTGGCGCGGTTTCTGCCGAGTTTCGCGCGTTGTGGGATCGCATGGGCCTGACCTATGACGATTACATTCGCACGACCGAGGAGCGGCACAAGCGCGGCGTACAAAAATTGTTTGCAGCGTTGCAGCAGCGTGGCTTCATTTACAAAGGCACGTACACGGGGCAGTATTGCGTCTCCGACGAACTGTATGTGGATGGGCCTGCGGGAACGGTTTGCCCCGATTGCGGGCGCGTGACCGAGACGGTGAGCGAGGAGAATTATTACTTCAAGCTCTCCGAGTTTGGCGAGCGGCTGCTGGCCTATTACGACGCGCACCCGGAGTTTATTCAGCCAGAGTCGCGGCGCAATGAGGTGATGGCCTTTGTGCGCGGCGGGCTGCGCGATCTGTCGATCAGCCGCACCAGCTTCAACTGGGGCATTCCCGTGCCGGGCGACCCCAAGCACGTCATTTATGTATGGATGGATGCACTGGCCAATTACATTACCGCGCTGGGTTACGGCAGCGATGCGCCAGAGGACACGGCGCGCTTTCAGAAATACTGGCCCGCAGATCTGCATCTGATTGGCAAAGAGATCAGCCGCTTTCACTGCGTCTATTGGCCTGCATTTTTAATGGCGGCGGAGATGCCCTTGCCGAAGAGCATTGTGGCGCATGGCTGGCTGCTCTTTGAGCAGAGCAAGATGTCGAAGTCGCGCGGCAATATCGTGCGGGCCGAGACGATTCTCGATGTGCTGGGCGCGGACGCGCTGCGGTATTTTTTGCTGCGTGAGATTGTCTTTGGGCAGGATGGCAGTTTTAGTTTTGACGCGCTGGTGCAGCGCTACAACGCCGACCTGGCCAATGGCTACGGCAATCTGGTGAGCCGCACACTGGCGATGATTGGCAAGTATTTTGACGGCGTGGTGCCAGAGACAACGGCAGTGCGCGAGCGCTATTTGCAGTTTCAGGCCACGCATACCAGCGTCATTGACGGCGGCGGCTGGGGCGCAGCCTCAGCGGTGGAGGTGCTGGCGCAGTCGTTGGGCGCGGAGTGCAACGCGCAGATCGCCGAGTTTGGCACATGGATGGACGCGCTGGATTTTTCCCGCGCTCTGACGCTGGCGCAGGCGATCGTGGCCCGGGTGGATGGATTTTTGACCGGCGTTGCTCCATGGAAGCAGCCCAAGGAGAATTCTGAAGAGGCGCAGGCGGCGCAGCAGGCCGTGCGGGCCGTGGCGCTGTACGCGGCGGCAGAGGCGGTGCGCATTATTACTGCGCTGCTGCATCCCGTGTTGCCCGAGGCGACAGCCAAGGTGTGGGCGCAACTGGGGCTGGGGGAGATTGCGCAGGCCGATTTGAAAGATTTGCAGTGGGGCGGATTGAAACCAGGCACGCGACTCGGTGCGCTGGGGCCGGTTTTTCCCCGTGCGGAAAAGGAAGCGATCGAACAGATGCAGCAAAAAGAAGATGCAGGAGCCGCAGCAGCCGCGGCGGCAGTGGAACCCAACACGGGCGCGACTCTGAGCGGAGCTGCGGCCACCATGGCCAGCGCTGCGGAGCCGAAGCCAGCGGTGGAGGCCAAGCCCACCATCACCATCGACGACTTTGCCAAGGTGGAGTTGCGCGTGGCGCAGATTCAAGTGGCCGAGCGCGTGCCGGGCGCAGATCGCCTGCTGCGTTTGGAAGTGGATTTGGGCTACGAACGGCGGCAGATTGTCGCCGGCATTGCCGAGGCGTATGCGCCGGAGAGTTTGATCGGACGTAAGGTGGTGATCGTCGCCAATCTTGCGCCGCGCAAGCTGCGCGGGCTGGAGTCCAATGGCATGGTCGTGGCCGCCTCGCTTGGCGAAAAAGGCAAGCCGGTACTGGCCAGTTTTTTGGAAGAGATTGAAGTGGGCGCACGGTTGAAGTAAATCACTCCAGCCAAAAGAAGGCTGGAATGGGGCACCCGCACCCGTGGTTATGGCGGATTAGTGGAATGAAAAACCCATGCTGGTAGATTCCCATGCGCACCTGGATAGCGAGCGCTACGCGGTGGATCGCGTGGCGATGCTGGAGCGCGCGCGTGCAGCCGGTGTGGAGATGATTCTGGCCGTGGGCATTGGCGACGGGCCAGAGACGATGCACGCGGCGCTGGATTTGTGTCGCCAACATGCAAGCGATGCGCGCTTGCCGCGATTGGTGGCCAGTGCGGGTGTGCATCCGCAGGAGGCAGCGCAGGCCGATGCCGTTGCGCTGGACAAACTGAATGCCCTGGCCGCAGCGCCCGAGGTGGTGGCCATCGGCGAGATTGGTTTGGACTATTATCATGCGGACAATCCAGCGCCAGCGGTGCAGCAGCGCGCCTTTGCGCAGCAGATGGAGATTGCCGCAGCGCACAAGCTGCCGATTTTGATTCACTGCCGGCCCGCAGACGGCGATGATCGCGCGTGGGATGACGCGCTGGCCATGCTGGAGACACAGTGGAAGCCGACGGGGCTGGGCGGCGTGCTGCATTGTTTTACGGGCACGTGGCAGCAGGCGCAACGCGCGATGGAGATGGGATTTTTGATCTCCTTTGCCGGCAATGTAACCTTTCCCAAGGCGCAGGCGCTGCGTGATGTGGCTGCGCTGGTTCCGCTGGATCGGCTGCTGGTGGAGACGGATGCGCCGTTTCTGGCGCCAATGCCCAATCGTGGCAAGCGCAATGAGTCGGCCTGGGTGCTGCACGTGGCTGAGACGTTGGCACAGGTGCGTGGCGTGGGCGTGGAGCAGATCGCTTCGGCGACGACGGAAAATTTCCGCAGGCTGGTGCGGTACACTGGCGCGGCTGGTAGTTGAAGGGGAGGGAATGGCGATGGCGGCTGAGAATTCGTTTGATGTGGTCAGCAAGGTGGATATGCAAGAGGTGAAAAACGCGCTCGATCAGGCGATGAAAGAGATACGGACGCGCTTTGATCTGAAAGATTCCCGCTCCGAAGTGAAGCTGGAGGGAGAGACGGCGCTGCAACTGGCCTCTGCGAACGAGTACACGTTGCAAACGGTGACGGAGATTTTGCAGCAGAAGCTGGCCAAGCGCGGCGTATCGCTGAAGGCCTTCAAATATGGCAAGGTGGAACCGGCGGCCAACTCCAGTGTGCGGCAAAAGGTGGACTTGCAGCAGGGCATTACCACGGAGCAGGCCAAGGAAATATCGCGCACCATTAAGGACTCGAAGATCAAAGTGCAGGCGACGATTCAAGGCGATACGGTGCGCGTGAGCGGCAAGGACCGCGATGCGCTGCAAGAGGTGATAGCACTGTTGAAGAAGAAGGATTTTGGCATCGATCTGCAATTCACAAATTACCGCTCGAACTAAACGGCACAATCCGGTACGGTATAGGTAGGAGCAGGCGGGGAGCGCGGAGCATCAGTGAGCACGATTGCCATAGCCACGACCAAAGAGGTCTTTGACCTGATCCGCGAGGATCTGCTCGCCATTGAGCAGGAGTTTGCCCGTGCCTGTGGTGCGGAGGTGGCTCCGATCCGGGAGATGGCGGCGTACCTGCGCGAGGGCGGCGGCAAGCGTATTCGGCCCGCGCTCTTGCTGCTGGCGGCGCGTGCGCTGGCCTACAAAGGCCGCAGCGCGGTTCACCTGGGCGCAGTGGTGGAAATGATCCACACGGCCACGCTGGTGCATGACGACATTATCGATGAAGCCGACACGCGCCGGGGACGGCCCAGCGCCAACAAAACCTGGGGCAATGCGCGCTGTGTGCTCACCGGCGACTGGCTTTACATGCAGGCCTTCCACATGGCGCTGGAAGAGCGCAACTTCCGCATTCTCGATCTTTTGATTCGCCTGACGCAGCAGATGGTCGAAGGCGAGCTGGTGCAGATGGACTTGCTGGGCCGCGCTATTGGCGAGCAGGAATACTACGATCTCATCTATCGCAAGACCGCCTGCCTGTTTCAGATTTCGATGCAACTGGGCGGCGTGCTGGCCGGAGCCACGCCTGAGGTGGAAACGCAGCTCGGCGAGTATGGCCGCAACCTTGGGCTGGCCTTTCAGATTGTGGACGACGTGCTCGACCTGACAGCGGACGAAGATGTTCTAGGCAAGCCGGTGGCCAGTGATCTGCGCGAAGGCAAAGCCACGCTGGCTGTAGTGCATGCCTTGCAGCATGGATCACGCGAGGAACGCGCGGCGATTCAACAGGTGCTGGAAGACCGGTCGTTTGCGCGCGTGGGCCATGCGCGCATATTGGAGATTCTGCGCCACAACGGTTCGCTGGACTTCGCCATGCGTGCAGCCTATGGCTACGCAGACGTGGCGCGCGCAGCGGTGGCCGCATTGCCGGATTCTGAATACAAGCGCGCGTTGTTGTGGGCACCGGATTTTGTGGTGGCGCGCGAAAAGTAGCCGCACGCTGCGGACAATCCTGCGCGCACCGCGCAAAAATTTCTCAAAATCCATTGCAAGAGTGGTGGCCAGAGACGGGATCGAACCGCCGACGCCGGCCTTTTCAGGGCCGCGCTCTACCACTGAGCTATCTGGCCTAGGAGTGAACTCCGAGGAGGGTACAAAGGCAGCCGACCGTGCAGAAGACTGGTTGAATCGGCTGTTCCTTTTGCAGTATATCAATGCAATTCCAACCTGCCAAATTTTTGCCGCCGTGGGTCGTGGGCAATTTGAAT
>DAHWKP010000248.1:0-10828 GCA_027343585.1 Acidobacteriaceae bacterium
CTCTCGTATCCGAACGCCATCGGCACTCCCCTGATGCTGGGCGAGTGTAGCCTGAATAACGGCTGCGGATGGGATGAGGATGTCTCCAATCTGCCGCCGCCGATGACAGGCCTGAACATGAATTACAACCTGGGTGGCAACCGGATTGGCAATGGCTATCCCAGCATCGATTCCTACTTGCAGTCGGTTACTGCTCCCGATGTTGTGATAACTTCCCTCGACATTGAGACTGCATTGGATACCTATGCCCTGTCGTGGGTGCAAACGGCACAGACCGGCGGCTTCGACTACAGGTTGGAAACGCTTCCGATGGGGACCAACCTGCAAGCCGAAATTCAGGCCACGGCGGCTGCCGACGGTGCCGAAAGCCGCGTCATCACCGCCGTCTCCTTCGATGACACCTCCCAAATGGCTTACCTGATTTCCTACGGATGGACGGGCGACACCACCACCGTGTATGAAACCAAAACGACGGTCACCATGCACAGTGGCGTCAAGGCTGCCGCCGCCGCGCTGGCGAATGAGGGCTACGTCATCAGCGCCTTTGGCGGCAACGATCTCGACGGCTACATGCTGGTGGGCATGCGCGTCCAGGGGGATACTTTGCCCCGTCCGATTGTCATTGCTACCCCATCCAATACTGTGCTGGCGACGAATCCAGACTCCGCATCCATTTACTTCACGCCCGTCGTGTTTCTTAATGATTTCGACATCACTGAGCAGTAAGTAGCTGCAAATTACAAGAGCACTCATATCCACACCGGCGTATCGGAGTAAGGAAACAACCTGCGTCAACTTCGCATCGATCCACCGCTGGAGATGCTTTTGATAATTACTTGCCGCGCCGAAACAATGTTCTTTCCCAAGAAAATACCCGGTATGCGCTAAGGCTCCAGTGTCGATAAACTAGAGTCACAGCCACCAAGGCAAATTCTTTTCGGGGAGTTTTCAACATGGAGTCATGGATTGCGCTGCCGCAGGCATGGCGCGCATGGGCGTCCAAACACCCCGATTCCGTCCTGCTGGAAACGGCACGCTTCGACGCGGAAAATCGGCATAGCTATCTCTATTGGAACCCTGTACGCATTTTGTTTGCGGAAACTTTGGATTCCATCCCAAAACTACTTCACGAACTGGATTGCGCAGTTGCGGAAGGACTCTATGCTGCCGGCTACTTGAGCTATGAATGTGGCTACGCATTTCAGCCAGGGTTCAGCACCGATATACCCAAGCCATCCTTTCCTTGGGCATGGTTTGGCTTATATCGGGAGCCAATTGTTTTCGATCACGCCACAGGATCTACATCCGGATTGCTACCTGACTTGGATGGATTGGACATTTCCTCCGAGATACATTCTACTTTTACCGCAGACACCAAGCTACAAATTAGCCAAGAGGAATACTTCCAGAAAATCAACTGCATTCAAGAGTACATTCGTTGCGGCGACACCTACCAAGTAAACTTCACAGATCGCGTTTCCATGGCAACGAATATGGATGCTGCAGCGGCTTATACCACCCTGCTTGCCCAACAGCCTGTCTCGCATGCTGCATGGATTCACCTCGGATTACAGCATATTTTGTCCTTTTCCCCAGAGTTGTTTTTTAGAATCGATTCCGACAGAATTACCACACGACCAATGAAGGGAACCCTCCGGCGCGGGCGCGACGGCAACGAAGACCGACTAGCAGCGAAACATCTACGGCAGGATGAGAAAAATTGCAGCGAACATGTCATGATTGTGGACTTGCTCCGCAATGACTTGGGCCGCATCTGCGCTCCCGGCACGGTTCAGGTGCAAAATTTATTTCAAGTGGAGCGATACGCAACGCTATTGCAGATGACCTCAACGATTTGTGGCATGCTGCGACCTCATCTGAATCTGGCTGAGATCTTTTCCAGTTTATTTCCGAGTGGTTCCATCACGGGCGCGCCCAAGATTCGTACCATGCAGATCATCCAAGAACTGGAAGCTTCTCCACGCGGCGTATACACGGGGGCCATCGGACATGTGCAACCCGGCGGCAAGGCAGAATTTTCCGTCGCCATCCGCACGCTGGAGTTGCACGGCGTGCAGGCTCTCATGGGCGTGGGGGGCGGGATTGTGGCTGACTCCTCTGCCGCGTCCGAATGGCAGGAATGTTTATTGAAGTCTTCGTTTTTAACACGGAACGCACCTAAGTTTTCCTTGATCGAAACACTGCTTTGGGACGGAACAGCAGCTTCAGCCTTACCTCTACACTTAGACCGAATAGAGTCCTCGGCACAGTATTTTGATTTTGTTTGCGATCGAGATGCCCTCTCCGCGCAAATTCTCACATACTGCCAACACCTGCCCCAAGGAAAGCGCCACCGTGTGCGTGTTGTGATGGATGCCCAGGGACAACTAACGTTGCGCAGTTCAGTATTGGAAAATTCCGAATGGACGGGGCGAATTCGCATCGCCGCGCAGTCGACGAACTCCCACGATCTATTTTTGCGGCACAAGACTACGCACCGTACGCTCTACGAGCAGGAGCTGGCCGCGGCCAGAGCGGAAGATTTTGATGAAGTTCTTTTTTTGAATGAGCGGGGCGAATGTACGGAGGGTGCAATTAGCAATTTGTTTTGGGTTCAAGATGGGCAATGGCGCACACCTGCATTGGATTGCGGAGTTTTGCCGGGAATCTTCCGGCAGCAACTGCTCCGCTCCCAGCCCAATGCAACCGAGTGCGTAGTAACCTTGCACGATCTTTGTTCAGCAGATGCGATTTTCTTTTGCAGTGCTGTGCGCGGCCTGCGCCCAGTGCAGTCGTTATGGGCGCAGGCTACGGAGCGGCCACTCTGGGAACGCGCACATTAATTGAGCAAAGAATTTCATACGGTATCGTCTGTGCCCAGCCGGCATGGTCCTCCGCCGTCACCGTTGCGCTCGCTCCATTTTCTGTTCGCTGTTCACCAATTAACATCACTTCGTCGTGTATGGCGACATGCGGAATGTGGCTGACATCGATGACGGTCAAGTCCATGGAGATGCGCCCAACGATGGGAGCGAGTTGGCCTCGCAGCACGACCCTGCCTTGGTTGGAGAGCCTGCGGCTCAATCCATCGGCATAGCCGACCGGCAGCAGCGCCAAGTGCATCGTATGCGGGGCGCGATGACTGGCTCCGTAGCCAATGGCCGTTCCCGATTGCACAGTGCGCAATCCCGCCACACGCGTCTTCCACCGAAGCACGGGCTGCAGCGATGCTTGGCCCAGCCGTTGCTGCACACGCCCGAGCGTGCCATCCGTAGCAACAAAGGGGAGCGCGTAGCCATACAAAGCCAGGCCCGGACGCACCAACAAGCGCGCGCCGCACGCTGTCGCCAACCCTGCCAAAGCGGCCAAGCGATCCCCAGCAAGCACGGTGGAGGAATTGCCCGCATGCACCCATTGCGGGGCAAAGCCTGCGTCGCGAATCAGTCGCAGACACTGGGCAAAGATAGTTTGCTGCTCGTCATTTTGCGGACTGTCCAGATTTTCCGGTGAGGCAAAATGCGTAAACACTCCCTGCAGAGATAGCACGGGAGCTTTGCGCAAATGCTCCAAGAGCGCTGACAAGTCCTGCAGCAGCACGCCTTGTCGCGACATTCCTGTGTCCAATTCAACATGCACCGGAATGCTGCGCGGCGGCAGTTGCTGCACGGCAGCAGCGTGCGCCAGCAAATCAACATGCTCAGGAGTCCAAAGCGTTGGAGTCAACCGATTTTCTACGATGGAAACTTCCTCGCCTGGCCACGGACAACAGAGCACAAGGATCTCGGCCTGGGGGCAACGCGCACGCACGACCATGCCCTCTTCCACTGAGGTAACGCCCAGCCATTGCGTTCCTGCTTGAACCAGCCAGGGAGCACAATGCGCCACACTGTGGCCGTAGGCATCGGCTTTTACGACAGCCAGAATCTCCGCGTGGGGACTGGCAAGCGTGCGCAGAGACTGTAAGTTGGCCAAGAGCTGCGTGCGAGAAATCTCGGCCCAGATGGGACGTGTGTGCATAATGGGCAAGTCCCATCCTATCGTGTTCCGCCAGAAGAAAAAATGGGTTGCGGGAACCAGCAGCCACCAGCGTATTCTTTTGCAGAGGGAAGAACAGTATGAATGGCAACTTCACTCCGTTGCGTCGGGCAACGGCATGGCGACCCTGCACGCTGGGCGCTGGATTTCTGGCTATCTGCGTCGGCAGTGCCTGCTCAGGATTCATCGCGCTGGGGCAATCCGGTTCGGCGCGCTCTGCGCACACTCCCGCGCTTACAGTCGAGATGCTCTTTGCCCAACACGGTGGGCCGGTGGGTGAGGCTCCGAAGGATTTTGTGTGGAGTCCCGGCGGACAGATGGTGAGCTATGTAGCCACGGACTACGAGCATGGCGATGCGGGCGATATATTGGGCGTAAATGCAACTACGGGAGTTGTGACGGTACTCGCCGATGGCAGTCAATTGGCAACGCTGAGCGAGCTGGCAGCAGGACCTCACACTGCGAGTGCGACAGAAAAACAGATTCGGGATCAGGATCATCGCTCCCGCTATGACCAGACGAACTACCAGTGGGCACCCGATGGAAACCATTTGTTACTGGATGCGGGAGGCACGCTCTGGCTACAGGATGTACACAGTGGTACGGACGCTCGCTTGGCTGAAACAGCCATGGACAGCAGCGACGATCCGAAGTATGCGCCGGACGGTTCCAGCCTCGCCTTCGTGCGCCGCAAAAATCTGTTTGTCGTCGAGCTATCCACCAAGCAAGAGCAAGCGCTAACAACCACACGCAGCGCATCGGTTCTCAATGGCGCAGTCGATTGGCTGTATGAAGAAGAGTTGGATACGCGCAGTAATTATTTTTGGGCACCGGACTCCAAACACATCGCCTATCTGCAAACGGATGAAACCGGCGTGGCGCAGTACCCATTGACGGATTGGATGGGCCATCATGCTTCGGTGGAGGAGCAGCGGTATCCACAGGCCGGAGACGCCAATCCAACGGTGCGCCTGGGCGTCGTCAGCGCCAACGGCGGAGCCACAGTGTGGATGCAACTTCCACTGCGAGCCAAAACAGACTATGTACCCCGCTTTGGCTGGGTTGATGCGCAAACGCTATGGGCAGAGGTATTACGACGCGACCAGCGGCACCGCTCCATATATTTTGCCGATGCCGCCACAGGGCGTGTACACAAGGTGCTGACAGATAGCGACCGCAGATTTCTCAACGAAGATTACGATGTCGAATTTTTCAGCGCGGGTAAATTTCTATGGACCAGTTGGCGCGATGGACATACGCATCTCTACCTCTACCGCTACGACGCCACACATCCCTTGCAGGGGACTGCGCATTTGGAGCGCCAATTAACACGTGGTTTGTGGGACGTCTTAAGCGTTGCCTTTGTTGACGCCAAACGCGGCGTCGTCGAATACACGTCCAATGAAAGCGATCCGCGCGAGGAGATGTTGTGGCAAGTGCGCTTGGACGGAACCAGCAAGCAGATGCTCAGCTCGATCCACGGCGTGCATTCCATCTCATTTTCTTTGCAGGGAGACCGGTATGTGGATACCGTATCGAGCTTGAAACATCCCCCGCTGGTGCGCCTCTGTACCCTGGGCGGTGCCTGCGTGCCCTTTTGGACGGCGCACAGCCTGCCGCCCGGCTTCACGTTCGTCAAGCCGGAGTGGATCACCAGCAGCGCTGCCGATGGAACAGTGCTCTATGGAGAATTGCTCTTGCCGCCAGACAAAACCGCCAAGGCCAGCGTGCCCCTGGTTTTAAATCCCTATGGTGGGCCACACGTGCAGCAGGTGCGAAATCAGTGGAACAAAGATGCACTCTTTGACCAACTACTGGTCGAACATGGCTTTGCCGTGCTCCGCGTGGATAATCGCGGCATGGGCAATCGTGGACGCGCCTTTGCCCAGGCGGCCTACCACGATTTTGGCCCCGTGCAGTTGCAGGATCAACTCCGCGTGCTCGATGCTGTGCTGGCGCAGTATCCACAGTTGGATGCTCAGCGCATGGGATGGTGGGGTTGGAGCTGGGGAGGCACATTTACGCTGTACGCGCTCACCCATTCGGATCGTTTTGCAGTAGGCATTGCCGTCGCCCCGGTAACGGATTGGAGCCTGTACGACACTGCGTACACCGAGCGGTATTTGGGATCGCCTGCAAACGACGCACAAACCTATGCAGCCGATGCGGTCGTGGACAGCGCCAGCTCGCTGCACGGACATCTGCTGGTGGCGCAGGGCGCGGCAGATGACAACGTGCATCTTGCGAACACAATGCAGTGGCTCCAAGCGCTCTTAGCCGCAGGCAAATCCTGCTCGGTGCTGCTCTACCCCAGGCTGACCCATTCCCTGGACACTCCCGCTGCACGAAAGCAACTGTACGGCAGTATCGTGGACACCTTGGAGCAAAATTTGCATCCAGATCCCGGAACGCGCTAACTCTGGATCTCGAGATGCGCATCCGCAACAAAAGGAAACGGCGAGGGCCAAAGCCCTCGCCGTTTGTAAATTGTTTGCGCGTTGAAAGTTAGACCGGTTGCACGTCCGCAGCCTGCCAGCCCTTGGGGCCTTTGACCACGTTGAACTGCACGGCTTGTCCTTCTTGCAGACTCTTAAAACCATTGGAGTTGATGGCAGAGTAATGCACAAAAACATCTTCGCCGTTTTGACGCGAGATAAAGCCGAAGCCCTTCGCATCATTAAACCATTTCACTGTACCTTGTTCCATTGTTGCTGTTTCCTATTGGTAATTGAATTGCGCTTGAGTGAATCGGAGCCACTACTGGCAGAAACTTGCAATTGAGGCGAGACCTGCACTTGCCGGTTCTTTTCTAACGCTAGACCGAGTGTACCAGAGCTGTGGATAATTGGAAGCTATTTTTTTGCACGAAGTCTGTAAATAATTGCCATTTTGGTTCCCCCTCCAACCCAAAACAAATAATTCCCTTTCCTTACAGCAAGATAGTCGACTTTCCCCACCCCGCACTCCCACAGCTTTGTCGGAGTCGCTCCCGGTTTCCTGCTACACTGGCTCTACAATGCTTGTTGGCACAGGAGTCTTTCCATTCCCCGTTGAGTGGATTCCCGCAAGGGCCTCCCTGCCGCCAAGCTAAAAATTAGTGTCCCACGCAGCACCATCGCAGCAGGATCAACACAGAGTGACGCAGCAAACCTGATCGCGGCTTGCCATTGTTCAGCCGTTCGGTGAAGTTTTCTTTCAGGAGGATCCACGATGCCAGAGCATAACGAATCTTCCCCCCATTTGCAGCCCGGCACCACCCTGGATAACCCAAATGCGCCCAGCATTGCGTACTTTTCCATGGAGATTGCCGTCGATCCCTCCATGCCCACCTACAGCGGCGGCTTGGGCATGTTGGCCGGCGACACGTTGCGCGCGGCCGCAGACGCGGGCGCGCCCATGGTTGCCGTCACCCTGCTGCATCGCAAGGGGTATTTTCACCAATATCTCAGCGCAGAGGGCGTGCAAACCGAAGGCGACGAGCCGTGGAATCCTGAAGCTGTCTTGGAGTGCTTGGAGCCGGTCATCGCTCTGACCCTGCAAAATCGCCCCGTGCTCGTGCGTGCCTGGCGGCATGAGATGCGCGGCGTCGATGGCCAGATGGTTCCTGTGATCTTTCTCGACACCGATGTGGAGCCAAACGACCCCTGGGACCGCCAGTTGACCGATCACCTCTACGGCGGCGACACCTACTACCGCCTATGCCAAGAGGCGATCTTAGGCATGGGTGGACAAAAAATTCTGGCCGCTCTCGGCTATCCGATCCAGGTCTTTCACATGAACGAGGGCCACGCCTCGCTCCTGACGCTGAGCCTGCTCGAGGAACGCACCAATGGCCGCGGTATCTCCGCTGCCAATGAGGAAGATGCGCAGGCCGTGCGCCAGATGTGCGTCTTCACCACCCACACTCCCGTGCCCGCCGGGCATGACCGTTTCTCGCTCGACCAGACGCGGCAGATTCTCGGCCAGGAACGCACCGAAGTCTTGCAGCGCTTTGGCTGCTGCCCGGACGAGCAGTTGAACATGACCTACGTCGCCCTGCACTTCTCGCGCTACGTTAATGGCGTCGCCATGCAGCACGGCAAGGTCTCGCAGCAAATGTTTCCCGACTACACCGTTCACGCCATCACCAACGGCGTCCACGCAGCCACTTGGATCGCCGCGCCGCTGCAAAAATTGCTCGACGAAAAAATTCCAGAATGGCGGCAGGACAATCAATATCTCCGCTTCGCCATCGGCCTCCCCGCCAATGAGATTGAGCTGCGCCATCGCGAATCCAAACGCGCGCTGCTGGCTGCGGTCGCGCAGCGCACGGGCGTCCAGTTGGACGAGCGCCGCTTTACATTAGGCTTTGCCCGGCGCGCGGCTTCCTACAAGCGCGCGGACATGCTCTTCGCCAATCCGCATCGCCTGCTGCAAATCGCCGGCGAGAACGGCGGCCTGCAAATCCTCTACGGCGGCAAAGCGCATCCCCACGATGAACCGGGAAAGGCCATCATTCGCAGAGTGATTGAGGAGGCCGCAGCGCTCAACTCCAACGCGCTCAAGGTGGTCTACCTTGAAAATTATGAGTGGGAACTCGGTGCGCTGCTCACCAGCGGCTGCGACCTGTGGCTGAACACGCCGCGCCGTCCATATGAGGCCTCTGGCACCAGCGGCATGAAGGCCGCCATGAACGGGGTGCCCAGCTTGAGCACGCTCGACGGCTGGTGGATCGAAGGCTGCATCGAAGGCGCAACCGGCTGGTCCATCGTTGAATCCGACGAGGAAGATATGGAGGCCGAGTCGCTCTACGAAAAGTTGGCCGTCGAGATTTTGCCGCTCTACTACCGCTATCCCGCGCGTTGGAAAGAGGTCATGCGTCTCACGCTGGCCGTCAATGGTGCCTTCTTCAACACCCAGCGAATGTTGCAGCAGTACTTGATGAATGCCTACTTCCCCAACGACGGCTCCAGCCAATGGATCGACCAACCGGAGCTGACGCTGGCCTAAACAATCGTTTGCTTGCGCGCGCCATTGCACCGGGCCAGGCGCGCGCGGTACCATCCGCTTACATGCTCGCCGATGACGCCCCAAACCGTTCCGCGCGCCGCGTCTCTGCCGCCGTGGTCGAGGATGACGCCAGCTTTGAGTTAAAGCTGCGCCCGCAGCACTTGAACGAGTTCATCGGCCAGCGCAAAGCCAAAGAGCAACTGGCCATTGCGCTGGAGGCGGCACGCAACCGCGGCGAGGCCCTCGATCACGTCGTGCTCTCCGGCCCGCCAGGCTTGGGCAAAACCACGCTGGCCAACATCATCGCCAACGAACTCGGCGTGGCCTTTCAGCAAACCTCCGGCCCTGCGCTGCAAATTCAAGGCGACCTCACCGCCATCCTCACCAATCTCAAGCAGCATCAGGTGCTCTTTCTCGATGAAATTCATCGCCTGCAGGCCGGCCTGCAAGAGAAGCTCTACACCGCGCTCGAAGACTACAAATTGGACATCATGATCGGCCAGGGTCCCGCTGCGCGCACGCATGTGATGGACCTGCATCCCTTCACTTTTGTCGCCGCCACCACGCGACCCGGACTGCTGGCCTCGCCGCTCTTGGCCCGCTTCGGCATCCTGCTGCGCCTCGAGTTCTACACCGAAGAGGAGCTGCGCATCATCGTCGAGCGCTCGGCGGAGGTGCTCCAGATCCCCGTCGATCCTGACGGCGCTGCCGAGATTGCCCTGCGCTCTCGCGGCACGCCTCGCATCGCCAACCGCCTGCTGCGCCGCGTGCGCGACTACGCCCAGGTACGCGCCAGCGGACACATTGACCGCGCCACGGCCATCGCCGCCTTGGAGATGCTCGAAGTCGATGCGCATGGTTTTGATGAAATGGATCGCCGCCTGCTGCGCACCATCATCGAAAAATATGATGGCGGCCCCGTCGGACTCAATACACTTGCTGCCGCGCTGGCCGAGGAAGAGGATGCGCTCGAAGAGGTCTACGAACCGTTTCTGATTCAGATTGGATTCCTCGATCGCACCCCGCGTGGCCGCGTCGCCACACGCTTGGCCTACCAACACCTCGGCATCGAACCCCCACGCAAACCATCCACCCTGTTTTAGCGCTGATTTCAATTCAGGAAAATCAAATCCTGCGAAGCCTCATCCATATCTGCGGTGCATCCATATCTGCGGTGCCCCATTCTAGCCGCGCTCTTTTGCGGCTAGAGTGGGACAACCTATCGCTTCCCCCTCAACGTTCCTGCTTCCATCAAAATCGCTCGAACCTGGGTATCAAGCGACACCATCCCGCGTGTTACATTCCTTTCTAGCCATGCTTACGCTTGATCCGCCCTGCGCACAACTCTCCACTGCGCGCCTGCCTGCGCTGCGTGCCTATCTGCGCCGCGCGCAACGCGCCATTGGCCTGTGCGGTCAGGTATCGGTTCTGCTCAGTGATGACCGCACGCTCCGCCGCCTCAACCGCGACTATCGCGGCAAAGACAAGCCCACCGACGTGCTCTCTTTCCCCGCCGTGGATTTTGCCGCCACAACCCGCGCTGCGAAGCCATCCAAAAAATCCGCGCAAGCCCCCCTCGCGCCCATCCATGCCGGCGATCTGGCACTCTCGCTCGACACCGCTGCGCGCCAGGCTCGCGCACTCGGCCACGCGCTGGAAGTGGAAGTGCGCATTCTGCTGCTGCACGGACTGTTGCATCTGGCTGGCTACGACCACGAAACCGACCACGGCGTCATGGCCGCCCGCGAAGAAGCACTCCGCCGCCGCTTCCGCCTGCCGGTTGCGCTCATCGCCCGCGCACAAA
>DAHWKP010000073.1:0-18379 GCA_027343585.1 Acidobacteriaceae bacterium
CTTCCCCAACTGGACGCGGAGTTCATCGGGGAGCACGCAGACGGTAGCCACGCCGACAATCACGCCGGGAGCGGGCAGCTACAGCTCTCCGCAGACGGTGACCTTGAGCGACGCGACATCGGGAGCGGCGATCTATTACACGACCGACGGCACGCAGCCGACAACTGGATCCACGCTGTATAGCGGAGCCTTTACTCTGTCGGCCAGCGCTACCATCAATGCCATCGCCGTAGAGAGTGGCTACACCAATTCCAGCGTAGCTTCGGCTGCAATCTCAATCACCGCTGCTGAACAACAGGCAGCGCCACCAGTAATTTCTCCCGGGACGGGTACTTTCACGTCAACGCAGACCGTTACGTTGAGTGATGGGACTCCGGGCGCTGCGATCTATTACACGACGAATGGAACGCAGCCAACAACATCCTCCCAGCTGTACAGCGGTGCATTTTCGGTATCGAGTACAACAACCGTAAACGCCATTGCAATTGCCAACGGCTATTTGAACTCAAGTGTGTCTACAGCAACACTAACCGTATCTTCACTTACAAATTATTCATATAATGTAGTTGAAGAGGGAAGCTCTTCCTTGGTAATTTACTTGGATCTAACGTGGGTGATGCCGAAAAACATACTTTCGGCCCCCATCATTACCTATAGCGTAACCAATTCCAGTGGAACTGTGCTGCAACCTCAAACCAGTCCAACGTTGTCTCCGGTGAGCGGATCAACGGAGAACTGGGCTTCTGCCCCCATCACAGGGCTGCAAACCGGAGATGTAGTCACATTCTTCTTCACCTATACGCAAGCCAATGGGACCAATATCAATGCTCCCATCAATGCTCCAGGAACGCAGTTTTCGCATTCCTTCTGCGGGTCCAGCACAACGGGATCTTGTACTCCAACCATTGCCTTGCCAACGTTTACGCCTGCGGGAGGCACCTACGCGTCTGGGCAGAGTGTAACCATCAATTCCCAGTCGTCGTGGCCTTCCGGAACCGAAATATACTACACAACAGATGGAGCAACGCCTATAGTCGGGAATAAGGATACTGTTTTGTATGCAGGAACTCCGATTAGCGTGGCTAGCTCAATGTCCATAAGCGCTAAGGCTATTAACGGTAGCCAGCAGTCTCCGGCGGCAGTTTCCACATATATCATTAGCTGCTCTGGTTGTGCTGTGCAGGCTCCCGTATTCTCTGCGCCATCTGGAACATATCAAAACGAACTCTATCTCTGGCTGGTCTCTCCAACACCGGGTGCAATTGTCTATTACACGCTGGATGGAACCACTCCAACTACATCTTCACCGCGGTTCTCTGCAGGCATAGGAATTCCATTGCCGGTAGGGACAACAACTGTGAACGCAGTAGCATATTTGAACGGAACGATGTCGAGTGTGGCTTCGGGTACTTATGTATTGCAAAGCCTCAATCAAAGTACCTGGAACGGCATGACTACGTTCACGGTGCAAAATAACTCTAAAGGTGAATATGCAAATGACCAAATATATTGGATGATTATTGGGCAGGATCCCAATAGTCCTGGAACATATATCCATGTCAATGCTCAGGGGCAGCTAGTTGATATGCAAGAGTCGGATAATACGATCTCTGAACCTGATGGACTCATGTATGCAAACTATGGCTTGCGTTTAGATCAGGTCAGTTCAGTAACTGTTCCTGCAATTCTGTCCGCGAGAATATACTTCAGCATTAACAATCCAGTTCTAATTCAATATCAGGGAACTGGATATGCTGGTCCGAATTTCAACAATCAGTCCGATCCAAACCTGCAAACAGTATTTGATTTTGCAGAGTTTGACATTAACTCGCCGACAAGTGGCAATCCTGGTATTTGGATTAACAATGGACAGGTGGATATGTTTGGCCTTCCATTGGAATTGAACGTACAGGGATTGGATAACTTTAATGCCACTGTTGGATTCCCAATTAATGAAGGTACAGCAAGCACGCGGCAAGAAATCTTTGCTCAATATATTGCAAGTGTGCCTGTTGAATTTCAAGGATTGGCTCAATCTCCTTATGCCCCGTTGCGTATTATTGCACCTGGACATGGAGCATTTAATCCTGGCAAAGATACGACCGGAGCTGTAGATGGCTTGCCGGCATGACAATACGATACGTATCTCGATACGTATACGCAGGCGGTGTGGAATCAATACACAACTGAGCCATTAGTGATAACACTCGCCAACGGAAATACGTATACGGGATATGTGGATCCGAATGATAATTTCAACTTTACGGATCAAACAGGAAAAACCGTAGACGCTGGTGGCAACCCACTTGTAATCCCTTCAAATTTCTCTAATTTGAATGGATGTGTAGATAGTGGAGCCTTAACTTCTTTCCCAGACACGGCGGAAATCATGTTGGGTCTTGGAAATCTAAACTGCGGAGCTCCGGGTAGCGTGGCATTACAGCTGGAAGCGCAGATGGCTGCAGCTCTCAATCGTCACGTGGCAGATAAGCCATTCTCGGATTGGTCGAATCCGCTGGATTATTACACGCAGGCGCCTGCAAATTACTATATGCAATTCTGGCATCAGGTTCAGATCGATGGACTTGCTTACGGAATGGCCTATGATGATGCGCAGCAGAATAGCCCATCCATCCAAACATCTACACCGCAAAGTGTAACGTTTACCATCGGGCAATAAATGTAGCTGTCTCTTCGCGCGCCATGTAGCTTGCTTCTGCAGCTACATGGCGCTTTTTTTGTTTGTATCAACACGAATTGCTACTGCTTGTGGCATCGTTTTAATTCCGATATAAGCGCGCGCAACGCATGGCCGCGATGGCTCAGCGCATGTTTGGTCTCCAAGTCAATCTCAGCCATCGTCTGTTGCAGCATCGGCAAAAAAAAGAGTGGATCGTAGCCAAAGCCGCCCGTGCCGCATGGAGATGCAAGAATCTTGCCCTCCACGGTGCCCTCGGCGTTGGCGAATGATTTTCCATTCTGCGCCGCCGCCAAAACACAGCGATAGCGGGCTGCTCGACGATCCGCCGGAACAGCGCGCATCCGTTCCAGCAGGAGAAGGTTGTTGGCCGCATCGGTGGGAAGGTCTGGGCGGAAACCAGCGTCCGCAGCGAAGCGGGCCGAGCGCACGCCGGGCAGGCCATCGAGCGCCTCCACTTCCAACCCGGAGTCATCCGCCAAAACAATTTTTCCGGGTGCGAGCGTGCTGTAAAACTCCGCTTTGCTGCACGCATTCTCCGTGAAGGTGGCTCCATCCTCTGGGGCGACGGCCAGCCGCTCCATGCTGGGCAGTGGCTCGATTCGAAAATGGGCCGAGATGGCAGCGGCGGCCACGGAAAAGTCTCGTAGCTTGCCCGCGCTGGTGGTGGCAACGTAGAGCAGTACCGGATCGGATGTGGCTGTGCGCATGGTCTCCATCGTACGGGTCAGCCTCTGGACTCCGGAAGAAATTTCTGCAGCGGGCATCCCTCACACTGCGCCGTGACGCGGCAATGGCGCTTGCCTACTTCGACGATTACGGCATGGAATTCTTGCGCACAGGCAAGTGCCGATTCTGGCGCACGTGCTGACAACATCTCTTCCGCAGCAGAGCGCAACTCTGGGTCGAACCGCTCCGCAGTGGCTGGAATCAGGCCATGCCGATGCGCCACGCGGCGCAGATAAGTATCGATCACGATGGCTGGATGACCCAGAGCGTAGACAAGAATCGCGTCGGCTGTCTCCGGGCCAACGCCGGGCAGGGCCAGAAGTTGCTGGCGCGTCTGCACTTGATTTTGGCGGCGTAGACGGTCGAGTGAGCCGCCATGCTGCGCATCCAAAAAACTAACGAAGGCGCGCAGGGATGCAGCCTTGCGGCGCGCGAAACCGGAGGGCCGGATCAGCGCTTGCAGTTGGCTGCTGGGCGTGCGGCGCAAGCCGTCCAGGCTCAGGCAGCCTGCGCGGCGGAGATTGGCGATGGATCGCTCGACGCTGGCCCACGCAGTTGCCTGCGTCAGGTATGCGCCGATGATGACTTCAAAGCGCGTCCGCGCAGGCCACCAGTGTTGTGGGCCATAGGCTTTGCAGAGTGTGGAATAAAAAGTGTGCAGCGCGTCCGCTGCGGTTTTAGCTGGCAATGTGTTGCGCATGGGAACGCGACTTACTCCAAGGGGGCGGGCTTGTTCTGCAGCGCCTGCTTCCATCCCAGCACCTTGGCGCGCGTGGATTCTGCCTCAGCTTCGGCGATCTTGCCCTGCATCTGATACAAGATGGAAAGCCGCGTGTGGATCAGTACGTCATTGGGAAATTGTTCGGCCAGCCGCAAGGCTTCTGCGACGGCCTCGTCCAGTTGGCCGCCGTCCTGCAGGGCGCGGATCAAGCCATGCCAGGCATCCGCATAGCCCGGATCACACCGCAAAGCGTCGCGGAAGGCGGCTATCGCGGCGGCGGAGTCGCCCGCGGCGATGCAGTCCACGGCGCGGTAGAAATGTTCCTCCGCATCTTGCACTGCATTCAGTACTGCATTTTGCTTGGGTTCAGAAGTGGGAATCTCCGTCATTGGCGCGCTCTGGTTCTGATTCTACGCGTCTATGGCGCAGTCAGCGCGCAGAGGGCAGTGCAGCGGCGGAAGGTGCTCGCGCGGAAGAAGCGTGCTCACGCGCGCTCAACGAGGGCATGATCGCAGGGGCCAGAACGGATCCAGTCACCATGGGCCGCTGCGCCACGGCCGGGCTGGGCTTTTGCCCGGCTATGGCTGGCCCGCTTGCAGGTTCCTTGCCCATCCATAACTCTTCATGGTGCTCAACATGCGGCAGAACGATGATGTCCACGCGCCGGTTGCGGTTGCGGCCCTCGGCAGTGGAGTTGTCGGCGACCGGATGATATTCTGCATAGCCTGCCGCAGAAAGATGCGAAGGCACCACGTGGCTTTTTTCAATAAAGAGCTGGGCCAGTTGCGTGGCGCGGGATGTGGACAGCTCCCAGTTTGATTTGTAAATGCTGTTGTGGATGGGCACGTTGTCGGTGTGGCCTTCGATGCGCACGTCATAGGGCGTCACCGCCAGCGCACTACCAATGGCCAGCAGCGATGGAATGGACGCTGGCAGCGGCGCGGCCACGCCACTTCCAAAGAACCCCGCAGCCCGCAAAGAGATAATCAGCCCATCCCGGCCCACCTTGACGCTGACGGTTTTCCGGGCGATCTGCGCGGCCAACAGTGTGTCCAGCTTGGCCTTCATCTTGTTCAGGTCGGCCAGTGTGGCCGGCGAGGCGGCATCCAGATCGTCGCCCATCATGATCGTTGCAGCGTTCGGTGCGCCGCCAGGGTTCTGCAGGTTGGGAGCGCTGCTGGTCATGGTGAAGATACCCATCGTCTGAAAGGCGGAGTGGATGGAGTATTCCACTTGCTCCACTTTTTTGCGATCGGATTGAGAGGAAGAAAAGAGCACCACAAAAAATGCGAAGAGCAGTGTGATGAAGTCGGCGTAAGAAACCAGCCAGCGCTCATGGTTGACGTGCTCGTGCTTTTTTTTGTGGGTCATGACTTGGCTGCCTCGGCATGGGGGTGTTGCTCCGACAAGAATGTCTTCAGCTTGGTCTCCACCATGCGCGGATTCATTCCCTCCATGATGGAGATGACGCCTTCAAGCATCATTTCCTTCTGCACCTGCTCCTCGCGCTGGCGGATTTTGAGCTTGCCCGCAACCGGCAGGTAGATCAGATTGGCCGAAGCCACGCCATAAATCGTCGCAACGAAGGCGACGGCGATGCCACGTCCCACTTCGTTGATGTTGTCCAAGTGCTGCATCACCTGAATCAGGCCCAGCACCGCGCCGATGATGCCCACCGTGGGCGAGTAGCCGCCAGCGGATTCGAAAACCTGCGGGATGCGCTCTTCATTCTCGCCCTGGTTGTCCAGTTCCAGTTGCATGATCTTGCGCAACTCGCCGGGATCCGTGCCGTCGACGGCCAGCATGAGCGCCTGCTTCAAAAAGGAATCATGCACAGAGGCCAAGTCGGCATCGAGGGAAACAATGCCGCTCTTGCGGGCCTTATTGGCAAAGCCGACAAGCTGGGCGATCAGCGCGGTTCCATCCGGCTCGCCGCTGAAGAAGACGCGCGCCAGATTTTTCAAAGCTCCCAAGACAATGCGCATCGGGAACTGGAGCAGAATGGCTCCAATGGTGCCACCAAAAACAATGATGGCGGCCGTGGGCTGCAAAATCTGTCCCAGCTTGCCACCCTCCATCATCATGCCGGTCAGAATGCCCCCGATGGCCAGGACCACTCCGCCAAAGCTGCTCTTATCCATGATGACTCACTCCGCTTTGCAAAAATTCATCCACACTTAACAGAAACCAGTGCAACCAGCGCACGACTCAATCCTCTTCACGCTGCCGCCGCCGCCAACTTCTGTCTTCTTCGTCCTTGATCACATGTCGGGCCGCGCTGGCCTCTTCCACCGCGTTGGATGCGGCCTTGGCGCTCAACGCCGTCTCGCGCGAGGAGGAGTACTCCTCCACCGGCTGCTTCACCTGGGGAAAGGCCGCTCGCAAGAGTCCAGAGCGATAGGTCTGCACCCGCGCCATCAGTTCTTCACACGTCTCCGCGACAACAATTTTTTCTCCCGTGACCAGCGTGATGACCGTGTCGGGATTGGCCTCCGCATAGCGGATCAGATCGCTGTTGAGCACCATTGTTTCGCCGTTTAAGCGCGAGAGTTGAATCATAAGGGCCTTCTGGGCTGCAATTTTGCAGCTACAAAAGGTGTATCGGCGCAAGGCGAAGAAAGATGACACCACCTATGAGGAGCTTCCTGCTGTGTGGCCTTCCAGCGGGGGAAATGGTTACCAACGGGTGAAATTGTATTTGGCAAGTAAAGTGCTGCGGGCCGGGGCCGATGTAAGTCCGTGAGTGCGGAATTTCCAACCGCGCGGATTCTTCCTCAAACCGCCCCGGGCAACAGGGACGGGATGGAGAGGGATTCGCAGGGACAGAAACCCGCCAACCACAATCTCTATCGGTCTTCAGGAGCGGAATTATGTCCTTAGGCGTATTGAACAACATCTCTGCCATCTACGCAGAGAACAACCTGAACCAGACAAACGCCAGCTTGCAGAACACGCTGACGCAGCTCTCGTCTGGGTCGCGCATTAACTCCGGCGCGGATGACGCCGCAGGACTGTCACTAGCCGACGGTCTGGGCGCCAACTCCACTGCCCTCACCCAATCTGCAACCAACGCCAGCAGTGGCGTGGGCCTGTTGCAGGTGGCCGATGGCGCGCTGTCGCAGGTGACCAATCTGCTCAACCGCGCGATCACGCTGGCCACGGAAGCCTCCAACGGCACGCTGAACACCACGCAGGACGCTGCAGCCAATCAAGAGTATCAGTCGATCCTGGCTGAAATCAACAACATTGGCTCCACAACCAGCTACAACGGCATCGGCGTCTTCGGTTCAAGCACCGCTATCTTTACAGGGGATGCCTCGGCGATTGGTTCCAGCACGGATACGCTGAATATCAAAGCGCTCAGTTCCTCCAGCGTGGGCGACGTGGGCGGTGTGATTACAGCAGCGACCACAGCGGATACCTATACCAGTGGTGCTGTCTCTTCAACCTCAACCTTGGCTGCAGGTGCAACCCTTGGATTTCAACTCGCGCCCACCTATGCAAATCTTACGGGTGTCGTGAGTGGAAATACGGAGACGTTTACGGCAGCGTCCGCTACCGACACCTTCAACATTGGAGCCAACGCCTTTAGCACGACGGCAACCAACACCGCCAGCTCAACTCCGCAGACGCTGACGCAGATTGCAGCAGCGTTGAATGCTCAAAGTACATTTGACAACAGCGCCAATGCTGTATCGTTTGTGGCCTCGGTGAACAGCGCGGGGACAGCACTCACGATTACATCGAATGGTACGACTCCGACGGCACCAACGGCAGCTACGCTGACAGCAGCCACGAATACCGTGAGCGTAGCTGTGGGCGGCGATACAGTAGCAGCGGCAGCTTCAGCCATCAACAGTGCGAACATTTCTGGAATCACTGCCACCGTGCAAACGGCGGGAGGATATTCCAGCCTGGTGGTGAATGATTCCACTGGCGCTGCCCTGCAGACGTTTACAACTGCCAGCACGGGCAACAACAATACAACCCTGGCCTTTACGCAGGTACTGGGTTCAGCGACCAACGGTATCAGCTATCAGGAGGGTACCGGTGCTGCGCTGAACACCACCAACCTGAGCGATGCTGCGAACGCGCAAACGGCTTTGACGGACATCAGCACCGCCATCACCGACGTGGCTGCACAGCGCGGTTATCTGGGTTCCCAGATCAACACGCTGAACGCCATTGCCAACGTGGAGAGCACCGAGCAGACCAACGTGGTCTCAGCCCAGAACAACATCATGGCCACGGACTACGGACAAGCAACGTCCAACCTGTCCAAGTACCAGATTCTGAGCCAGACCGGCATCAGTGCCTTGGCCACGGCCAACACGGTGCAACAGGAGGTTTTGAAGCTGTTGCAGTAAATAAACAGCAACGCTCAGCATGGCGGAAGGTGCAGCCCTCGCACCTTCCGCATTTTTTTGCAGGGAGCATAACCGCAGATCCCTCCACTGCGTCCGATTTCGCCCGTCTCCGCTCAGGATGACAGTCTGCCCATAAGGCCATATCGTCCAAGAACGACAATCCGGCTGAAGATTTTCTCCTGCCTGCCGATGGAGATCACAGAGGGCAAATGCAGCGCTGGTCGTTGGGCCAAGCGTGCATTGGCAAGGGGGTGCGGCCATGGGTACAGTTGGTCTTAGCTTCGGGTCACCCACCAGCGGGCAGGGCTTCAACGTTTCGCAGACGGTCAGCCAGATCACGGCCATCATGCAGAACACAGAAACTCCCTGGAAAAATCAGTTGACCCAGTTGCAGAGCCAGGACAGCGCCTACACCACGCTCGGCACCGATCTCTCCAACCTCACCACGAACCTGCAAGCGCTCACAGATTTTCAGGGCGTGTTGGAATCCAAGTCTGGTTCCAGTTCCAACACCAATGTGCTGCAACTGCTTTCGGCCAGCAACACGGCCCTGGCTGGCAGCCACACGGTAACGGTCAACAGCCTGGCGCAGACCAATTCTTACTACTCAGAAGACTTTGCCAACCCCAATGATCTGGTCAATGGCAGCCTGACCATCACGGTGGGCAGCGGCTCGCCGGTCACCATCAACACGGCCTCTGGCGGGGAAACCATCGCGCAAATCGCTTCCGACATAAACAATGCGAACGCGGGCGTGACGGCCAACATCATCACAGATTCCGGCGGGTCAAGATTGTCTCTGGTGAGCAATACCAGTGGCACGGCGGGCAACTTTACCATCGGCACCACGCTGACAGATGCGACGAATTCCTCGAATATTATTTCTTTTACGCAGGCGCAGGCGGGCACAGACGCCAGCTTCGTCGTGGATGGCATCAGTGAAAGCAGTTCCTCCAACACGGTGTCCAATGCAATTCCCGGCGTGACCTTTCAGTTGCTCTCCGCCGCGCCCAGCAGCCCGGTGCAGGTGGAGATCGCCAACAACAATACGGCCGTGGAAACCGCTGTCAACAACTTCGTCACAGCCTACAACCAGGCCATCACGGATTTGAACGCGCAGGAAGGCAACAACAGTTCTGGCCAGCCGGAGCCACTCTTCGGCAGCCCGACGGTCGCCCTGTTGCAATCGCAGTTGGAGTCGGCGCTGAACTTTTCCGTGGCCTCCAGCCTGACGGCCACCGGCAGCCAGTCCAGCGGCTGGACCTTTACCGCAGGTTCAGCCACGGACACCTTCACCGCAGCCGCAGGAGCCTTTGGCACGGGCAGCGGAGGCACGGGTTCCAGCGCAGCCATCACCTCCCCCTCAACCCTGACGCAGATCGCCGCCGATCTGAATGCGTCGGGCACCGGCTATACCGCCACGTTGAACTCCACGGACACCTCGATGACGGTGACCCCCTCCTCATCTTCACCAGCCACTTTGGCGGCAACTGCGCCCGTTCTGTCCGCCAGCGGCAGCGGCAGCGTTTCTTCCTTCACGCAACTTGGCATGTCCATGAACAACGATGGAACGATCACGCTGAACACCTCCACGCTGGATAGTCTTTTGAACTCGAACTATCAAGATGTGGTGAACTTTTTACAGCCGAGCGCCAGCTTTCTATCCTTCGGCGGTAACTTCACCAACACCTTGAATAACTTGGGCAATCAGGCTCCCAACGGCGCGATTTATCTGTCTCTGCAACAGGATCAGTCGATGGAATCCACGCTGAATACCAACATCACCAACGAAAACACGTTGATCGCGCAGCAGACGACGACCCTGACCAATGAACTGAATCAGGCGAATTTCACGCTGACGCAAATTCCGCAGCAACTCGGTTACATGAATGAACTCTATAGTTCCTTCTCTGGATACAACATCAACCCGAACTTTGGATGATTTTTGCAACACACAGGAGAGGCCATGGATTATCTAGAACAGTCACTCGCAATGCAGAGCAGCATGGAACTGGTGGTCGCGCTTTATGACGGCATGTTGCGCTTTCTGCATCAAGCTGTTGCGTGCGTAGAATCTGGAGACGCAAATGGGCGGCGACGGAACATCAAATATACGCTGGAAATTTTGACCTACCTGCAGGGGCGCATGAGCAGCGATGTCGGGGGGGAAGTGGCATCCACGCTCTCGGAGTTTTACGCCGCCATGTATTCACAGTGTTTGTTGGCTTCGCGCGATGCCTCTGTCAGCCTGATGGAAGAGACGATCCGCAACATTCGCACCGTACGCGATGCGTGGAAGCAAGCTGCGTCCAGCGAAGATGCGCGCAATATATTGCCAAGAGAGCAACAACCTCGTGCGGAGAGAATGCAGCATGCACAACCAACAAGCGCTGCGCTCATTGCAGCGGAGTCAGCTCCGATGGCGCATCGCTGGTCCGCCTAGGCTACCCTGCGACGGCCAGTTCCTCTTCCAATAGTTGCTTCTCCACCAGACGTGCGTAATGTCCATTCTGCGCGGCCAATTCCTCATGGCTGCCATACTCCGCGATATGTCCATCGATGAGCACGGCGATTTTGTCCGCATGACGCACGGTGGAGATGCGATGAGATATGAAGATGGTTGTGCGCCCACGCAGCATGTCGGCCAGCCCTTGCAGAATGCGCTCCTCGGTATAGGTATCCACGCTGGAGAGCGCGTCATCGAGAATCAAAATCGCCGGATCGCGCACCACGGCACGGGCAATGGCGGCGCGTTGCTTTTGTCCACCGGAAAGAGTAATGCCGCGCTCGCCAACCATGGTGGAAAATCCGCGCGGAAATTCCAATACCTCATCGCAAATGGAGGCGATGCGGGCAGCTTCAAAAACTTGCTCGTCCGTTGCATCGGGTCGACCCAGGGCAATGTTTTCGCGGATCGTCTCGCTGAAAAGGAATGTCTCCTGCGGCACAAAGCCAATGGCTTGGCGCAAATCCTCCAGTCGATAGCTGCGCAGCGGATGTCCATCCAGCAGTACGCTCCCCGGCGCCACATCAAACAGTCGCGGAATCAGGCGCACCAGCGAAGTCTTTCCAGAACCAGTCGGCCCCACAATGGCCAAGCTGGAACCCGCCGGAATCTTCAGATTGATGTTGTTCAGCACCGCAGGCTGATCCTTGCCATAGGCGAAAGTTAAATTGCGAAATTCGATTTCACCGCGAATGGGTTCTGTTACCACGGCATCCTCGCCGTCAATAATCTCCGGCTGGGCAATCAAAATTTCGTGGATGCGCACCATGGATGCCGTCCCGCGCTGCACAATGTTGATGACCCACCCCAAGGCAATCACCGGCCAAGTCAGCATGAGCATGTAGGTGTTGAATGCCACAAATGAGCCAACGGAGATGCGATGTTCCACCACTTGGTGTCCGCCTACCCACAGCACCACCACCAGCGAAAGGCCCAGCATAAACTCCAACGTAGGCCATAACATGCCCATCAGTCGCACCAGCAGCAGGCTGCGACGGATGTACTCTTGGTTGGCACGTTCAAAGGCACGCACCTCTGCTTGCTCTTGCGAAAAAGCACGCACCAGACGCACGCCGGAAACATTCTCCTGCACCTGCGCGGAGATGTCGGAGAACATGGCCTGAATACGCTCAAAGCGTTCATGAATGCGGCGGCCAAAGTATTGCACCAAAATGCTCGCCGCAGGCAGCGGAGCAAAGGCCAGCAGCGTCAGCCACGGGCTGATGCGCAGCATAAAATAGAGAGCGCCGATGGTAAACAGAATTGTGTTGGCGCTGTACATAATCGCCGGGCCAAGCAACATGCGGACCGCGTTCAAGTCGTTGGTGGTACGGGCCATGATGTCGCCGGTGCGATTGCGCTGGAAGTAGGCCATCGACTGGCGCTCCAGCGAGAGCAGCATATCGTTGCGCAGATCGTACTCAATATCGCGCGAGATGCCGATTAAAATCCAACGCGTGAGAAAGAGAAAAATCCCCTTCGAGGCAGCCAAGCCGACCAGAAGCAGTGCTGCGATCAATATGCCATGGCGGGTAAGATGTTGAGTCAGGTCATTGATCGCGTTGCGGATGACCAAAGGGAATAAAACCCAAATTGCATTGCTGCACACTACACAAAGCGCGCCCCAAAAATAACCACGTCGGTAACGCCATAGATACGGAAATAATGGACGCAGCTTTTGCAGCATATGGTGTGGCCCTCTGTATGGATTGTAGTGAATCCTCTTCATGCCCCACAGCACTCCACGGAGCATAGAGGGGTGTATGGAGCGCGCGACTCCTTTTGGATGCGGTGTGGAGGGTTGCGGATTCCCTTTATGTCGGAGTGCGCAGCAAAAGGTAACCGCCCGCCAAGCCGAAGAGCAAATCCGGCGACCAGGCTGCCAGCATCGCTGGCAAGGTGTTCACATTCCCCATCGCCTCAAATAAGCCTGCAAGCACCCAGTAGGCTATGGCGATGCCAATTGCCACCGCCACGCCGGTCAGGGAGCCGCGCTTGCCAGCAGTGGTCAGCGCGAAGGGCACGGCAAGAATCGCCATAATCAGCGTCACCAGCGGATAGGCTAGCTTTTTGTCGAGTTGCACGCGCAGCGGCAGCGTATCAAAGCCACTTTGGCCTAAATCATGAATGTAGTGGGCCAGTTGGCCAAAGCTCATCTCCGAGGCAGGCGTGTTCTCCTTTTTGAAGTACTGCGGGGTCTCCTCGATTTGCGGGAACGTACGTGCGTCAAAGGTTGCATAGGAGCTGATGCTGCCGTCGGAGAAACTACGGGTCCATCCGTGTTCAAAAACCCAGGTGTGCAACTGCGGCTCCCAATGCACGCTGGTGGCGAAGATGCGCTGGGTCAAGTGGAAGCTGCCGGGGGCAAATTCAAAGACGGTTAGATTGGCAAACTGATTTTTATTCGCGTCGAAAAACTCGTAATCAAAGATTCGCTCTGGCACGCCGGGTTTTTTCTCCCCGAAGATCCACTGCCGGTCCGGACGTAAAAAGGTACGCGGCGGGCGACCTTTGATGATGCTGCGCAGCGCCTCTTGTCTGCGGTTGGCCGTGGGCAGATATAACTGATCGAAACTAAAGAGCGCCACAGACAGGGCAGCAGCAATCAGAAGAATCGGCACAATCATGCGATACAGGCTGATGCCAGTGGCCTTCATGGCCGTTAGTTCATTCGAGCGCTGAAAGAGGCCAAGCGTGACCAATACCGCGATCAGCACACTGAGCGGGGTGATGGTGTAGATCATACTTGGCGTCAGATTCAGTAAATACTCCAGCACTGTGGCCAGAGCCGCGTGGTTGCGGATGATGTCACCCAGCAATTCAAAAAAAGAAAAGATGAGCGAGAGCAAAACAAAACTGACCTCAACCAAAAAGAAATGGGTGAGGAACTCTCGCAGGATGTAGTCGTCGAGAATCAACGGAAAGCCGTTGGCAAGGTTGCGTGGCCGCAGCGCGGGCAGAGCTTCGGATGCGGAAGGTTTGCGGGCGTAAGAGGCGCGCAGTTGTTCCAGCAAATACGCGGCGGGAAAGCGAAGTACTCCACGCGACATTTGCCGCAGCAGCAAAATGCCAAAAGTGGCAAAGAGCAGGTTCGCGCCCCAGACGCCGACAAAGACGCTGAGTTTGCCTTGACGGGCAAGTGCTACGCCTGTGGAGGAAAAAAAGTAATAAAGAAACACTAGAAAAATCGTCAGTACAAAGCCGCTGCTTTTTCCGCCGCGCCGCGAAATCAACCCCAGTGGAATGCCGATGAGCGGCAGCACCAGACATGCCGCAGGATAGGCGAGACGCTTTTCAAATTCGATCAGAAACCAGCGCCCGCCAGGTTGATGTGCCGCGCTGAGCAGTGCACGATTGCTCATGGCAAGCACGGGCGTGTCGCTACGTCCCAAGTGTGGCGCATCCTGCCCCCCCAACTGCACCGGCAGGTCTGTCTCCGCAAAGGTGGAGATGTTGTAGGAGTTGGGATCGCCAGCGATCAGCTCGTGTGTCTGGCCATTGCGCAGGCGCATGCTCAGGGAATGGTTGCCGCCGTTGATGACCGTCGCGCGCTCCGCCGTGGTGATTTTGGGTGCTAGTGGATCCGTAATGTCCGCAAGAAAAACATGCTGCCACACAGAGACGCCACGCGCCGTGCGCACATCTTGCACGTAGAGAACGGAGTTGTGCAGATCCTCATAAAACACACGCGGCTGCACCGCAAAGGATGCCTGTGCATCGCGGATATTTTTTTCGAGTTGCAACAGGGCCGTAGTGGCGCGTGGAGCAAAGTAAAGCGAGTTGGCCAGACTCATGCCCCAGGCCGCCAAAGCCATTATGGCGATAATGCGGACGAACTGAAAGACTCCTATACCGCAGGCACGCATGGCGGTGATTTCGCTGTCCGCTGCCAAGCGGCTCAGACCCAGCAAAATTCCCACTAACGCGGCCATGGGAATGGTAACCGTCAATACATTGGGCAGTGTGAAGAGCACCAGCTCAATGACGTGCGTGAGCGAGGCGCTGTCGCGGACGACCATCTCCAGGATGTGGCCCAGATCGCGCATGAAAAGCACGAAGGTAAACAGAGCCAACCCAATGAAGGTGTGGGAGAGAACTTCGCCGAGAATGTAGCGGGGCAGAATGCGCACGGCCAATATGCCCACAGGCAGCGTGGGATCCGCCTCCAGTGTATCGCTCTGGAGCAGGGAATTTCTTACCGAGGGTTTTTTCCTTCGGGTTGGAAGCGGTAACCCACTCCGCGCACCGTTTGCAAATGGACCGGGTGCGCAGGGTCGTCTTCCATATAGCGACGCAGGCGCACGATGAAGTTGTCGATGGCGCGCGTGTCCGTGTCCTCATGCAACCGCCATACCTGTTCGAGAATCTCTTTGCGCGAGACGGCGCGGTCTGCGTTGCGTACCAAGTGGCGCAGCAGATCGGCCTCCATGAGCGTAAGCCGAATGATTCGCGTGGGCGTGTGCAATTCCAGTTGTTCAAAATCGATATGCTTGCCCGCAAAGTGGAAGACATCGGGGGTACTGGCAGCCGATGCAGTCGCAGCCTCCGGTGCAGCGGGGGCGGGCGTCCAATGCACGCGACGCAGCAGGCCGTTTAGGCGTGCGAGCAGAATGGATAGTTCAAAAGGCTTGGCCAGATAGTCATCGGCCCCGGCGGCAAAACCGTCCAACACATCCTCCGCCCGGCTGCGCGCAGTCAGCATGAGTACGGGGGTGTAGTTTTTCGCTGCACGCAGAGCCGCAGCAACTTCAAAGCCATTTTTTCCCGGCAACATCACATCCAGCACGATGGCATCAAAAGATGCGTTCTCATCGAGCAGCCATTGCAACGCGGTTTCTCCGTCTCCGCACAGAATGACGGCGTACCCCTCTGCCCGCAAGTTGAAGAGCAAGCCTTGGGCGATATGGGTCTCATCCTCCACAATCAGGATGCGGCGGGCAGGCGCGCTTGCTTGTTCGCTCATGCTCCTGGCTCCTGTGTGTGCATTTCGATCCAGCGTGGCAATTGCAATGTGATGGTGGTCCCGTGACCCTCGCCATCGCTGTGCGCTGTGGCCTCGCCTCCGTGCTGGCGACAAATGGTACGCACCAGAAACAGGCCCAGCCCGGTGCCCTTGGCGCGCAGCACGGCCAGGGTGGGCACGCGATAGAAGCGGCGAAAGATGCGCTTCTGATGCGATGGCGCGATGCCGATGCCAGAGTCGGCGATGCGTACCATCACCCAGGCATCGTGCTCCACCGCCACACGCACGCGAATCTGCGGTGCGCCGTGGGAGTACTTGACGGCGTTGTCAAAAACATTCAGTAGTGCGGAACGCAAATCGCCCAGATTGCCCAGTACGGTTGCATCCACAGCATCTGCTTCGGTCTCGATTTGAATGGACTCCGCAGGCAGATGATGTCGCGTGCGTGCCACCTCCGCACACTCCAGCACCAGCGACGGCATGGTGATGGACACGCGCATGGCATCGCTCTCGCGTTGGCCCAGTTCGCCAGCCTTCAATACCTGCTCGACGGTCGCGAGCAGACGCTCACTGTCGGCCAGCATGATCCGGTAGAACTCCTGCCGCTGCGCTTCTTCGACGGGACGGCGTTGCAGCGTTTCCAAATACAGGCGGATCGAGGCGATCGGCGTCTTGAGCTCATGCGTAACTGCGTTCAAAAAACTGTCGTGTTGTTCGTTGCGGCGAATCTCACGCACCAAAAAAATGGTGTTCAACACCAACCCGGCGATGAGCAAGCTGAAGAAAAAAACGCCGAGAACCAGCGGAACCAGTTTGCGCCAGTACAAAATGATCCAACTGATGTTGAGCGCCAAGGCCAGCACGACCAGGCAGGTGCCCAGCGTAATAAAGAAGGCGATGGCTCCGGTGCGGCGGGTAATGTGCATAGGCTGGCAGTGCTTGGAAAAGCCTGATCGCAGTATAGTGGCCAGGCTTACTTTTGGCTGCAACCCAATCGGGGTATTTCTCGTTTTGTTGACCGAACGGATCTCGCTACCGGATGTGGGCTGCTGGCACCCGCTCCTCCAGGTCGATGGACAGCCCCCACTTGCCCTGGCGTGCCGCCATGACCGATGATGAGGGCATGTCCTCTGCCATACAACTGCACGAAAATCCGGCCTCCGTCGCGGCACTGACCGAGACGGCTCTGGCGCTGTACCAAAAGCCATTCTTTGACCTGCTCTACGAAGCGCACACCGTGCACCGCGCGCATCATGAGCCGGAGGATATTCAGCGCTGCGTTCTGCTCTCCATCAAAACTGGCGGCTGCCCCGAGGATTGCGGTTACTGCTCGCAGTCGGCGCATCACAAAACCGGCTTGGAGCGCCAGCCGCTGCTCTCGCTGGAGGATGTGCGTCGCGCAGCCACACAAGCCAAGGAGAGCGGTGCGGAGCGCTTCTGCATGGGCGCGGCTTGGCGGCAGGCTCCCGAAGGCGAACAGTTTGAGCGCGTGTTGGAGATGGTGCGCATCGTCAAATCGTTGGGCATGGAGGCCTGCACCACGCTGGGCATGTTGACGCTCGACCAGGCCCGGCAACTGAAAGAGGCTGGTCTCGACGCATACAACCACAACGTGGACACCAGCCGCGAGCACTACCCGAAGATTGTTACCACGCGCACCTACGATGACCGGCTGCAAACATTGCACGCCGCGCGCCAGGCTGGCTTGACCGTGTGCAGTGGCGGCATTCTGGGCATGGGGGAAAGTGAGCGCGACCGTTGTGCCATGCTGGCCGAGTTGGCCACGCTGAACCCGCAGCCGGAGTCGGTGCCCATCAACATGCTGATGCCAATTGCAGGTACGCCGCTGGCGCAGGCTCCGGAGGTCTCCGTGCCGGATCTGGTGCGCACCATCGCCGTGGCGCGCATTCTGATGCCCAAGTCGCGCGTGCGTCTCTCCGCCGGGCGTGTGCATCTTTCGCGCGAAGCGCAACTGTTGGCCCTCTTTGCCGGAGCCAACTCCGTCTTTATTGGAGAAAAATTGCTGACCACGCAGAATGCCGGACGCTCGGCAGATGATGCGCTCTTTGCCACACTCTCTGGCGGCGCGCGGCAGGGCTGCTCCGCCAGCGCTGGGGACTGAAGCGATGCCGCAGGTGCAGACCGCTCTGGAGCGCCGCATCCGCAGCCGACTGGAGCGGATGCAGGCTGACGGTTTGCAGCGCACGCTGCGTCCGCCGCAAGGCGTGGACCTTTGCTCCAACGACTATCTGCAACTGGCCGCCGATCCGCGTCTGCAACAGCGCATGGCCGCAGCGGTGATGCAGTTGGGTTGCGGCTCCACAGGCTCGCGTCTGTTGCGTGGCGAACGCGCGGAGTTCTCCGCCATTGAAGATCGCTTTGCGCGCTGGGTGGG
>DAHWKP010000157.1:0-3865 GCA_027343585.1 Acidobacteriaceae bacterium
GCGCTGGCAGAATCAGTGTTTCGTCCAGAACTCCCTCAACCGGAGTCACTCAACGGCCGGCGCGAGGTCACACGCCCTGGAATAGTTCTCAAGGAACGGGCCGCGTGGGCCTTCTCATCAACAGAGGGCCCGCCCCTCGCAGTACGCCTGCGCGAAGGTGCTTCTAATCCCCAGGGTCAGGTTGTGGCTTTTGCAGTTCGAAGGCCAGTTTCTGTACCTTGCTGTGCCGCACGCTGTAGGTGAAGTAGATCACCAGTCCAACCACCAGCCAGGCCAGCACCACCACCTTGGTCAGCACAGGCAGGCTCCAGATCAGATAAAGTGCGCTGAGAATGCCCAGGATCGGCACCAGTGGCACCATCGGCGTCTTGAACGGCCGGTGCAGATGCGGATTCCTGCGGCGCAGAATCCACACCCCGGCGCATACGATTCCAAAGGCCAGCAGCGTCCCCATATTCACCAGTTCGCTGAGCCGGTCAATGGGCAACAGCGCTGGCATGAAGGCCACAGAGATGCCGACCACCAGGTTGGAAACGTAGGGCGTGCGAAAGCGCGGATGAATTTTGCTGGCCCACTTCCAGATCAGGCCATCGCGCGACATCGAGAGAAAAATCCGACTCTGGCCCAGCAGCATGACCAGCATCGCTGTGCCCAAACCAAAGACAGCTCCCAGCTTGACCAACACGCTGCCCCAGCGCACGCCAGTGGCGTCGATGCCCACGGCAACTGGATCGGCCACGTCGAGCGAGTGATAACTAACCAGTCCGGTAAGCACCAGCGCCACCAAAATATACAGCACGGTGCAGATCACCAGCGAGCCAAGAATGCCGATGGGCATATCGCGTCGGGGATTTTTGGCCTCTTGTGCGGCGGTGGAGACGGCGTCAAAACCAATGTAAGCGAAAAAGATGGAGGCTGCGCCCGCAGTAATGCCGCTGAAGCCGAAGCGCCCCGGCCCTTGCGCAGGAGGAATAAACGGATGCCAGTTGGCTGCGGCCAGATGCGGATGATGCAGCAAAAATCCTGCGCCGATGATAAGAAAAATTCCCACGACGGAAAGTTTGATGGCCACAATCGCCGTGTTGAAGCGGGCCGACTCTTCAATGCCGATGATGAGCACGGCCGTCATGGCCAACACGGCCAGAAAAGCCACCAGATTGAAGATGCCCATCGCGTGCGGCAAGGTGGACATATCCACACCCATCGGCAAAGCCGCGCGCGACACCCAGTGGCCTTGGTAAAGATACATCGCGTTGCCGTATGTTGCCGTCAATTGCGGCGGAATGTGAATGTGAAAATCGTCGAGCAGGCTGACGAAGTATCCACTCCAACCCGAAGCGACCGTGCCTGCGGCGAAGGCATACTCCAGCACCAAATCCCAGCCAATGATCCAGGCGACCAACTCGCCCAGCGTAGCGTAGCCATATGTATAGGCCGAACCGGCAATGGGGATCAGTGAGGCAAACTCCGCGTAGCAGAGCGCCGTGAGTGCGCAGGTTGCTCCGGCGACCACGAAGCTGAGCGCAACCGCTGGCCCGGCGTGCTGCGCGGCGGCCTGGCCGGTCAGCACGAAAATGCCCGCACCAATAATCGCGCCAATGCCCAGCATGACCAGATGAAATGGTCCCAGCACGCGCTTGAGCGTGTGTTCGCCCACATGCTCGGCCTCTTGCAGTAGCGCGGAGATGGGCTTGGTAGCGGAGAGCTTGGCCATGAACAATCCTCGGCAGAAAAGATGGAGTGCTTTGCTGACAGGCTATCGCATCCTTGCGGAGTTGGACAGAGCGGAACCGGCCTGTGCAGCGGCGTCTTCCAATCGAAGCCGCAGATCCCTCAACTCGCTACGCTTGCCCTGAATGTCCGGCGAGTTAATTGGGCGATGATTTCTCCATGCGTGGAGTCATTCTGAGCGAAGCGTGGTCGCCCCGCGACCGCGCGAAGCGAAGAATCCAGAGGGTGATGGCAGTGTCGATGCAGCCAAGATTCTCTGGATTCTTCACTCCCGTTGGTCGTTCAGAATGACAAGGTGTTTCAGGTTCCAGCACTTCCACCCCGCTACGAATATCGCGCCGTCCATGGAGTCATTCTGAGGAGCGTAGCGACGAAGAATCCAGAGAATCCACACTATACCCACCCAGCCATCACCCTCTGGATTCTTTACTGCGCCCGCACCCGCAGACTCCACTTAGAATGACTCCGTGCAGCCCAAGACTGTCATTTCTCTATTCAGCGTTTAGCAGCGTAAGAAATTCTTCTGCAATCTTCTGCGCAGCGGCCACGCTCCCCTGCTCCGGCAGCAGATCCGAGATGACAGCGACCGAGTCTGCGCCCGCATCCATGACACTGCGACAGTTCGCGCGCGTGATGCCCCCAATGGCCACCAGCGGCTTGCTGGTGATGCAGCGAATGCTGCGCACGCCCTCCAATCCAATCACTGGATCAGGATTTTGCTTGGTAGCTGTGGCAAAAACCGGGCCGCAGGCGATGTAGTCGCTATCGCTGGCTTCGGCGACCTGTGCCTGCTCCGGCGTATGCGTGGAGACACCAAGAATTGCGCTCTGACCAATCTGCGCACGTGCAGCATCGGGAACCAAATCGCCTTGGCCAACATGCACGCCGTCGAAGCCAGTGCGCGCCAGCAGAGCGGCGTAATCATTCAAAATGAGCCGCACGGGCGTACCGGCAAAGATGCTGCGCAGTGCTGCGGCATCCTGCAAAATCTCCGCTTCCCTGCCCTGCTTGTTCCGGTATTGCAGCCACTCCACGCCCGCCGCGCGCAAAGCCGATGCGAAGTCCGCCAATACCACACCGCGCGCGCGCAGCAGACCCACATCCAGAATTGGGTAGAAACGCGGAAGTGGATGGGCGTGAAGGCTGGGCACGGAATGCTCTGCACGGACGGGCTGAAGCCCGTCCGCTTCAAAAATGGGCGTTGAGCGACAAGCGCTAGGCCAGCACCTGCTCCTGCAATTTTTCGCGGGCTTCTTTTTCGCGTTCGAAGAAGCGCTCCATGAACTTGGTGTCGAAGGCACCTTTGCGGAACTCTTCATCCGCGAAAATCCTACGATGCAGCGGAATCGAAGTATGAATCCCTTCGACGATAAACATGCTAAGCGCGCGCTCCATGCGGGCAATAGCCTCTGCGCGATCATTGCCATGCACGATCAGCTTGCCAATGAGCGAATCATAATATGGCGGCACAACGCCTTCGGCGAACTGGGCCGTCTCCACGCGCACGCCGTTGCCGCCGGGCACGTTGAAGGTGTGAATTTTACCCGCCGAGGGCGTGAACTTTTCCGGATGCTCGGCATTGATGCGGCACTCGATGGCGTGGCCGCGCATCTCAATCTGCTTCGGCAAAATGGAGCTGAGCTTTTCGCCCGCCGCGATGCGCAACTGCGCCTTGACCAGATCGATGCCGGTGACCATCTCCGTCACCGGATGCTCGACCTGAATGCGCGTGTTCATTTCGATGAAGTAGATTTGGCCGTCCTCATCCATCAGGAACTCAACCGTGCCCGCGTTCATGTAGCCGATGTTGGACAGGGACCTTTTCAGCGTTGCGCCAATCTCTTCGCGCAACTTGGGCGTGACTTGCAGCGAGGGAGACTCTTCGATCAGCTTTTGATGACGGCGCTGAATGGAGCATTCACGCTCGCCCAGCGAGACCACGTTGCCGTGTTCATCGGCCAGCACTTGAAACTCAATGTGGCGTGGACGCTCGATGAATTTTTCCATGTACAGGTCGCCGTTGCCGAAGGCATTTTGCGCCTCGGTGCTGGCGGCGCGATAAAGATTGGGTAACTCCTCGGCATTGCGGGCCACGCGCATGCCGCGTCCGCCGCCGCCTGCGCAGGCCTTCAAG
>DAHWKP010000190.1:0-3595 GCA_027343585.1 Acidobacteriaceae bacterium
TGATCTGGAATTGATTTGGGAACGGGAGGCGCATCGCCTTCATTCATGTGGATTCCTTTGATAGCAGTTTTTTTTGCGACGCTGCGGATTGGCTCTCCGCTGGCAATGTTTTTCTATGCGCAGAAACACGGACTACTGCACTACCTGCGCGAGCAACAACTGGCCAACCAGACCTTCGCGCACCTCTACCACTGGAATTGGTTTGATGTCGCGCTGTTGACGCCCTACTTCATCGTCATGGTGATTCTGGCCTTTTACGGAATCCATCGCTATCAACTGGTCTGGCTCTACTACCGCAATGCGAAGAATGCCACCAAAGAACCGCCGCAGCATTTTCAAGAACTACCGTTTATCACGGTGCAGTTGCCCATCTTCAATGAGCAATTTGTGATCGACCGCTTGATTGAGGCTTGCTGCAATCTGGAGTATCCGCGCGACCGTTTTGAGATTCAGGTACTCGATGACTCCACCGACGAGACGCAGCAGGTGGCTGCGGAGATCGTCGAGCGCTATCGCAGCGGAGCTGCCAATGGCACACCGCAGCCAATCGTTTACATCCACCGCACCAACCGGCATGGCTACAAGGCTGGCGCTCTGGACAACGGATTGAAGACGGCCAAGGGTGAGTTTGTCGCCATCTTTGATGCGGATTTTGTTCCACCGCGCGACTGGATTCTGCAAGTAGTGCATCACTTTGCCGAGCCAGGGATTGGCATGGTGCAGACACGCTGGACGCACCTGAACCGCGAATACAGTTTTCTTACACAAGTCGAGGCGATTCTGCTCGACGGCCATTTTGTGCTGGAGCATGGCGGTCGTTCGCGCAGTGGAGTGTTTTTCAACTTTAACGGCACGGCGGGCATGTGGCGCAAGTGCGTCATTGACGACGCAGGCGGATGGCAGCACGACACACTGACGGAAGATACCGATCTCAGCTATCGCGCGCAGATTCGCGGATGGCAATTTAAATATCTCCAGCATGTTGAGTGCCCGGCGGAGTTGCCCATTGAAATGACGGCCTTCAAAACGCAGCAGGCGCGCTGGGCCAAAGGGTTGATCCAGACCTCGAAAAAGATTCTGCCGCGCGTCTTCCGCAGCGATGTTCCCTTCCACACCAAGCTGGAGGCCTGGTACCACCTGACGGCGAACCTGAGCTACCCGTTGATGATTGTGCTCTCCGTACTGCTGATGCCAGCGATGATTATTCGCTTTTATCAGGGCTGGTTCCAAATGATGTTGATCGACATGCCGCTGTTTATGGCCTCCACGTTTTCGATCTCGTCGTTCTACTTGGTTTCGCAAAGGGAGCTGTTTCCGGGCCGCTGGTACAAGACGTTTTTGTACGTCCCATTTTTGATGTCGCTGGGCATCGGGCTGACGCTGACCAACACGCGCGCCGTGATGGAGGCGCTTTTCGGCATCCAGAGCAGTTTTAAGCGCACGCCGAAGTATCGCGTGCAGAAGCGCGGAGAAAAATCGCAGGCGGCCAAGTATCGCAAGCGGCTGGGCATTGTGCCGTGGATCGAACTGGCGCTGGGTTGCTATTTTGCGTTGACGGTCTGGTACGCCATTGCGAATGAGAATTACTTCACCGTACCGTTTCTCTTTCTCTTCGTGCTGGGCTATTGGTACACGGGGCTGCTGAGCCTGCTGCAGGGGCGTTGGGAGCGCTTCCGGAGTGGCGGCGTCAATCTGGACGAATCTTCGCCCAAGCCATTTCCTGTGGGCGTTTAAGAAAATCATTCTGCCGCAATACTATTTTCAAGCCGGGCCGTCCATTGCTATGCAAGCGGTTCATGGCACGGCACGCGAGGCGCATCTTGAGTACGGCACGAGCACAATTTCCTATTCGGCTTACTGTTTTTGCAGTGAGCGCAGCTTTCTTACTGTTGGGTTTTGCCGGTTGTGGCAGCAGCCCGGCCACGCAAACCACCGGGACCGGGACCAATCCTCCGGGGCAGCCCGATCCACCGCCACCGTCTTCACCGCCGCCCACGCCGATGCAGCAAGGCTCGGTGACCATCTCGCCACAAAATGCGGCGTTGGCACCGGGGCAGACGCAGCAGTTTACTGCCAGCAACACCAGTGGTGGGCAGCTTGTTTGGCTGGTCGATGGCGTCACGGGCGGGAATGCTTCCATTGGCACAATTGACTCCACGGGCACATACACCGCGCCCGCACAAGTGACGCAGAGCGGCAATGTTGTGGTCGCTGCGGCGCTGTCCGGCTCCCAGCAGAGCAACTACGCCACGGCTCCGGTTGCGCTGATCCAGCCAGGGCAGGTGTTGCAGACGGCCAATCCGCTGGTCGCGCTGTATGCGATCTATCTGCCGCAGCCGGGCAGCGTGACGGTGCGATTTGGTCCCGACACCAGCTACGCCTTGCAGACATGGGCGCAGACCACGCCCACCACGCCCAACAACTACGGCGGAGAAGTCAATATTGAGATCGCAGGGATGCGTGCGTCGAGTACCTACCACATGCAGGCTGTGGTCACCTTGGCCAATGGCGTCAGCTATACCGACAGCGACCACACCTTTACCACGGGAGCCGCACCGCAGACCGCGCCCGTGCAGGTGAGCACGCCCAGCGGACAGACGCCGCAGCCGGGTATTGAACTGTATGACGCGCTGCAACCGAGCACGACAGCGTTTTCTCCCAGCATTGCGCAGGCCTATGCAACGGATCTGCAGGGCAATGTGATCTGGACCTACAGCTACGCAACCGCGGCGACCGAACCGGCAACGCTGTTTCCGATCAAGTTGCTGCCGAATGGACATCTTCTTTTCTATCTGGAAACGTTCAGCAATCTGCTGATGCCACCGGCTCCGCCCAGCAATCCACCCACTACGTTCAACGATCTGCGGGAGATTGATTTGGCAGGCAATACGATTCACGACCTCACCATGGCCCAACTGAATCAGGCGCTGGCGGCGAATGGATTCAACCTTACGTTGCAAGCCTTCAGCCATGATTTTTTGGCGCTGCCGAATGGGCACAAGGTTTTGCTGGCCAGCACCTTGCAATCCTTCGCAAATCTTCCGGGCTTTCCGGGCACGACCAACGTGCTGGGCGATGTGCTGGTCGATGTCGATCAAAACTACAATCCCGACTGGGTGTGGAATACCTTCGACCATCTGGATGTCAATCGCCACCCGATGCAGTTTCCTGACTGGACGCATGGCAACGCGCTGCTCTACTCGGCAGACGACCATGACCTGCTGTTTTCCATGCGCCACCAGAACTGGATTGTCAAAATTGATTTTCAGGATGGAACCGGAACGGGCAACATTTTGTGGCATCTGGGCTATCAGGGAGATTTCACACTGGTGGGCGGCACCGATCCCACAGATTGGTTTTACGCGCAGCATGGCATGAATTTTTTCAGCACGAATACCAGCGGAGTTTTCCTGTTGGGCACGTTTGACAACGGAAATGATCGGCAGTTCCCCGCAGGAGTGACATGCGGCGCGGCTGGCGCGCCTCCCTGTGAATACTCCACTGTGCCCGTGCTGCAGATTGACGAGAATGCGAAGACGGCGACTTTCGTCTCCCACTACATGCCCCCGGCCAGCATGTATAGCTTTTGGGGTGG
>DAHWKP010000202.1:0-15688 GCA_027343585.1 Acidobacteriaceae bacterium
CATCGCCAGAGCATAAAATGGGCAAGCTGCCCTATGACGATTGCACACGAACACGCGGCATCCACCCCACAGCACGCCTGGCGCGCGCGCATGGAGGCGCTGCGCAATCTGCCACCAGTGCTGCGCATTGTGTGGGAGTGCGGCCCGGCTGTGGTCGTCTGGTCCATACTGCTGCGCGTGCTGGTGGCACTGGCGCCGGTGGCGTTGCTGGCCGTTTCGCGCTGGATCGTGGATGCGATCGTGCAAACCTTGGAGCATCACGCAACACTGCCCCATCGGTTCTGGTGGATCGTTGTGCTGGAGTTTGCCATTGCCGTTGTCTCCAGCGTGCTGAGCCGCGGCATCAGCTACTGTGACGGATTGCTCGGCGATCTGTACAGCCACCACGTCAGCATTCGCGTGATGGAACACGCATCCCAGCTGGACATCACCGCATTTGAAGACCCCGTCTATTACGACCGGCTGGAACGGGCGCGCGTGCAGGCCACGGACCGTCTGGTGATGATTCAAATGATCGGCTCTGTCTTTCAGCAGGCGTTCACAACCATCTCCCTGGCTGGAACGATCGTGTACTACACGCATTCTGTGTGGATTCTGCTGCTGTTGATTGCGGGCACGCTGCCGGCCTTTGCCGGGGAGAGCCATTTCGCATTTCTCGGTTACGCCAAAAATTTCCGGCAGACGCCACTGCGGCGGCAGATGGATTATCTCCGCCAGGCCGCAGGCAGCAAAGAAGCAGCCAAGGAGCTGAAGCTCTACGGGCTGCGTGATTTCTTCACTTCACGCTTCCGCCGCTATTCACAAACGATCTTTGAGGAAAACATCGCACTGGCGCGCAGGCACTTCCGCGCCGGTGCTCTGCTCTCGCTGGTGGGCACGCTGGGATACTACAGCGCCTACGCCTACGTTCTGTGGCGCACGATTCATGGCGCACTCAGCATCGGAGACCTGTACATTCTGGCCTCAGCGATTTTGCAGGTCAGCACGAACATTCAGCAGATTTTCGTCAACACATCCGGCATTGCCGATCAGGCGCTCTTCCTGACGGACCTGATCGCCTTCTTCCAAATGCAGCCCACCGTGCACTCCAAACCAAAGGCGCTGCCGATTCCCCGTCCGGTCACGCGGGGCTTTGAGTTTCGCAATGTCTCCTTTACCTATCCGGGAACCAACCGGACGGTCTTGAAGAACTTCAACTTTCATCTGCATCCCGGCGAGCGCGTGGCCTTGATCGGCGAAAACGGCCAGGGCAAAACGACCATCGTCAAACTCATCACGCGGCTATACGATCCAACCGAAGGGCAGATTCTGCTCGACGGCATCGACCTGCGCGAATACGATCTGGAAGATTTATGCCATGAGATTGGCGTCATCTTTCAGGACTTCATGCGTTATGAGATGACCGCGCGCGACAACATCGCCGTGGGCCGCATTGAGGAGCGCGACAACTTGGAGCGCATTCAGTCCGCCGCACATCTAAGCCTGGCCGATGAAGTGGTGTCCAAGCTCGGCTTGGGTTATGAGCAGCAACTAGGGCGCAGGTTTGAAGGCGGGGTGGATTTGTCTGGCGGCGAATGGCAGCGGCTGGCGCTGGCGCGCGCCTATCTGCGCGATGCGCAGTTGCTGGTGCTTGACGAGCCGACAGCCGCGCTGGACGCACGCAGCGAGATGCAGGTCTTCGAGCGCTTTGCGGAGCTGACTCTGGGCAAAATGGCCTTGTTGATTTCGCACCGCTTCTCTACTGTAAAAATGGCCGATCGCATCGTGGTGCTCTCTGGCGGCATACTGGTGGAGCAAGGCTCACACGCGGAGTTGATACAGCGCGGCGGACTTTACGCAGAAATGTTTGAAATGCAGGCGGCCAGTTACCGGTGAACATTCCTCCCACAATTCGAGAACTGGAACGGCAGGGCGAGGAGTTTGCGCGGCATCACACGCTGCTGGCGCGCTCCATCGATCCCCATCCCTTCCGCAAGCAGGCGCAGCAAACGATCCGCTCCATCGCCGCGCTGGCGCAATATATGGATGGCCCGTTCGCCGCGACACAGGCGCAGGCACAAACGCAGCCGTTGGCGGGCGTGCAAAAACTGCGCGAGCAGACCCGTCTGCTGCGCACCGCTGCCGGTGAGATCCGTGACACGCTACGCATCTTCCGCAAAATTCCTGCCTCCCGAGCCACCGCAGGCATGGAGCAACCGCGCGCAATCAGTGTGGCGCAAGCCTGCCTGGCGGCAACACGTTTTGACGGAACCACCGAAAGCATCTGCGCCTTCCTCGCCGGCTTTCAACATGAAGCCGCGCTGAACCTGCACGAGCTGCTCACCGTTCCGGCAGCCATCAAATTGGTTTTGCTGGAGCAGATTCTCGCCCATGTCCATGGAGCCTTGCAGCGTTTTGAAGCCAGCGATGCAGTGCTGGCCACATCCATCGCCTGCCTGCAACAAGTGCAAAATACACCCTGGCCGGGAGCGTTGGAGTCGCTGATCGCCTTTGAGCCGATTCTGCGCACAGATCCAGCCGGGGTGTATCCAATTATGGATGCGGAGAGCCGCCATCTATACCGCCTCGTCATTGCGGAATTGGGTGCGCGTTCTGATTTTCCAGAAAAGGATGTGGCGGCCATCGCCTGCGAACTGGCGCGTGCCTCGCTGCAAAATCCTGATGCAGACCCGCGTGTGCGCGAACGCAAGGCACACGTTGGTTACTATCTGCTGGATGCTGGGCGCAAAGAGCTGGAGCGCAACTGCCGCTATCGCCCTTGTGCATTGAACCGCGTGCAGCAATGGATGCGCCGTTACCCGGATGACGTTTACGTCGCGGGCATCCAGGTAATCTCGCTGCTGATTCTGGCTATCATTCTGTTGCCGCTGGTTCCCTACTACAATCCGCTGGGCGTGCTGGCCTTTGGTGGCTTGCTGCTGTTGCTTCCCGCTTCGCAGGGCGCAGTGGAGTTGATGAATCACACCGTCACCGCATTGCTGAAACCGCACTCCCTGCCCAAACTGGACTTTCATGCCGGCATTCCCGCCGAGAGTAAAATGCTGGTGGCCGTGCCCGCGCTGCTGCTCAGCGAACACCAGATTCACGAGCTGGTCGAAGACCTGGAGATTCGCAGCCTCGCCAATCAAGACCCCAACATCCATTACGCGCTGCTCAGCGACCTGCCGGATTCTGAGGAGCGTCCGCAAGAGCGCGATTTGCATCCGCTGGTGCTGCTGGCCGGTCGACTCATTGAACAGTTGAATGCACGCTATGCTGGCAACGCCTCCAGCCGTTTCGTTATGCTGCACCGGCATCGCATCTTTAACCCGCGCCAGGGCGTGTGGATGGGATGGGAGCGCAAGCGCGGAAAACTGCTGGACCTGAACCGGCTGCTGATGGGCGGCCTGGACTGCTTCCCGTTCAAAGCTGGAGACACAACAGTGCTGGCCGGCGTGCGCTACGTGCTGACGCTCGACGCAGACACATGCCTGCCCCGCGACTCGGTGCGCCGCATGGTCGGCGCAATGGCGCATCCGCTGCACCGCGCCATTATTGATCCAGAGCGCAGAATCGTAACAGCAGGCTATGGACTGCTCCAGCCGCGCGTGGGCATCACAGTACACTCTGCAGCGCGCTCACGCCTGGCTGCGGTTTACTCGGGGCAGACAGGCTTGGACATTTACTCCTGCGCCGTCAGCGACGTGTATCAAGACCTATACGGCGAGGGAATTTTTACCGGCAAAGGCATCTATGAAGTTGCCGCGCTGCATACGGTGCTGGAGCGCCGCTTCCCGCAAAACGCACTGCTGAGCCATGACCTGATCGAAGGCGCATACGCGCGCGCCGGCCTGTTGAGTGACGTCGAGGTCATCGACGACTACCCATCGCACTACAGCGCGCAGAGCAAGCGCAAGCACCGCTGGGTGCGTGGAGATTGGCAAATCGCACGCTGGATGTTCTCTCGCGTGCCGGATGAAAATGGCTCCTTGGTTCCCAATCCCATCTCGACCATCTCGCGCTGGAAGATCTTCGATAACCTGCGTCGCAGCCTGGTGGAACCGGGAACGTTCTTCCTGTTGATCGCGGGTTGGTTCCTGCTGCCCGGCGGAGCGCGATATTGGACGCTGGCCACACTGCTGCTGCTCTTTGTTCCGGTGCTGGTGCAAACAGCCTTCGCCACCGTGCGTGCGGCATTCGAGGAAAAAACAGGGACGGTGCGCGCCGCGCTGCGTGACTCTTGGAATCACCTCATCGTCACGAAGCTAAACTTTCTGTTTCTTGCGCACCAAACCCTGTTGCTGGCCGACGCCATCTTCCGCTCGCTGATCCGCAGCCACGTGACCGGCACGCGCCTGCTGGAGTGGGAGACGGCTGCCGAGGCAGAGATGGGCGCAGCCAAACGCACGCCTGCGGAATTGACGCTACGCATTACGCCCGTGGTCTGCGCGGTGCTGGCCGGGCTGGCCTTTCTGCTGCATCGCTCAGAGTGCATCTGGATTTTGCCTGTCTTGTTTCTCTGGTCCATCGTGCAGCCTGTGACGTGGTGGCTCAACCGTCCCTATCTCGACAGCAAACACCATCTTTCCACCACCGACACGCGCTTTCTGCGCAAGGTGGCGCTGCGCACCTGGCGCTACTTCGCACGCTACTCTTCACCACGCCATCACGGACTGCTGCCGGACAACGTTCAAGAGTCCGACCACCGCGAGGCTGCGCGCATCTCGCCAACGAACCTGGGCCTGCTGCTGAATGCGCGCCAAGCCGCGCTGGTGCTGGGCTATCTGACACTGCCAGAGCTTCTGGACGCAACGCTGCAAAATCTCACGCTGCTCGAACGCTTGCCGCAATGGCGCGGCCACTTGCTCAATTGGTATGCGACAGAAACTCTGGAGCCGATCGAGCCGCGCGTGGCCTCTGCCGTGGATAGCGGAAACTTTTTGGCATCGCTGTGGAGCCTGCGCATGGGCACGCTGGAAATGCTGCGCACGCCGTTGATTTCTCCAGCACTGCAAGAGGGATTGCAGGATGTGTACTCGGATCTGGCCGCTCCATCTGCCGATGCTCGCAGTGTGATGGACGCACTGCAATCCTCGCCAGAGATGTGGCTGCATACGCTGCTGGCCACCACAACCCATGGTGATGATGAATTTACCGCACGCATTGCGGCCATTCAGCACTTGGCGGAAACATATTTGCCCTGGCTGCTGCCAAGGTACGCGATGCTCGCGCAACACTTTGACCTATTGCTGCACCGTCCGCCAGAAAGCTTCACGCCAGAGAGCGCCATCACCTTTGCAGACGATCTGCAATTGGCGCTGCAAAAAGATTCTCTGTTACTTGCAGAGCCAGCGCTGCATCTGTGCAAGGATCTGCTGGCCGCACTGCCCGCAGCGCAGACGGCCTTGCGCGCCTTGACGCAAAAAATCCGCGAAGTAGCCAGCCGCGCTGAGCGTCTCTCGCAAAAAATGGAATTCCACCCGCTGCTGAACCCGGCGCGCATGTTGCTCTCGATCGGATATGAGACCACGCAAGACAAGCAGTTGGGCGCTTGCTATGATCTGCTGGCTTCGGAATCACGCATGGCCGCATTTCTGGCCATCGCCAAAGGAGACATCCCACAAGAGTGCTGGTTCCGGCTGGGCCGCGAACACACTTTGGTGCAGGGCCATCCCGTGCTGCTCTCTTGGACGGGCACGATGTTCGAATATCTAATGCCCACACTCTGGATGCGCACGCAGCCAGAGACACTGCTCGGCCAATCCTTCCCCATTGCAGTTCTGGCGCAGCGGCGCAGCGTGCCCGACAAAAAAATTCCCTGGGGAATTTCTGAATCCGGTTACAGCCAAACCGATGCCGCAGGCAATTACCACTATCACGCCTTTGGCGCGCCGTCGCTGGCCTTGCAACAATCCCCGGCTGGCTCGTTGGTGATTGCACCCTATGCCAGTGTGCTGGCACTGGAATTTGACCTGAAACATGCACTGCAAAATTTGAAACGGATGGAGCAGATGGGCTGGCTGGCAGAGTTTGGCTTCTACGAAGCCGCCGATTACTCCAGCACCGTGCAGCATGAGGAAGGAACGCGCTACACGCTGGTGCGTTCTTGGATGGCGCACCACCAGGGCATGTCGCTGCTGGCGCTGACCAATCTACTCGCGGACAAGCCCTTCCAGCGCTGGTTCCACGCCGACCCGCGCGTGCGTGCAACAGAGTTGTTACTGGATGAAAAACCAACCAAGGCTGTGCGCAATGCCCATGACCTCCATGGGTCTGCCGCAGACTTTACGCCCACGCCAGAAACAACACCTGCATAAACGCAGGCGCGCGCATCATTTCGAGTGCGAGTGGGGGTGCCCCAAGCCTTATTTTGGCTTGCCTGGGAGAAGTCCGAAGCTGCGACTCTTTCTGCACTGCAAATTCTCGCACCCAAAATGCACGATTATGCCTCCGCTCCATGGCACTTCTTGTACTTCTTGCCAGAGCCGCAGGGGCAGGGATCATTGCGACCCACCTTATCGCCTGCGCGGCGCTGCTCGGCAGGGGCAGAAGATTCGCCGCCACCCGCCATGCGTGCCTGCTGCAACTCGCGCTGCTTCTTACGCTGAAACTCCTGCTCGATTGCGTCGATGGTGGTCACTGGGCTGCGCATCGGCGCGCGCACCGCAATCTCAGGCGCAGACGAAGTCGGTTCCGCTGCCGTTGCCGAGCCACCCTGCAAAACCATACGCTGCGGCTGCGGACGCGACGGTACGGCGATCTCCTTGCCATCCGGCCCAACGATCTGCATCCGGTACAGAATGCGCACAGTGTCCTCTTGGAAGCGGGTCATCATGACTTCGAAGGCCTCAAAGGATTCGCGCTTGTACTCGATCAAAGGATCCTGCTGGCCGTAACCACGCAGACCAATGCCTTCCTTGAGCTGGTCCATCGCCAGCAGATGATCCTTCCACAATCCATCCAGCACGCTGAGCATAATCATGCGCTCATGGTGGCGCATGGCCTGCGCTCCGACGACCTGCTCCTTGGCCGCATAGCGTTGTTTCAACCCTTCAAAGAGGGCCTCGCCCAGCTCATGCCGGTTCAATTCGCGCGCCTCGACGCCTTCGGCCTCCAGGTCAAAGCCGAACTGCACGATCAACTGATCCTTCAACGCCTTCAGATCCCACTGGTCGGGATGAATGCGTTCCGGCGCGTAAACATCGAGAGCATTGCTGAGCAGCGTGGCTACATATTCCTCAATGATGAGATGCTTTTCGTCAAATCCCTCCAGCAACTGGCGACGCAGGCCATAGACGGCCTCGCGCTGCTTGTTCATCACATCGTCGTATTCCAGCACGTGCTTGCGCGATTCAAAATTTTGCGCCTCGACGGCCTTCTGCGCAGCCTCAATGCGGCGCGAAATCATCTTGGACTCAATGGGCATTCCCTCTTCCATGCCCATGCGCTGCAACAGCGTGGAGACCCACTCGCGCGCAAAGATGCGCATCAGGTCATCTTCCAGCGAGAGGAAGAAGCGCGAAGCGCCTGGGTCGCCCTGGCGTCCAGCGCGTCCGCGCAACTGGTTGTCCACGCGGCGAGATTCGTGCCGCTCCGTTCCAATGATGAACAGCCCGCCGGCTTCGTTCACCGCAGCGCGTTCTTCAGCAGCTTGAGCCTCGTGCGCGGCCAAGGCCTGCTTCCACTCCGCCTCGGCGCACTCAAACTCCTGCCCCTGGTAATAAAAGCGCGTGCTGCCTGCCGGAGCCACCGGGGAAATCGCTCCCTCCGCTGCGTTCACCGATCGCGCGCGGCCCTTCTTCACCAGCTCCTGCTTGGCCATGAACTCGGCATTGCCGCCCAGCAAAATATCGGTGCCGCGCCCGGCCATGTTGGTGGCGATGGTGACCATGCCCAAACGTCCGGCCTGTGCCACAATCTCAGCTTCGCGCTCGTGATACTTCGCATTCAGCACCACGTGGCGCACGCCCTTGCGCTGCAAAATCTGCGAGAGTAATTCCGATTTTTCAATGGACGTAGTGCCGACCAGCACAGGCTGCTTCTGCTCATGCAGCCGCGCGATCTCATCGGCCACGGCAAAGTATTTTTCCTTGGCCGTGCGAAAAACCACGTCAGGATTTTCCAAACGGCGCATCGGCTTGTTCGTGGGAATCACAACAATGTCGAGCTTGTAAATCTTGTCGAACTCCGCTGCCTCAGTCTCTGCGGTTCCCGTCATGCCGGCGAGTTTTTTAAAGAGGCGGAAATAATTTTGAAAGGTGATGGTGGCCAGTGTCTGATCTTCGCGGCGAACGGCGACGCCTTCCTTGGCCTCGATCGATTGATGCAGTCCGTCCGACCAGCGGCGGCCCGGCATCAGGCGGCCCGTAAACTCATCGACGATAATGATCTCGCCGTCCTTGACCACATACTGAACATCGCGCTTGTACAAAGCGTGCGCCTTGATGGCCGTCTCCACATAATGCTTCAGATCCCAGTTCTCAGGGTCGGCGATGCTCTCAATGCCCAAGAGTTTTTCAATCTTCACCCAGCCTTCATCGGTCACGCCAATGGTGCGGTGCTTTTCATCCACCACATAATCGCCGGTGAGAATTTTCTCGTCTAAATTCTCAATCTCCTCGCCCATCTCCAGTTGCGGAATAAATTTGCAGACGCGCTCGTACTTGTCCGTAGTCTGGTCGGTGGGGCCGCTGATGATCAGCGGCGTGCGCGCTTCATCGATCAGGATCGAGTCGACTTCGTCAACAATGGCGAAGTGTTGGCCGCGCTGCACGCAGTCGGCCAGCTCAAACTTCATGTTGTCGCGCAGGTAGTCAAAGCCAAACTCATTATTGGTGCCATAGGTGATGTCGGCAGCATAAGCGGCTCTGCGCTGCACATCATCGAGATCATGCACGATGACGCCGACGGTGAGGCCCAGGAACGTGTGCAGCTTGCCCATCCACTCCGCGTCACGCTTGGCCAGGTAGTCATTCACCGTGACCACGTGTACGCCGTGGCCAGCCAGTGCATTCAAATAACACGGCAGCGTGGCCACCAGCGTTTTACCTTCGCCGGTTTTCATTTCGGCAATCTTGCCCTGGTGCAGCACCATGCCGCCGATCAACTGCACATCGAAGTGGCGCATCTGCAACACGCGGCGTCCGGCCTCGCGCACCACGGCGAAGGCCTCTGGCAACAGATCGTTCAGCGCCTCGTTCTCGACGCGCGTGCGCTCCTCTGCATCGTCAATGCCGGCGATCCGCTCGCGGATGCGGGCGCGAAACTCCTCCGTCTTGGCGGCAAGCTGCGCGTCACTGAGCTGCTGCATCTGCGGCTCCAGCGCATTGATGGCTGCCACCACGGGCAGCATGCGTTTGACGGCTCGTTCGTTACTGGTTCCAAAAACTTTGGCGAGAATGGCGTTAATCAAGCTGAATTTTCCTTTGCACAGGCACAAGGGCCAGGCACTACAAATCATGGCCCGCCGTGCACACTTTCTCTTGCTATCAGTTTAGTCGAGCGCAGCCACTTCTGGAAAAGTCTCTGGGGGCCATTCCTGCGTCGGGTTCACTTGGCTCGGGGATGGGTGCGGTCATACACCGCAGCCACTTGGCTGGTGGTCAAATGCGTATAGCGCTGCGTGGTCGACAGCCGCGCGTGCCCCAACATCTCCTGAATCGCACGCAAGTCGGCTCCCTCTTCCAAAAGATGCGTGCCGAATGCGTGGCGCAGCGTGTGTGGATGCACATCCGCCGACAATCCGCGCTGCAAGGCCATGCGCTTGACGATGCGACCGACACTGCGCGTCGTCAGGCGTCCATCTCCACGCAGCCGCGCATTCAACAACAGGGCTGGCTGCTGCTTGCCTGTTGCGGATAATTTTTCCTGTCGCGATGGCAGATAAGCGCGTACCGCCGCCGCTGCCGCATCCCCCAGCGGAACGTAGCGCTGCTTGCGCCCTTTGCCGCGAATCAACAAGCATTCATTCGCCCACTGCACATCCTCCAGATTCAACCCCACCAGCTCCGCATTGCGAATCCCGCAGCCATACAGCAATTCCAGAATCACCGCATCCCGCTCCGGCCATGCGGTCTCTTGCCCCGCCGCTGCGGAATCACCCCGGGGGACATCCAGCGCTCGCTGCATCTGCTCTATGCCCGGCACGCGCGGCAAATGTTTTGGCAACTTCGGGGTGGCCACCAACCGTGCCGGATTCAACTGCACATGCCCCTGCCGCGCCAACCACCGATACCAGGATCGAATCGCCGCCAGCGCACGCGCCACGGAGGATTTCGTCAATCCATTGCTGTAAAGCTCACCCAGATACGCTCGAATCAACGTATGCTCCACCTGCGCTGGGGTTGCATCCATCCCCAACTGCACAGCAACGTATCCAGAAAAATTCGTTAACTCCCGCGCATAGGCGCGCAACGTGTGCGCCGATGCGCCCCGCTCGGTGCGCATCACGGCTAGGTATTCCTCCACACGCGCATCCAACCCTGCCGCGCGCACCGGCTGTTCCGCAGTAACGGATTTCCCCTGTGCGCTCACGCCTGTGGCTCCGCAGTTTGCCCAGTCCGCTGCTGGCTGCGCGGATGGTGCTCTCGATGCACCGCCTTCAATCTTCCCAGCGCCAAGTGTGTGTACACCTGCGTGGTGGCAATGTCCGCATGGCCCAACAAGGTCTGCACCGTGCGTAGATCCGCGCCATGCTCCACCATGTGGGTGGCGCAACTGTGGCGCAACATGTGCGGGCTGGCCTGCGCATTGCTTCGCTTCACCAACTGCCAAACACTCTGCCGCGTCAGAGCCGTTCCACGCGCGGAAAGAAAAATCTCCGGCGCGCGCCGCTTGCGTTGTAGCTCTGCCCTGCCCAGCCGAAGATATTTCTCCACCGCTTCTACCGCAGCACGGCCCAACGGAACCATGCGCTCTTTATCCCCTTTGCCGCGTACTAAAATCTGCCCTTGCTCCAGAGAAAGATCCTCCACGCGCAGGCCCACCAATTCGGAAACACGAATGCCCCCGCCATACAAGAGCTCCAGCATGGCCGCATCGCGCAACGCGGCACCACCTGCTTCGGGATGCAGCGCTGCTTGATTCGCCTGCCCCAACATCGCCGCCACCTCAGCCTCCGCCAGAGACTTCGGCAAAATCTTCCACCCCGATGGCGATTCCAAATTCTCTGTGGGATCCTGCGTGATCGTCTTGTCGAGCAGCAGCCAGCGATAAAAGCCACGCAGGCAGGAGAGTTTGCGCGCCCGCGAACGCATCTCCACCTGATGTGATTGCAGATGCTGCAAAAATCCTGCCAAATCTGCCTGTTGCGCCCGCAAAAGATTACCGCCCCGCTGCTCAAGAAACTCCGCCAACTGCAACAAGTCCCGCTCGTAGGCTTCACACGTCTGTGGCCGCAGCCCCTTTTCCACGCGCAGATACGTCAAGTAGTCGCGGATCGCTTCTGGATTGTTCGCAATTGGAATCGCAGCAACGGGCACGCTCAAATCCCTCTGCCTGCATTATGCGTGAGTTTGCACACCGGGAACAGTCTGATTTTTTTCGGATTCATTTTCCATTCCATCCCCCGTTCCATTCCCTTGTAAAAATTCTGTAAATCTCGGCTCAATCCCTGCATTTGCGGCACAATAGAGTTAGGGCCTTTGCCCGCATCATCGCTTTCGATTGAGGTTTCCTCCATCTTGCACAATACTGTTCCTCCGCCGCTGGCCTCTCTTTCGGCACAAGACTTCCTCCACGACGTGCGCGCGCGGCGCCCCGCACTTGCCGTCTTCGACTGCGATGGCACGCTCTGGTCCGGCGATGCCGGCTCTGGCTTCATGTTTTGGTCCATGGAGTCTGGACTGCTCTCGCGTGAGACCAGCGATTGGATGGACGCACGCTATCGCGCCTATCAGCGCGGTGAAGTCTCTGAGTTGGACATCTGCGGCGAAATGGTGCAAATCTATCGTGGCCTGCGTGAAGAAGAGTTGCGCGAAGCGGCGCAGACCTTCTACCGCCACTTCATCGCGCCGCGCATCTTTCCCACCATGCAGCAACTTTGCGCAGACCTCAAAGCCGCTGGCACAACCCTCTGGGCCGTCAGCTCCACCAGCAACTGGGTCATTGAAGCCGCCGTCATCGAGCACTTCGGCATTCCCGCTGGCAACATTTTGACCGCCTGCGTCGCCGTGCAGGATGGCGTCATCACCGACAAGCTGCTCGACGTGCCCACCGACGAAGGCAAAGCCGTCGCCCTCCAGCGCAACAACATCCCCCGTCCAGACGCCGTCTTCGGCAACTCCATCCACGACGCCGCCATGTTGGAGACCGCACAGCATCCCTTCGCCATCAACCCCTCGGCTGCCCTGCGCACACTGGCAACATCGAAAGGCTGGCCTATCTTCCAGCCCGAAGCTCCCGCGCACGTTGGATGAACACCGCCCCTCCGCTGCGCATCGCATCCCTGCAACCCAGCATCACGCTCACGTTGGAGCGGCTGGGCGCGCTCGATTCGCTCGTGGCCTGCACACGCTACTGCGTGGCCGCACTGCCGCAACTTGCAGACATGCGCCTGGCCATCATCGCGGATTCCTGGTCGGCTTCGGCAGAAGAGATTCTTGCCACGCAACCCAACCTGGTGCTGGCCTCCGTTCCCTATCGCGTGGAATCGCTGACCGCAATCCTGAAGTCCGGCTGCCCCGTGCTCACGCTCGCGCCTCATACACTGGCCGACATCGTTCATGACATCCGCCTGCTCGCCTCGCTGCTCAACACTCCAGATCGCGGCGAGCAACTCGTCGCCTCCATGCAGCACGCGATCGAGGCCGTGCGCCACCGCGCTGCACCCTCCACAAATCGCCCTCGCGTTTATTGTGAAGAATGGGGCAAGCCGCTCATCGCATCCCAACCCTGGGTGCAGGAGTTAATCGAAGCCGCAGGCGGCATCCTCCTCGGCGCTGCCGGCCAGCAAACCACCGCAGCCTCCATCGCCGCTGCGGATCCCGACGTGCTGCTCTTTGCTTGGTGCGGCGCGGGCGATCGCGTTCCGCTGGAGCGCGTCATCGCCCAACGCAACTGGCAGCAACTACGCGCCGTGCAAACCCGCCGCGTCTTCTGCATTCCCGACGAGTATCTCAACACGCCCGCGCACACCCTGCTCGAAGGCCTGCACTGCATTGCCGCCGCACTCCACCCAGATCAATTTCCCACGCACCCGCGCCTGCGCCAGCTTGCCTAACTCGTAAGTAGACTCATCGAGTTTCCACCGAAAAGAAAACAGACTCTATCCCATCCCTGTTCGGGAATCTCGGAACAAGCCTGAACTGGGAAGGGGCGGCGCTTGAGTCCCTGAAGGGGATGGGCTTTAGCCTGTCCGTAATCCCCGGCATTACAGTGCGGCTTGAGCCGCTAAGGGATCGTTGCAAAGGGTTTTCATCTTCTGGATACCAACCATTTTGTACCGACAATTTTCAGGTGCAGGTGCCCCATTCTAGCCGCGCTCTTTGCGGCTAGAGTGGGAGAGCACGACTTACTCCCTACACCGAACACGTATACCAATAATTTTCAAGTGTCCCATTCAAGCCTTTGTTTGGCTTGAGTGGGCGGCAGACTTACACTTCCCCAAACTCCATTTGCATCGAAAAAAATCTGTGCTATGCTGCCGCTGTTCCGAAAATATGCTTTTCATCTGCACGGAAAACTGAGGAAAGATGGAAACTTTGCGACAAACTACCCCCCCCCCCCCGCGCACGCCGCACGCACACACATTGGTTTTCAGGGCTGCCTGTGTCGTAGCACTCCTGCTGCTCTGGGCCGCCGCTAATCCCATGTACGCACAGACACCTGCTGGGACGCACCATCCAGCAGGCGTGCCTGACAATTATCTGATCACTCCATTTGGCTACTTCCATCCGTCTTGTGTCATCGAACTCGCCCAGGGCGATACGCAAGTGGACAATGGCCATGCCATTCAACATCAGGACGGCAGCATCACGCAGATTGCTCCCTGCGCCTATCCACGCTACACCGCCAAGGGCGAAAAGATAGCTCAGGGCCAGTCCGCGCAAAGCACACAACAAAATGTACCCAGCATCAGCCATGATTGGATTGAAGATTACAATGTCACCACCAACACCTCCTTCGGGGAGTTAAGCGCGGATTGGATTGTCCCGCAAACTCCAACTTCCAACGATGGCCAGACGATTTTCTTCTTTCCAGGACTGGAAGATATCAACAGTACAGAAAGCATTCTTCAGCCTGTTCTGGGATGGAATGCTAATTCTGACTCAGCATGGACGATTGCCAGTTGGAATTGCTGCCTCAGCGGCACCACACACCATAGTGAATTTGTGCCTGTCAGCCCTAGCGACACCATTTCGGGATCGATTCAATCTACCTGTGGCGCTGGAACGCTCTCCTGTCCAACATGGAACATTACCACCACCGATCAAACGACCGGCGGAAGCACCGTGTTGCCCAACACCCCAAATGACGATCAGACCTTCAATTGGGCTTTTGCCGGAGCGCTGGAGGTCTACAACGTTGCCCAATGTAGTGATTACCCAATGACAGGTCTAATCACTTTCTCCAATCTATCTCTGCTTGACTATAATTTTAACCCAATCTCCAATCCAAGCTGGAGCTTCGAAGACCTATACTCCGGCCTCACACCACAATGTGCCTATGGTAGCGGCGGATCAGAGACAGCAACGCAAGTTTCGCTCAGCTATAGTAACAGCAGCACTCCCGCGCCGACCTACACAGAAAATACAATCTATGGTCCATCCGGCTGTGGTCCTAGCAATAACGCGCCATGCTATGTGACCTACACGGCTGTTATCTCCGTTGCACCATACGAAAGCCTCTACATCAATGAGGCATTTGTGAATGGATCGACCTACAACTATTCAGACACTGTGTACTGGGGGTCAGGGGGATGTTCCCAAACTTATGATCAAGGCGAGTACTGCTATGGGTATGCGTCTCCAGCCCCGGTCTACGCATACGCAACCGAGTCTGGGTATCCGCCCAGTAACACCGTCACCGTTTATTGATCGCATCGCTGAATCAGAACCCCTGCATAAACATGATGGAGGTTAAGATGAAAAGGAAATGGATATATCTTGCCTGTCTGCTGGCGGGCGTGGCGGCGTGGAATGGCGCAATAGCCCATGCGCAAAAGCAGACCGACATTGCAGCCAGTGTCGACGGAGCGTTCAGTGGATCAAGTCTGGTGGGTACGCAGCAGGCTACCCAATCCGTCGGTGGGCTTCTGGAGGTGCGACATATTTTTAATCCTCTGCTGGGCTTCGAGGCGGCCTACTCGTATAACCGTGCGGAACAGGTGTATACCGATACCACGATCAATCCGCCCTGCCCCATCTCGCCAAATGGAGGCGTCGTCAATTGCTCGATTCAGCCGATGTTTATCTCGGCCAATACGCAAGCGATCACCGGAGACTGGGTGGGCTCGCGGAAAATGCGCCACTTCCGGCCCTTTGCTCTGGTCGGTGGAGGCGTCGTATTCGTTGCGCCCAGCAGTGGCCAAGCATACACGAGTTACAGCGTAAACGGTCAATACGTCAACAATTCAAGCTATACCAACAGCACAACCGAATTCCTGTTTGTATTTGGCATCGGACTGGACTGGGAATTTGCTGCGCATTTCGGGTTGCGCCTGCAAGATCGAGCGAACATAAATAAATCGCCCCAGCTTGGCGGATCGGGG
>DAHWKP010000210.1:0-13285 GCA_027343585.1 Acidobacteriaceae bacterium
GTCTTATTGAACATCCACTGCATCGTTGTGTCTAACAAAACCGCGTGGGGCAAATCCGTAATCTTGCGGTCAAACCAAAGGTGAACGCCCGTAATTGGCGAGTGTTCAAAGTGGCCAATCTGCTCTGGCAATGGATTCTTCGCGTCTGGCTCCAGCGCTGGCAAAGCAGGCAACAGTTTTTGTGTCGCTTCAAACGGCAGCGCCAGAATGACTGCTCCTGCGTCCACCTGCGCGCCCAGCGCCTGCACCGTCCAACGTCCCGTCTGCACATCACGAGCGAAGCCTTCCACGCTGGTGCGCAACAACACGCTTCCGCCGTGCGCTTCAATGTAACCCACGGCATGGTGATATAGCTCGCTGAGCGGAAGCGAGGAAAAACCCATGGCTCCGCCGCGCGCTGAGCTTAAAAACGATGCGCGAATCACCAAACCTGCGTAGCGCACCGAGAGTCGATCCAGATCGTCATTGAGCGCGCTGTGCATCAGCGGACGCCAAAAGCGATCCACCGCGCCGCGCGTTTGCCCATGGCGCTCCAGCCAATGCGCGAAGTTTTCTTCTGTATCCTCAGGTATGCCGCCGAGCAGCGCCAGCATTACGCGTGCAATCGCCAGCTTATCGGCCACGCTGAATGCGCGCGCCGAGAGAAATCCAAACGTGTTGTGCAAAGGTGCAGGCAACCATCCTGGCTGCAACTGACTGCGCCGTCCGCCCGGCTCCAAAAACGTGAACCGGTCGAACCAAACAATTTTTTCCTGCGCGCCGATTCGTTTGTAAAAATCGATCAGGTTGGTGCAACTGCCCAGCAGTAAATGCTGGCAGTTGTCCACCACCTCGCCCGTTCCCGGATGTTCATAGGAGGATGCGCGTCCGCCCACATACGGCCTACGCTCCAATAGCACTACACGCACGCCTGCGCTGGACAATGCGCATGCCGCCGCCAATCCTGCCAGTCCGCCGCCAACGATGGCCACGTCGCACGTGTACCGCTCCGCATCCGTGCGTAAAGGTGCGGCTGCAGTGCGGTTCTCAGGGGTGGGATCATTCATGATGGAAACCGCAAGCCCTCAAATCCAGCGCGCGCGCGCCATCTTCCATAAACCGCGCACTAGGATTGCAATTTTTTCGTGTGTGGGAACTTTCACGCGCTCAGAAAATACGCGGTATTGCCGCGCCATGATCTTGTGTAGCAACCTGCGATAAACGGTCACCAGCACCCACAACGCTGGCCGACTGTCTGCATCCATCATCGGCAGCAGCGCCTCTGCCGAGGCATAAAATTTTTCCGCACGCTGCGCTTCCATTTCCAATAGCAGCTTCGCGTTCAGCGTCATCAGCTCATTGTCGCGCATCGAGGCCAAGTGCTCCACGCGCACGTCATAGCGGCGCAAATCTTCCAGCGGAATATAAATACGTCCCCTCTCGGCATCTTCGCGCACATCGCGCAGAATGTTCGTCAACTGGAAAGCGATGCCCGTCTCTTCCGCCAACTTCTCCGCGCGCTTATCCGTATACCCAAAGATGCGAATACAGACCAGACCAACGACCGAGGCAACGTAGTAGCAGTACTGATACAGGTCATCAAAGTTCTTGTACACCTGATAGGAATAGCCGCTGGCTGCATCCTCCGCATCTTCCACGAACGCGGCTGACGGTTGTGGCTCCGCTGTCTGCGGCATCAGATCCATCATGGTGCCGTGGATCAATTGTTCGAGCAGCTCGCTGGGAATTTTAAATTTCTTCTGCACGTCGCGCACGGCGATGAAGACGGGATTCTCCGTCTGCGCGCCCGATGCCGCTCGCCGCCACTCGGCAATCCATGCCTTGGCCTTCTCGCGGCGTTCGGTCACCGGCAGCGTTTCATCGTCGGCTAGATCATCGGCATGGCGCATAAATGCGTACATGGCGTACATGGCCAGCCGCTTCTGCTTCGGCAGCACGAGAAAGGAATAATAAAAATTCTTCGCTTCACGACGAGCGATCGTGTTGCAGGCAGAATAGGCCTGCTCAATGGATAGGCTCACGCTGCGCGCCCCGGCAAAAGTTTTTGCGTCAATGCGCGCATCAGTAAAGCCAGCTTGCGTGGCTTACTGATAGATGGACGCGCGCTGAGCACGTCATAATTATTCCGCGCAATCGCGCGCAGAATCTCTTGCCCACCACGGCTGAACAGATCAATGTCCACAGCCAACTCCGCATCCAGCTTGCCGATCAGGGGCAGCCCCATTTCAAACAGCTTCTGCGCATTCTCAACTTCAAACTTCATCAATGCACGAAATTCGTCTGTGCATCTCCGCTCACGAATCTGCTCTTCGGTCACGCCAAAGCGGCGCATGTCTTCCAGCGGAAGATAAATGCGATTTTTTAAATAATCGACGCTCACATCCTGCCAAAAGTTGGCCAGTTGCAGCGCAGTGCAGGTAAAGTCAGAAAGCGCGAAGCGCTCCGCATCCCGATATCCGCAGGCGTAGAGCACCAACTGCCCCACGGGATTCGCAGAGTTGACGCAGTATCCGTAAACATCCTGCATCGTCGCATAGCGCGTCACCGTTTGATCCTGCCGGAAGGCCTTCAGCAAATTTGCAAACGGCTCTTTGGGAATTTCGCACTGCCGGATCGTCTCCGCCAGCGCAACAAAAACTGGATGCCGCGTCTCGCCGCGATAGCAGGCATCCAATTCCCTCTGCCAAAAATCCAACAGCGCCAGCGACTGCCCTGCATCGCCCACCTCATCGCCCAAGTCGTCCGAGATGCGGCAATAGGCGTATATGCTGTGAAAATGCGGGCGCAAACGTTGCGGCAAGAACCAAGTTGCCACATGGAAATTTTCGTAGTGCGACTCGGCCAGCGTGCGGCAATACTCCAGAGCCTCCGCCAGTGAAGGTGTTTTTTCTGGCACGCGATACAGCGCAGGCAGCTTGTTCCATCCCGCCGCCAGTACCGCTGCTTCCACCGGATTGGTTTGCGTCGTCATCGTTTACGGAACCACCACCGTCTTAATGTTTGCCGCCGCATCGCCGGCGCGATTCATCATTTCCGCAAAAACTGGCACAATTTCTGCCAGCGGCTTGCGCGCCGTCAAAAATCCAGCACAATCCAATTCTCCGCTGGCGATCCAATCCAGGGCGCGCCTGCACACGCTTGGCCTGTGATGAAAGCTCGCATGAAGCGTCAAATTATTGTAGTGCAGGCGGTTGGTATCCAGCTCCACCGTCGTGCCCGCTGCGCAACCGCCAAAAAAATTTACCGCTCCCCCCTTGCGCACCATCTCCACAGCCCATTGCCATGTTTGCGGAGTGGCCACAGCCTCGATCACTGCATCCGCTCCGCGCTGCATGGGCGCATGTGCGCGCACGGCAGCAATCACATCCGCGGCCTCCATGTTCGGAGTCGCCTCCACCGTATGCTTTGCACCAAAGCGTCTGGCTGTCTCCGCCTGCGCCGCACGCCGCACCACGGCAATCACCTCTGCACCCATCTTATGCGCCAGGTGGATAAACATCAGCCCGATCGGTCCGGCGCCAATCACTGCGATTTGTTGCCCCGGCTGAATGCCCGTTTCGTCCATGCCCTGCAGTACGCAGGCCAGCGGTTCGGTCATGGCCGCGTGTTCCAACGCGAGCGCATCAGGCACGGGCAGCGTATTCTTTTCCACGATGCGAGCCGGAATGCGAATGTATTCGGCATACGCTCCATTGTTAAAGAGCAAATCATCGCAGAGATTTTCCTGTCCCCAGCGGCAAAAATCGCACGCTCCGCAGGGTGCAGAATTTAACGCAACCACGCGGTCACCCACGCGAAAGCGCGTCACGCCCGCACCCACGCTAGCCACTTCGCCCGCAAGCTCGTGACCGAAGGGAATGGGCGGCTTCAACATTTTTGCGTGGTAGCCGCGCCGGTACACTTTCAAATCCGTGCCGCAGGTCAACGCCGCGCGCACCCGCACGACGATCTCGCCCTCCGCTGGTTCTGGCATCGGCAACTGTTCCACGCGCAAGTCTTCCTTGCCATATAAAACAGCGGCCAGCATGGTGTGTGTTGCAGTCGGCATGGTTGTCCTGCTTCTATTTTCGCAGATCAGGGCAGCACGGCAATTTTGAGTGAATCCGGCTTGGGTTGCGAGGCAAATTCGATGGCCTCCGCCGCCTTCTCCAGTGGGAAGCGGTGCGAGATCAAGCGCGTCAGATCGAATCCGGAATGGTAGCCCTGCAAAACGAGCTGCACGCCTTCCTGCTGCACATCCACCGATGCGCTGTAGGAACCCAGCAGCGCTTTTTCATCCATGCACACTGCCGCTGGATCAAAAATTGCCTCCTCATGCTGCGTATGCGCGAACAGCATGACGCGCCCGCCGGGCCGGGCGGCATCCATCGCAGTGCGGATCAGGAATTTACCGGCGACGGCCACCATCACCACATCGGCTCCACGTCCTTCAGTGTGCGCCTTGGCCACAGCAACCACATCGTCCCGGCTGGCATCAATGGCGTGCTGCAAACCAAACTGCGCGGCCACCCGATGCCGCTCTGGAAACAAATCCGAGGTCAGTACCTTCGCATCCGTCCGCTGTGCCAGCGCAGCCAGCAGAATGCCAATCGGCCCCTGCCCGATTACAAGCACCGTCTCGTCCGATGCGATCTGCAAATTGCGCACCGCTTTCAAACAGGTATTCACTGGCTCAATCCAAATCGCCTGCTCAAAGGGCACATCTTCTGGAATGCGAATCATGCCGCGCTCGACAATCCAATCCATCACGCGGATGTATTCAGCAAAGCCGCCGCCAGCCGGTTCAAACCCAGCCGTGCAGCCGACACGCTTGTACACTGCACACTGGGCAAAGGTTTTTTTGCGGCAGTAATAGCAATCGCCACAGGGAATATGATGGAAGGCCATCACGCGATCGCCGACTTGCCAACCGCGCACATTCTCCCCCACTGCCGCGATGACTCCGGCCATCTCGTGCCCAAAAATGCGCGGGGCGCTGTGAGAGCCGGTGTGAATTTTTTTTAGGTCCGTTCCACAAATTCCGCAAGCGTGAATGCGCACCAGAACTTCGCCGGGGGCAATCGCAGGCACGGGCACCGTCTCCACACGCACATCATTCTCGCCGCGATACACAGCGGCGCGCATTGTTTCGGGGATGGAGTTCTCGATGGATATTTGTTGTGGGGATGCCGTCGCCATGCTCCGTTGCTTCCTTTTTATTTCATCGCTTCCGTTTCGTATGCTTGCAGCATACTACGCAGTTCCATGCACAGATTGTGCGCCGCGCGCGCGGAGTTGCCCGCCATGCGCAGTACGCCCGGCCACAGCCACGGACGCACGGCAATATGCGCAGCAAAGGCTGATTCGCGGAACCATCCATCGTCCGTAGTGAATGCTTGCAATGGCGGCAGCTCTGCATCGAGCACGTCAGAGACGGCCTTGATCGCTGCAAAGGCAATTCCCTGCGCTGCTGCGATGCGCGCTACCACGGCGGCTTCCATGTCTACGCAATGGGCATTGTGTCGCGCGGCTAAAATGCGCTTTGCTTCTGCGTCGGCAACCTGGGCTACGGTCACCAGCGTTCCGCTACCCTGCGTGCAGGCAAATTTTTCTCCGGTCGTAGCATCGATCACATGAGCCGGACGCAAAACTGTGCCCGCAGCGATCTCCGCACGCAAGGCTCCCGCCCAGCCCACGGAAAATATCTGCACGAACGGGCCATGTTCCAAAGCCGCGCGCGTGGCCAGCGCTGCCCGTTGTCCCCCCATGCCGGCACAGGCAACCACGGCCTGGCCGCGCGTATAGACATATATTTTTTCTTTGGAGTGGCTCTCGTTCTTCCAGCCGCGTACCAATTCTGCAATCTCGCGAGGCAGTGCGGCGATGATGGCAATCTTTGGCTTCATGGGTTGTTGCCTATGCGTTCGGTGCATATCCATGCGCACGAAACCAGTCGATCGCTGCACGCAATGCTGCATCCACGGGCAGTGCGCGATAGCCCAATTCTTGTTCCGCTTTGGAAGAGGAGGCAAACATCTTCTTCTTCCCCATGCGCACCGCTTCCACGGTTGCGCGCGGCTCACGGCCCAACAGGCGTCCGTTCACCCATTCATCAAAATAAGCAAAACCCATGGCCACTGCGTGCGGAACGCGCGCCTTCGGGGAAGGCAGTCCGGTCATCGCAGCCATGCGATCCAAAATTTGCTTGAGGGTTAAATTTTCTCCGCCCAGGATGTAGCGCTCACCGGAGCGACCCACCGTCAATGCGGCCCCGTGCGCCGCAGCCACGGCCGATACATCCACCAGATTCAAGCCGGTATCCATATAGGCTGGAAATTTTCTCCGCAAAAAATCCACCACGATGCGACCGGTCGGCGTCGGCTTGGCGTCTTCGGCGCCAATCGGAGTGGTGGGATTCAGAATGACCACATGCAGACCTTTGCGCGCCGCATTCACGGCCTCTTGTTCAGCCAAAAATTTGGAGCGCTTGTAATGGCCAATCATGTCCATCAGCGTCACTGGAGAATTTTCATCCACGATGGTTCCATCCATGCGAAAACCCATCGTAGCCACGCTGGAGGTATACACGACCCGCTGCACACCTGCCTCCGCAGCCACGCGCAGCAGTTCGCGCGTGCCGTAGACATTGGCCGCGTACATGGCTTCCGGATCGCGTACCCATAAACGATAATCCGCAGCCACATGCACCAGAGCCTCGCAGCCTTCCAGTGCTGGACGCAGTGCCTGCGCTTGGCGCAGATCCCCGATGACCTGCTCCGCATGCAGCGATTGCAGATGATCTGTGCGACTGCTGGCGCGTACCAGCAGTCGCAGTTGCGCACCCTGAGCTTCCAATGCACGCGCCACATGTGCACCGACAAAGCCCGTTGCGCCTGTAAGAAAAATTTTCATGGGAATCCGTTTGTTTGCGCCAGTGTTGCAACGCTTGTATGGATCAGCGAGAGATGCCGCAACTGTGCTCTGTATGCCCAGTGTTCAAAAAATCTTGGGTGTCCATTCTGTTTCGAGTGCCCCCATTCCATCCGTCTTTGGGCTTGGGTGGGAGGCAAGGTCAGCACCACATTCCTTCCCCACCGTGAACACTCATACGAACAAGCACTAGTCGAGCGATTCGGCCTCAATGCCGATATTTTTCTCGCCCGCTTCTTTCTTTTGCCAATACTTGCGCAGCCACGCTTCCCAGCCTTTTCCTGCCGCAGTATCGCGCCCGGTAAAGGCCAGCGATGCAATCTCGCAGTATGGAATTGTGATGCGTTCCTTGGTGTCTTTGGGAATGATGCGCACGCTGGACTGATAAATGTTGCCCATGGCGCGGCGGTCAAAAATGTAGCCCTCAATCTTGCTGCCAGCCTTCAGCGTGATCGTCACGTCCCCGCGAAAATCAAATGCCTTTTCCATGGCGTCAAAGACTTCCTCTGGCGTGGCCATCGATGGAATCCAGCCTTCCAGGTTGTCATGGGCAAATCCCGGCGAAACCTCTTGCGCTTCCACGGGCTGCTGCAATGTATCTGTCTGGTTCATGCGTGCTGCCCTTCCATGCGCTCGGCGGGTGCGGTTTCAATCTGCACCAGGGGATTAAAGGAATGCACGGGACGCACCTCTTGTTGCAACAATTCGAGCGCACCACGGTCCGCATAGCGACTGAAAAGTGTGGCCTTGATCATGCCCAAAAATCCCGGCAACGTTCCAAAAGCGTGATTCACCGTGGACGGCTCATAGCCACAACTCACCATGCAGTTGGCGCACTTGGGATTGCCGGACTCGGTGCCATAGTTGGCCCAGTCTGTCGTCTGCAATAGTTCTTGAAATGTATCCGCATAGCCATCCTGCAACAAGTAGCATGGCTTCTGCCAGCCAAAGATGTTGTAGGCTGGAGAACCCCATGGCGTGCATTGGTAGTCGCGCTTGCCCATCAGAAATTCCAAGAACAGCGGCGACATGTTGAATTTCCAGCTCCGCTTGCGGTTCGACAAAATCGCACGGAACAAGCGGCGCGAACGCGCGCGGCCCATAAAGTGCTTCTGGTCGGGAGCCTTGTCATAGGTATATCCCGGCGAAAGCACGATGCCTTCCACACCAAACGACATCACCTCATCAAAGAAGGCGCGCACACTGTTCGGGTCAGCACCATCGAAGAGTGTCGTGTTGGTCGTGACGCGAAAGCCGCGACGCACCGCCTCGCGGATGCTTTCCACCGCGATGTCATAGCCCCCTTCGCGGCAGACGGAAAAATCATGATGCTCCCGCTGTCCATCCAGGTGTACCGAGAAGGTCAAATACTTGCTCGGCTGAAACAGATCCATCTTTTCTTTCAGCAGCAGTGCATTCGTACACATGTAAACGTACTTTTTGCGCGCCACCAAGCCGGCAACAATCTCGCCAATCTGCGGATGCAGCAGCGGCTCTCCGCCGGGAATGGAAACCATCGGCGCGCCACATTCCTCAACCGCGCGGAAGCACTCCTCCGGCGTCAGCTGCTGTTTCAAAATATGCGCAGGATATTGGATCTTGCCGCATCCAGCGCAGGCCAGGTTGCAGCGAAAAAGCGGCTCCAACATCAACACCAGCGGATATTGTTTGCGGCCACTCCAGCGCTGCTTGAGCACATAAGTTGCCACGGTCCACATCTGAGAAATCGGCACTGCCATAGGCTTAGTTTGCTCCGAATGCTTTCTTAATTCTACGCGCTGCTACAGCTGCGCGTTTGCATGGGCCGCAGGAAGCTCCTGCTGCATCGCGCGCCGGTAAGTGGTGAGCGCCAGCAGCGGAAAATAATTGCGGTACAAGTGATACGCCAAATAAAAGACGCGCGGGAAGCCGGTGCCCGTGTATTCCTTCTCATCCCAAGAGCCATCGGCATTTTGATGTTGCAACAACCAGCGTACGCCCTTGGCCACAGAGTCGCTGCGCGTATCTCCAGCGGCCAGCAGGCCCAGAATCGCCCACGCCGTCTGCGAAGGCGTACTGATGCCGACGCCACGCTGTACCGGATCATCATAGCTGGCACAGCTTTCGCCCCAGCCTCCATCGGCATTCTGCACGCAACGAATCCACTCCGCCGCCTGCTGAATCTGCGGTTCGTGATTCCAAACGCCAACGGCTTCCAGGCCGCGCAGCACCAGAAACGTGCCGTAAAGATAATTGACTCCCCAGCGGCCAAACCAGCTTCCGTCCGGCTCCTGCTCGCGGAAGAGGAATTGCACGGCCCGCTCCACGCGCGCATCCTTGCGCGTGTAGCCATAGGCGGCCAGCATCTCCAACACGCGGCCAGTAATGTCCGCCGTCGCTGGATCAAGCATGGCGTTATGATCCGCGAACGGGATGAACTGGAAGATCATCTTGTCGTTGTCTTTGTCAAAACTGGCCCAGCCGCCGTTCTTGCACTGCATGGCGAAGACCCAGTTAATCGCCCGCTGCGCCACTTCATACTGGTAGCGCTCCCGTGGATTTTCCACCTTGTCCAGCGACAACAACACCTGCGCGGAGTCATCCACGTCGGGATAAAACTCATTATTGAACTCGAAGTACCAGCCGCCCGGCTCCGTGTTGCGCACCTTCACGGCCCAATCACCCTTGTGGCGAACTTCCTTGGTCAGCATCCAGTCCACAGCCTTTAACAGCCGTGGATCCTTCTTGGACACGTCAGCCTCCCCGAGCGCAAAGACGGCATAGGCCGTATCCCAAACGGGAGAAACGCAGGGCTGCATTCGAAAGGTTGCCGGCTTGTTTTTTCCATCCGCCGGCTCTTCGATGCCGAGCTTCTCAAACTCATCCAACGCGCGAATCACCTGCGGATCGTCCAAGGAATAGCCGAGGCAGCGCATGGCAATCGCGGAGTTCAGAAGTCCCGGAAAAATTGCACCCAGACCGTCAGACATTTCAAAGCGCTGCAACATCCAACGCTCGGCCTTTTTGATGGCCAGCGCACGCAGCGGACGAATGTGTACGCGCTCAAAGGCGTGCGTCATGCGATCGAGAAACAAAAAGAAATTGCGCCAACTGAAAAAGTTTTTGTCCCACGGCAAACGCAAATCTGCATTCTCGCGTCCGCCGACAAATAGCTCATCAATGCCCTGCTCGGCTGGAATCTTTTTGAATGGCTTCTTTGCGTAGGCAATGGAAAGCGGCACCAGAATCGCGCGCGACCACGAAGAGATTTCATACAAATTGAAATAAAACCACTTCGGAAATAGCATGATCTCCGGCGGAATCGCCGGGGCTGCATCGTAGTCATACTGCCCAAAGAAACAGAGGTACAACTTGGTGTAGGTGTTGACCTGCGTTGCGCCACCATGGGCCAAAATCCACTGCCGTGCCCGCACCAACACAGGATGCTCCGCACTCCAGCCCATCAGCTTGAAGGCAAAGTACGCCTTCACCGAAGCGCTGATGTTCGACGGCCCGCCGTGATAAATGCTCCAGCCGCCGTCGGCGTTCTGGTGGCGTTCAATCTCGCGCAACGCGCGTTCCATGCGTCCGCGATCCCCGGTGCCCAGCAGCGTGTGCACCATAATATAGTCGGATTCCAGCGTCGTATCTGCTTCCAGCTCTCCGCACCAGTACCCATCGGGGTGCTGCAACGAGAACAGAAACTCCGTGGAGCCAGCGATGGCCTGCTCCACCTGATCCATGCCGGCATCCACCCTGCCAAAACGCAAGGATGCAACTGAACTGTCAAATTGCGATGGTCTCATGATTCTGACCCGAAACTCTCCCGTAAGGTTCTTGGCGTTCCGTGGAACAGAAAAAGCTACTGCACCGTCACGGCAGTCTGCTTGGGAGCAGCCGCGATGGTCTGCACGATCTCCGGTGGCAGACCGAAGCGCACGTTTTCTGGCATCACTTCGACCTCCTCCACCGAATCGAATCCATGGCCGCGCAGGTATCCGATCACATCCTGCACCAGCACCTCTGGCGCAGAAGCACCCGCCGTTATGGCCACCGTCTGCACTCCGTTCAGCCACTCTGGTTGAATGGCATCGGAGTTGTCAATTAAATATGCGCGCGTGTCCAAATTGCGCGAGACCTCAACCAAGCGGTTGGAGTTGGAGCTATTGTTCGACCCCACCACCAACACCAAGTCCGCCTGATGCGCGACATTCTTCACCGCAACCTGCCGATTTTCCGTAGCGTAGCAAATATCCTGCGAGTGCGGGCCAACGATATTCGGATACTTCTGCTTCAGCGCGTGGATGATGTCGCGTGCCTCATCCAAGCTCAGCGTGGTCTGTGTCAGGTAAGCAACACGATTAGGATCGGGCACCTGCAGCGCAGCCACTTCATCCACATTGGAAACAACCTGGGTCACGCTCGGTGCCTCACCCAACGTGCCTTCAATCTCATCATGGTCGCGGTGGCCAATCAGCACCAGCGAATAGCCTTGCTGGGCGAACTTGACCGCCTCCACGTGTACCTTGGTCACCAGCGGACAGGTGGCATCAATGACCTTCAGTCCGCGCAATTTGCTGTGCTCACGCACGGCGGGCGAAACACCATGCGCACTATAGATGACGCGCTTGCCCTCGGGCACCTCATCAATGTCATTGACAAAGATGGCCCCCTTTTCCGCCAACTCATTCACAACAAATCGATTGTGCACAATTTCCTTGCGCACATAGATCGGCGCGCCAAAGGTCTCCAGCGCAATCTTGACCACATCAATGGCCCGCACCACTCCGGCGCAAAATCCGCGGGGCTTCAACAGAAGAACACGGCGTTGGCTACCCGAATCCTTCGGGGAACCGTTGGCATGGGAGGAGGCGGAAGAGGTTGCGATCGTCACCTGTACAGTATACCGCCCCGGGCGAATTTTGGCAGCATTTTTGGTGCAGCCCTACACTGCTACCTGAGCGAGGATCTTGGATCCTGTGTGTAGCCTCGGAGGCATTTGTAGCAAATTCACGAACAGAAAAGCTGTTTCCGAAATTTTAGAAACATCCCTGGGGCATAGCACGGCTGCAAAATCGAATACCTGCGCAGAAGTTCCTTAGGCCCGATCGGCGCAACGGCGCTACAATCAGAGCAGCACCATTTGGAGAGCCAGGCTTATGTCCCCAACCACCCGCGTTGACGCACCTCGCACACAAAAAAACGAAAAGAACGGCAAGGGCGTCATAACAGATTTGCAGCACCTGATGACGGAGAGCCTGAACGAGGCCTCTCATGGGCTGGATACCAAGTCCGCGCTGGAAGTCGCGCGCATCATCAACCACGAAGACATGAAGATTGCCAACGCAATTAAAAAGGCGTTGCCAGAGATTGCCACCGTCATCGATACCGTGGCCCGCTGCCTGCGCGATGGCGGACGCTTGCTCTACGTGGGCGCTGGCTCCAGCGGACGGATTGCGGCGCTGGACGCTTCCGAGTGCCCGCCGACCTACTCCACTTCCCCACAGACGGTGCAATACATTATGGCGGGCGGGCCCAAGGCGTTGGCCTCCGCAGCCGAAGTGAATGAGGATTCCCGCGAGCTGGGCCAGCGCGACATTGCGCGGCGCAGGCCGACCCGCAAGGATATTGTGATCGGCGTCTCTGCCAGCGGACGCACGCCCTACGTGGTGGCTGCCGTGGAGTACGCAAGGCGTTGCGGAGCCAAAACCGCCGGCGTCACCTGCAATCACAATACGGAGCTGACTACCGTGGCCGAGGTGACGATTGTTGCCGAGGTTGGCCCGGAGGTCGTCTCCGGCTCCACGCGCATGAAGGCCGGCACGGCACAGAAGATGATTCTCAACATGATTACCACCGGCGCCATGACGCGCCTGGGCTATGTGTACGAGAACCTGATGGTGAACGTACACATGAAAAACTCCAAACTGGTGGAGCGCGCCATTCATATTCTGATGCTGGCTTGCAATGTAGACCGCGACACAGCGGTGCGCACAATTCGCGTGGCCGGCAAGAGCCTGCCCATCGCGCTGGTGATGCTCAAGGCCAACGTGGACAAGCCGGAGGCAATGCGCAGACTGGCACAGGCGGATGGTAACGTGCGCCGCGCCATTGAAGACACAGTGATGGAACTCTAAAGGAACACGGGCGCAAGCATGGATAAATTTATTCTGCGGGGCGGAACTCCGCTGCAGGGCACGATTCGCATCAGCGGGGCAAAGAACTCCGCACTGCCGTGCATGGCGGCAGCGATTTTAACGGAAGATGAAGTTGCGCTGGAAAATATCCCCGACGTGCGCGACATTGAGACGGAGCGCAAACTGCTCGCCTCCATGGGCGCGGAAGTGGAACTGGGCTATGGCCGCGCACACCACCGCACGCGCATCCGCTGCGCTTC
>DAHWKP010000236.1:0-1789 GCA_027343585.1 Acidobacteriaceae bacterium
ATCGCCGAAGGTTGTCGCCAGCAGATTGCGCGGCGAGGAGCCTTCGCGCTTGGCTCCGTCGGCGGGGCCGACGAGAAAATAGCGGGGATCTTCGACCGACGAGATGGGCCGCTGGCTGTTGCGGGTCAAATCCCACCAGTCGTTGCTGGAGATGCCGTGGCCGTCGGTGTAGGCCCCTGTAGCCAATGTGGCATGGCCGGGCGAAGTCTTCGTGTTGGCGTAGTTGAAATAGCAGTCGGGGAAGTAGGCACCCTCATCCAAAAAGAGACGGAAGCCGCGGTCTTTGAAGTCGCTGCGGTAGCGCTCCAGATAATCCTCGCGGAACTGGTCGATGACCAGCAAGATGACGAGTTTGGGATGAGCGTCATACGCGCTGGCGGCTGCGGGCATTGCGTTCAAAAAGGGGAGCAGCACGGCGAGGAGGCAGGCGAAGATTCGTTGAGTCATGCGTATGTGTGCGCGGCATCAAAGCCAGCGTTGCAACCATGGTATCAAGTCACTGCGATGGGATTGTAAAAATTCAGAGAACGCAGGCAATGCTAGCATGGTCACCATGCACGACGTGGCTTTGGAGCCTGGAGAGCAACACCCTGACGCCCGCCGCGAGCCGATGCCCGCTGTGTTGCGCGGACTGATCGTCTGGGTGCTCTGCACGCTTTTATTTGAGCTGGCGCTGATTGCCATTGCACCTCGGCTGCACTCTGGCAGCGTGTTGAAGCTGGCGCACAGCGCCGTCAAAATGCAAATCGTTTTTGATGACACTTCCTATTACATGGCGCAGGCCGATATAGCCGCCCGCCAGCATCCAAACGCCATCTACGAGACCGTATTTTTCCAGCGCGGCGTGCGCTACATTTATCCGCCCACGGCTTTGCTGTTGTATCGCGCGTGGCAATGGGGCGCGCATATTGGCATTCGGCCGTATTGGCTGATGAATGGGATGCTGGTCATCGCGCTGTGGGTAACGTTGGCCATCGCTGGACAGTTCTTTTTGGATGTGGCCCAGCAGCCTGGCGCTGTGCCATGGCGATTGCGTCACCAATGGCTGGCCCGTGCGCTGGTGGCACTGCTGGGGCTGACGTTTCTTCCACTGGTGAATGCCTATTGCCTGGGCCAGATGCAAACGCTGATCAATCTGGCGATGGTGGCCGGTGTTTTTCTGTGGATGCGCGGCTGCCGCGCCACTCCGGGCATTTTGGTGGGACTCACCTGTTTGTTGAAGCCGCAGGCCAGCTTGTTTTTGTTGTGGGCACTGCTGCGCAAACAGTGGAGTTTTGCCGCCAGCTTCTGTGCCGTAACGTCCGCGGGTCTTGCGATTTCCATCGCGGTCTTTGGCTGGCACAATCACGTTGCGTATTTGCAGGTTGTGCATTTTTTGAGTCTTCGTGGAGATTCGTTTGCCGCCAATCAATCCTGGAACGGGCTGGCACACCGCTTGTTGCACGTGGGCATCTCGAACTATGCAATGCCGACCACGCCGTATCCTCCATACAACGCAGTTATTTACTGGAGCACGTTGGCCAGCTCGGCAATGCTAGTGCTGGCAGCTTTGATGGTGCCCAGGGTGCAGCGCGCGGCTGGTGGCACGCGAGATTTTCTTCTCTTTGCCATGGCGACGGTGATGGCTTCACCGATCGCATGGGAGCACCACTACGGCGTATTTTTTCTGGCCTTTTTGGCGTGGATGCCCGCAGTATTCCGCTCCCGGAGCGACTTTGTGGCGTTGCTGACGCTTTACCTGCTGATGGCAAGCACGTTGGCTCCGCTCCATCCACTGTTGATGACCCGT
>DAHWKP010000237.1:0-1786 GCA_027343585.1 Acidobacteriaceae bacterium
ATCGCCGAAGGTTGTCGCCAGCAGATTGCGCGGCGAGGAGCCTTCGCGCTTGGCTCCGTCGGCGGGGCCGACGAGAAAATAGCGGGGATCTTCGACCGACGAGATGGGCCGCTGGCTGTTGCGGGTCAAATCCCACCAGTCATTGCTGGAGATGCCGTGGCCGTCGGTGTAGGCCCCTGTGGCTAGTGTGGCGTGGCCGGGCGAGGTCTTGGTGTTGGCGTAGTTGAAGTAGCAGTTGGGGAAGTAGGCACCCTCATCCAGAAAGAGACGGAAGCCGCGGTCTTTGAAGTCGCTGCGGTAGCGCTCCAAGTAATCCTCGCGGAACTGATCGATGACCAGCAGGATGACGAGTTTGGGATGAGCGTCATACGCGCTGGCGGCTGCGGGCATTGCGTTCAAAAAGGGGAGCAGCACGGAGAGGAGGCAGGCGAAGATTCGTTGAGTCATGCGTATGTGTGCGCGGCACCAAAGCCCGCGTTGCAACTATGGTATCAAGTCACTGCGATGGGATTGTAAAGATTCAGAGAACGCAGGCAATGCTAGCATGGTCACCATGCACGACGTGGCTTTGCAGCCTGGAGAAGAAAGCCCTGACGCCCGCCGGGAGCCGATGCCCGCTGCGTTGCGCGGACTAATCATTTGGGTGCTCTGCACGCTTCTCTTTGAGCTGGCGTTGATTGCCATTGCGCCCCGGCTGCACTCCGGCAGCGTGTTGAAGCTGGCCAAAGACGCTTTATTTTTGCGCACGGGCAATGACGGCTCCTATTACATGGCGCAGGCCGATCAGGCTGCCCGCCAGCATCCAAACGCCATCTACGAGACCGTATTTTTCCAACGTGGCGTGCGCTACATTTATCCGCCCACGGCTTTGCTGTTGTATCGCGCGTGGCAATGGGGCGCACATTTTGGCATTCGTCCGTACTGGTTGATGAATGGAATGCTGGTCATCGCACTGTGGGTAGCGTTGGCCATCGCTGGACAGTTCTTTTTGGATGTGGCCCAGCAGCCTGGCGCTGTGCCATGGCGATTGCGTCATCAATGGCTGGCTCGCGCGCTGGTGGCACTGCTGGGGCTGACGTTTCTTCCGCTGGTGAATGCCTATTGCCTGGGCCAGATGCAAACGCTGATCAATCTGGCGATGGTGGCCGGTGTTTTTCTGTGGATGCGCGGCTGCCGTGCCACTCCGGGCATTTTGGTGGGACTCACCTGTTTGTTGAAGCCGCAGGCCAGCTTGTTTTTGTTGTGGGCACTGCTGCGCAAACAGTGGAGTTTTGCCGCCAGCTTCTGTGCCGTAACGGCCGCGGGTCTTGCGATTTCCATAGCGGTCTTTGGCTGGCACAATCACGTTGCGTATTTGCAGGTTGTGCATTTTTTGAGCCTTCGTGGAGATTCGTTTGCCACGAATCAATCCTGGAACGGGCTGGCACATCGCTTGCTGCACGTGGGCATCTCGAACTATGCAATGCCGACCACGCCATATCCTCCATACAACGCAGTCATTTACTGGAGCACGCTGGCCAGCTCTGGGCTTCTTGTTTTGGCCGCGCTGATCGCGCCGCAGGTGCAGCGCGCGGCTGGTGGCACGCGAGATTTTCTTCTCTTTGCCATGGCGACGGTGATGGCTTCACCGATCGCATGGGAGCATCACTACGGCGTATTTTTTCTGGCCTTTTTGGCGTGGATGCCCGCAGTATTCCGCTCCCGGAGCGACTTTGTGGCGTTGCTGACGCTTTACCTGCTGATGGCAAGCACGTTGGCTCCGCTCCATCCACTGTTGATGACCCGT
>DAHWKP010000244.1:0-1096 GCA_027343585.1 Acidobacteriaceae bacterium
ATAGGCCGTCACTATGCAGCCGAGCACTACGATGAAAGCGCGCATGCCCTTGGGCTGCTGGCGTTGCACGATGCGCGCGCAGGCGTAGCCGCCGATGCTGGCCGCCAGCATCATCAGCAGTGCGTAGCGCCACACCACGGCACCGTAGATCACGAAGGTCAGTGCAGCCACGGTGTTCGATGTGCTGGTGATGGTGGCCTTCAGCGCATTGATCTCATGCACGCTGTCCACGCCGGCCAGGCTCAGCGTGCTCATAATCAGCAGGCCCGCACCTGCGCCGAAAAAGCCCACATACAGGCAGACGATAAAAATTCCCAAGGGCAACAGCAGTCGGGCGATGGGACGCAAGCCCGTGGCGTGGTCATGAGCTTTGGCGTTCTGCATCAATTTTTTTTGCAGCGATGGGCCAATGCCAAACACGCAAGTGGCGACCAATAGCAGCCATGGCACCAGATGCAAAAATTGCCGTTGATGAGTCGCCATCAGCAGACGCGCGCCAATCACTCCACCCAGGAACGCAGCGATCACCAACGACAGCAGCAGCGAACGATGCCGGTGCAACTGCCCGCGGTACGCAGCCGCAGAGGTAAACTGACCTGGCAAAAGAGCCATGGTGTTGGTGGCGTTGGCCTGCTTCGGCAGCACCCCAGCCTGCAACAATGCAGGGAAGCTCAACAGAGAGCCTCCGCCAGCAACGGAGTTGATGGCTCCGGCAATCAGTGCTGTGATGGAGAGCCAAAGAAATCGTAGCGAGTGATAAGGCATGTACCCTTATTGTACCGGCTGTATGGGGGCGAAACCGTCCTGCGTGGGCATTTGCGGCGTGGCAGCCAGCAGCCGTTTTGCCATGTCCGACTGGGGATGCTCACAGACCTGCCGCCAGTCCGCCATCTCCACCATGCGTCCGTTTTCCATAACGGCGATTCGATCCGCCAGGTAGCGCACCAAGGGCATCGAGTGCGTGATGAAGAGATATGTCAGCCGCAACTCCCGCTGCAATTGCTGCAACAGTGTGATGATCTGCGCTGCCACACTGACATCGAGCGCAGAGGTCGGCTCGTCGAGCACGACCAATTCTGGCCGCAGAATCAATGCG
>DAHWKP010000259.1:0-1829 GCA_027343585.1 Acidobacteriaceae bacterium
GGATGAGAAGAAGTGAGTGGAATCGAAAATATGTCGACCCGCAGAGCGGCACAGACTCCACTGAATCTTTCAAGAAATCTCTGAACAAGTCTGTTGTTGGGAATCTGTTGTTGGGATGGGGACGGGCTTCAGCCCGTCCCCATGTCCAAGCCTCGCAGTTAGGCTTTAGCAGCTGTGGGAGCGATCCGCACTTGTGCAGCGTCTCCCCTTAAGCAGCAAAGCGGCGCTTGAGACGCAGGAAGCGCACTTCGTACAAGTTGTAACTGAGCCATGCCGCCGCATAGACCACGCTGACGCTGACGGCAAACTCCACCAGAATCGCCGCAGGGCGGGAGTGCAGTCGCGGCGTTAGCCAAATGCGCAGGCTGGTCCCCAGCCACTTGCGGAGCGTTGTGCTCAGAAGGTACCCAACAAGAATGTGCAGCACGTAAATTCCGTAACTGTATTTCCCAAGACTGCGCAGCCACGCCACGGAGAAAATGCGGTTCCATATAGTGCCCGGCTGGATGGATAGAAATATCAGCACTGCAAACGCCAAAGCCAGCAGCGTTCCACCGTAGGTAGCGCCGAAAAATCCGTACCCAAAAGCCACACGCGGATGGATCGCTGCATATACGGAAATCAAAAGGACTGCGGCCCAGAAAAAGATCGCGAGCAGCATGCGATGGCGTTCTGCAGAGCGTATAGACGACCCGTCCCCCCGCAGCCACAGGGCCAGCACCCCGCCCAGCATCAATGTGTCCATGCGGCAAAGCGTCCACTCATGCACAATACCGCTGGCCAGCGCCGTGCTGTACGTGGCCAGTAAAACTCGCAGCACCAGTGCGCAGGCCGATAGTCCCAAAGCAAGCTGCATCAGCCGCTTCCGGTCTCGCACCAGAAAAACCACCAGGGGCCAGACGCAATAAAACTGTTCTTCCACCGCTAGTGACCAAAAGTGATTAAGGTCTACCACTAAAGACGGATGAAAGCCTGAGACCGGAAACCAAATGGCTGTGTTTTGCAGATAGGCGAGCAGAACAAACTGCCGTCCACCCCAGGTCACATGCAACCAAGGCGTCAGCGCCAGCAGCAGAAATAAAAATCCATAGTAGAGCGGAAAGATGCGCAGAAATCTGCGTATGTAAAAGTTGCGAAAATAATGCTCGCTGTGCAATGTGTCATACAGGATGCCCGTGATGAGAAATCCTGAAAGGACAAAAAATAAGTCGACACCAGCGCCACACAGCCCCCGCAACTGGGACAGGGCCTCCGCCCACCGGCTTCCAATGTCATTGAATAGCAGGAGATGAAACACCAGCACCATCAGGATCGCTAGGCCGCGCACACCGTCCAGCGCGGGCACATGCGTGCCCGGGCCAGCAAGGGGAACAGGTGCAACTGTGGATGCGGTCTCCGTTGCCAAGCGGAGTTACTCCTCTTGGCCCAGCTTGGCCAGCACGCTGAAGTCTTCCAGCGTGGTTGTGTCGCCCTTCACTTCGCCCGTGGCGGCCAGCTCGCGCAGCAGACGCCGCATGATCTTGCCGGAGCGCGTCTTGGGCAGTGCATCGGTAAAGCGCAGATCGTCGGGCCGTGCGAGCGCGCCAATCTCCTTGGCCACCCAGGCGCGCAGCTCTTCCTTCAACTCTGGCGACGGCGCATACTGCGACTCCAGCGTTACGAAGGCCGAAATCGCCTGCCCTTTGAGAGCGTCGGGGCGACCCACCACGGCGGCCTCGGCCACCTTGGGATGCGCCACCAGCGCCGACTCCACCTCCATTGTGCCCAACCGATGGCCGGATACGTTGATGACATCATCGACGCGGCCCATCAGCCAGAAGTAGCCATCG
>DAHWKP010000260.1:0-2761 GCA_027343585.1 Acidobacteriaceae bacterium
CTTTTTCTTTTTCCCATCGCGCATAGTGCCGCGCAGGCCGCCGCACATCTGGCTGCGGAGCCGCACTCGTTTGACCGCGGCAGCGTGGGCCTGTGGCAGACGCTGCAAAAGCTCCACACCCGCGCCAGCCTGCTGCTGGTCACCGCGCACCCCGACGACGAAGATGGCCCCATGCTCACCTATGAGAGCCGCCACGACGGCGTGCGTGCCGATCTGCTTTCGCTCACGCGCGGTGAGGCTGGCCAGAACGTTCTCTCTGCCGACACATGGGATGCGCTCGGCCTGCTGCGCACGCAGGAGATGCTCGCCGCCGACAGCTACTACGGCGTACACGCCGATTGGGCCTCCGTCGCCGACTTCGGCTTCACCAAAACCAAAGAGGAGGCGCTCAGCAAGTGGGGCAGCCAGCGCGTTCTCTGTGACACGGTGCGCATCGTCCGCGAAAAACATCCGCTGGTCATCGCCTCCGTCTTCGCCAGTAACGTCTCTGACGGTCACGGCCAGCATCAAGTGGCCGGGCAGGTGGCGCAGCAGGCTTACATCGCTGCGGGCGACCCGTCGGTCTGCCCGGATCAGATCCGCGCTGGCCTGCGTCCCTGGTCGCCGCAAAAGCTCTACGTCCGCGTCCCCTTTGCACGCATCACGGATCAGGGAGTCTTCGACTACGCCACGGGCCACTGGGCACCGGCCATCTTTCACAACTTCGTCACTGGCGCAGACATCCACGGCGAACCCTCTGCGGATGTCTCCATCCCCACCGGCCAATATGATCCGCTGCTCGGCCTGACCTACTTCCAACTCGCACGCCTCGGCCTGGGCCAGCAACGTTCGCAAAATGATGGCCTCGGTCTGCCGCTGGCCGGGCCAATCACCTCCGGCTATCACTTGTACGCCACGCGCGTTGCCGCGCAGGCAGGCGATGCCACGCTCTTCAGCGGCATCGACACCTCGCTTGTCGGCATCGCTACGCTGGCCCCGACAGATGAACAGCCTGCACTGCGCAAGCAGCTTGCACCCATCCAAAACTCCGTCGATCAAGCGCTCGCCAGCTACTCCGCAGCGCATCCAGAACGCACCGCGCCCAGCCTGGCTGACGGTCTGCACGCGACCGATGCGCTGATCGCGCAACTCTCTGCCGCGCCCGATGTCGTCACCCTGCAAGACGTGCTCTTTGAGCTGCGCATCAAGCAGCGCCAATTTTCACTCGCGCTGGCGCAGGCCCTCGGCATCTCGCTGCGCGCCATCGTCGTGCCCGGCCAAAAATCCGCAGGCCAAATTCCCGCCTACTTCCGCGGCTATGCCAACACCTTCCGCACCGCCACGCCCGGTCAGCGCTTCGCCGTGCAGGTGCATTTGTCCAGCGGCAGTCCGGATGCCGTGCAGGTGGCCGCGATTCGCTTGCTCCCACCCACGCAGGAATCTTGGACGTTGCACACGGACCAGCCGCCGACTGCAACGCTCGCCAACGGCGCAGCCACGGACGCATTCTTCACCGTGCAAGTGCCGCTGGACGCACGCCCCACCCAGGCTTACTTCCATCGCGCCAGCATGGAGCAGCCCGTCTACACTGGGGACGATCCCCAGCTTGCAGGCCGTTCCTTTGCTCCGTATCCGCTCCACGCCATCGCCACGCTGCACTATCACGGCGTGGATTTTTCCGTGCAACAGACCGTGGCCACCGTTCACCAACAGCGCGGACTCGGCCCGGTCTTTGAGCCGCTCATCGTTGCGCCTGCACTTTCCGTCGCGCTAACGCCGCGCGTGGCCATTCTTCCCATCGGGCAAACGACGCTGCGCCTGACGGCCACCGTCACCAACAACGAGCAGCAGCCTGCGCAGGGAACCCTCACTCTCCAGCTGCCCGACGGATGGACCGCCGCGCCCGCCACGGCTCCGTTCACCATCGCCAAGGCTGGCGGCATCAGCAGCGTCATCTTCACCGTGACACCGCAGAACGCATCCGCTCAAACCTATACGCTGCAAGCCAAAGCCACCAGCCACGGGCAAACCTACCGCCGTGGAGATCGCATCGTTGGCTATCCCGGCCTGCGTCCGTATCCGCTCTACCGCGACGCCACCACGCAGGTGCATGCGGCGCATCTGCGCGTGGCTCCCGGCCTGCGCATTGGTTACGTTGCAGGCACCGGCGACACGCTGTCGGAGTCACTCGCGCAACTCGGCATCACCGCGCAACCGCTCTCTGTCGAGGATCTGGCCCACGCCGACCTGACGCATTGGGACGCGATCCTGCTTGGCATCCGCGCCTACTCCGCGCAGCCTGACCTGGCAGCGGCCAGCCCGCACCTGCTGGCCTACGTGCATCAGGGGGGAGTTTTGCTGGTCACCTATAACACGGACGCGCTGTCCGCTAGCGATGCGCCCTATCCACTCTCGCTCGGCAACAGTCCGGAAAAGGTGATTGACGAAGACTCCGCCGTGCAATGGCTGCATCCGCAGGACGCGTTGTTGAACTGGCCCAATCACATTACGGAGAAAGATTTTTCCGGCTGGGTGGAAGAGCGCGGCCACGGATTTTTAAGCACGTGGAACTCCGCCTACACGCCGCTGCTGGAAATGCACGACCCCGATCAGACTCCGCAGCAAGGCGGCCTGCTCTACGCGCACTACGGACAAGGCCTGTATATTTACACCGCGCTCGCGCTCGATCGCCAAATGCCCGAAGGCGTTCCCGGAGCCTACCGCATCTTTGCCGACTTAATCAGCGCCGCGAAGAATCCGCAGTTGCGCAGCACGCAGAAAA
>DAHWKP010000276.1:0-1329 GCA_027343585.1 Acidobacteriaceae bacterium
TCTGCGGGCACGGGGTCTTCCATCCAGAAAAGATGGTAGGGCTCCAGCGATTTTCCCAGCCGCGCTGCCTCGATGGGCGTCAGGCGGTGGTGCGCGTCGTGCAGCAGGTGTAAGTCGCTGCCAAACTGTACGCGCAGCTTCTCAAAGAGCTTGGGCACGTGGTTGAGATATTTTTCCGTGGACCAAACGTTCTCTGGCGGCAGGCCTTTTTCTGCCGGTTCATAAAACAGTTTGTCTTTGGAGACGCCATAGGTTGAGGGCAGCCCGGGAATTCCAGATTGCGCGCGGATGGCCAGGTAGCCCATCTCCACATAGCGCGCGACCTCTTCGCTTGTCTGCTCGATGTCTTTGCCATTGGCGTGGCCATAGACCATGACGCCGTGGCGGCTTTTTCCGCCGAGCAGGTTGTAGACCGGCGTGTTGAGCGCCTTGCCCTTGATATCCCACAGCGCCATATCCACGGCGGCGATGGCGGACATGGTCACCGGCCCGCGCCGCCAGTAGGCTCCACGATAGAGATAGTGCCAGATGTCCTCGGTTTGGAAGGGGTCGCGTCCGATGAGGCAGGGAATCACGTGGTCCGTCAGGTAGCTGGCCACGGCCAGCTCGCGGCCATTCAGCGTGCCGTCACCCAGGCCATAGATGCCTTGGTCGGTTTCAATTTTCAGGGTGATGAAGTTTCTTCCGGGGCAGGTGACGAGGACTTTTGCGTTTTGAATTTTCATGATGGATTCTGCTTGGAGCGCAAATTTTCAGATTCCCAATCGTTTGACTTCCTCGTTGTAATACTTGCGATAGAGGATGTCCCACTCCTGGCTGCCTTCGGGAATGTTCCGCTTGTGCGACTGCACTTTCAGACGCGCTGCGGTGTCGATTTTTAACTCTTCAGCCAGCAGCTTTTCCAGCAGGGCGCGCGCCTGTTGGCGGATGGTGTTGCGATCTTCCAGAAAATCACATTCGGGGGTTTCGGCCAGCGTGTCGGCCACGACGTGGGCGAGCTTGTTGACTTTGTCGCGGGAGATTCTCACAGAACCGCCTTGTATTTCTTGGCCAATTCCATCTTGACCTTTTTGAACATCTCTGGGTAGCTGGCTCCGCTGCGCCGCATGTCTTCCTGATATGCTTCCAGAATCACGCGCACTTCCTCATTGATTCGGTCTTCCAGCATCAACTCATCCAGCAATCCGGCGTTGACCCGCTCGTTGAGAACGGCAGGTTTCTCCGCGTGAATCAGCTTGGCGTCGATGAGGCCTTTGACCGTCTGGCGTGCTAAATACTCTACATAATCCTTGGAAAGAATCATATCTCTCCGCACAGAATACCATAAGC
>DAHWKP010000263.1:0-14925 GCA_027343585.1 Acidobacteriaceae bacterium
GAGCGTCACGCAACAGTACAGTGGTCGCATTCCAACACCTGAGCCAGTTACGAGGGAGCGTCGGACTACACCAAAAAATTGTTCTGAGAAGTATGCGCCGGTCGATGTGCGAAGTCAATGAAAATGCAGGAGAAAAAGGAGAGGTTTCTCTTCGAAATCTTCTCTAAAGTTTCGCCGCGCGCTGGCCGGAATGGAGTTGGCAGGATGGACGAGGAAGAAGAGCTATATTTTCGCGCTGGGGGCAAGTATTGGGATCTTGCCCCCAGAAGCTGCGCGGGAAAAAGGAACGGTTGGTTATCCCTGCACGGCGACGGCGTTGCGGCGGGGACGACGGTTGGCCTGCAAGACTTTCTTGCGCAGCCGGAGACTCTTTGGCGTCACCTCCACTAGTTCATCGTCGGCGATGAACTCAATGGATTGCTCCAGATTCAGCGGCTTGAAGGGGACGAGGCGCACGGCCTCATCTGCCGAAGATGCGCGCATGTTCGTCAACTTCTTTTCGCGCACCGCGTTCACGTCCAGGTCGTTGTCGCGCGAGTGTTCACCGACAATCATGCCCTCGTAAACCTCGACGCCAGGGCCGACAAACAAGACGCCGCGCTCCTGCAGGCCGTCGAGCGAATACGTGGTCGTCGCACCGGCACGGTCGGCAATCAGCGCGCCGGTGGGCCGCTGTGGAATCTCGCCTTGGTGCTCCATGTAGCCATCAAAGATGGAGTTCATCACGATGGTGCCGCGCGTCTCCGTCAACATCTCGCTGCGCAGGCCAATCAGTCCGCGACTGGGAATGCGGAAGACCAAACGCACGCGGCCATAGCCGTGATTGCTCATGCGCACCATCTCAGCCTTGCGCGGGCCAAGCCGCTCCATCACCACGCCGACAAAATTCTCTGGAATGTCGATGGTCAACTGCTCGACCGGCTCCATCAGCTTGCCGTCAACGCGGCGTGTGACGATCTCCGGGCGGCCCACCATCAGCTCATAGCCTTCGCGGCGCATCATTTCGATGAGAATCGCCAGCTGCAGCTCGCCGCGGCCCAGCACCTTAAAGCTGTCCGCGCTGCCCGTCTCCTCCACGCGAATGGAGACGTTGGTCAGCAATTCTTTGTCCAGCCGATCGCGCAGATTGCGCGAGGTGACGTACTGGCCCTCGCGTCCGGCAAAGGGCGAGTTGTTCACGGAAAACTGCATGGCAATCGTCGGCTCATCAATGCTGATCGGCGGCAACGGAGAGGGATTCTCCAAGCTGGTGATCGTCTCGCCAATCGTGATGCCAGCGACTCCAGCCACGGCGACAATGTCGCCAATTTCCGTGGCTTCAATATCCGTGCGCTTCAGACCATTGAAGCTGAAGAGCTTGGTGACCTTCGTCTTCTCGATGGCACCATTGCGCTTGGAGATGGCGACTTCGTCGCCGGTGCGCAGCGTGCCGTTAAAGACGCGCGCAATGGCCAGACGACCCAGGTAATCGGAGTAATCCAGATTGGTCACCTGCACCTGCAGCGGCGCAGTGGCATCGCCCTTGGCGGGAGGAATTGTCTCAATGATTTTGTGGAAGAGCGGCAGCAGATCCGTGCCCGGCGTCTTCAAGTCCAGCGTCGCTGTGCCTTGCTTGGCATTGGTGTAGACGACGGGGAAGTCCAGTTGATCCTCGTGCGCATCCAAGTCAATGAACAGATCGTAGACCTCGTTGAGCACCTCTTGCGGGCGGGCGTCGGGGCGATCAATCTTGTTCATCACCAGAATCGGCGGCAGCTTGGCTTCCAGCGCCTTGGATAGCACGTAGCGTGTCTGCGGCAACGGGCCTTCGCTGGCATCTACCAGTAGCATGACGCCATCGACCATCTTGAGAGCACGCTCGACTTCACCGCCAAAATCGGCGTGGCCGGGCGTGTCCACGATGTTGATCTTCGTGTCCTCAAAGATGACGGCCGTATTCTTGGCCAGAATCGTAATGCCGCGCTCGCGTTCGAGGTCGTTGGAGTCCATCACGCGATCGACAACCGCTTCATTGGAGCGGAAGGTGCCGCTCTGGCGTAGCAAGGCGTCCACGAGCGTGGTCTTGCCGTGGTCCACGTGGGCGATAATGGCGATGTTGCGAATGACGCGAGACACGATGCGTTCGTTTCCTATCGTTACTTAGATTTTTCAATTGTGATTCTGGAAGTGGGTTGCACGCCACCGCAGCGGGAGCGGGGCTGTCCGAAGCACAGCTCTTAGTTTACCGCAGAACACGATCTGCTGCTGTTGCGATGGACCTTGCCTCACAATTGCAACTGCTTCCCTTAGCGAATCAGTTCTTCCACGGGCATAATTCCTTTGCCTACCTTGCGCAGACCAAAGAAGACAGCGATCTCGGGAGCCACGTAACGGGTGGTCCAAACCAGAAAGAGAACAATGGGCAGAATGTGCCCCCAGTACCATGGGTGAACAACCAGCAAGAAGCCCGGCGCGGTGACTGCAACCGTGCCGAGCATGACAAATCCCCACGGCGTGTCGCGGACATCGCCGAAGAGACTGTCCGAGATCAGAAACGTAAAGAAAAACAGTACAGGCATCAAAACGATCACCCCGGCCCAACCAAACTCCCGGTAAGCGTCGCCGACCGGAGCAAAGGCGGCCTGCGTAGTCATATCTTCATCGCCAACCAATCCGGTTTCACGGCCATAGTAGTTGCCAAGAAACATGCTGGGGCGACTGGGCCAGAGTGCATGCGGGATGACGGAAGCAAAGCCGAGAATCAATGGCATCGGCCCAAGCGGAGTGGAGTGCTCGGTAATGTTGATCAAAGCGTCATCGGCACAAATAAGGGATTCCCGGTCGATGAGGCCATGGGGATGGTCGTAACACAACATGACCTGATTGACTTCCTCCCCCTTCACCTGCCGCTCCCGGTACCAGCGATACATGGCGGGAAAGGTATTAGGATCCCGCAGCGCATTGTAAGTAGCCTGCAAGGTCAAACCCAGCGTGCGCTGGCGGGTGAACGAGCGGGCATACTGCGCCCATGGGAACAGAAAGCCAATCGCAAAAACACACCAAATGATAATCCAAACCACCTGAATGGCCCGGAAGCGGTAGCGCAAGCCGGCGCAGACCAGAAAATACGAAAAGAGTGGCGTGTACATGCCTTGCTTGGATGCAGCCGCAAAGCCAATGCCGCCCGTATAAATCATGGCTAACACCACCACCCAGTTCATGCTCCTGGTGCCATGGCTGGTCACGATGGTGTAGTACGTGCCCAAAATGATGGTCAACGGGATGAAGCCGTTCAACTGATTCAGCGCCGCCCAGATCGAGCCATTGACGACAGTTCCCTCGGAGTTAATTCCATAATTCGAAATCAAAACTTGAAGGATGATACCCAATGCAATCATGCCGCCGGCGGTGTTGCGCAGGTTTTCTGTATCCCGTGGAGAAAACCGCACCAGGGGCTGCTTGGATACAAATCTGCGGCTGAGCCATGCGGCAATGAGAATCCCAAAGTCCGCCAGCGCCGTAGCCGTGATCGTCAGCAAGGGCTGGCTGAAGTTTTTGTTGGTGGGTTCGAAGGTAAAAATTTTGGTGTAGATCAGCGTAATGTACGTGCTGAGCGATAAAAAGCAAATGAAAACGCCGCTTAGGGAAGACAGGCCGCCCACCACATTGAACGCCATGGCGGAAAACATCATCGCCATGCAGGCAATGGCGGCGAAGAGCGGATCGGTTCCGTTCAGGATTTGGGCGTAGAGCGTCAGCACCAGAACTATCAGCACGTATTGCATGTTCAGGTGAATTGGAAAAGGCAGACGCATGGCCGTGCTGCCGAGTATACCAACCCCAACCCCACACATAGGTGCGAGAATAGAGGATTCTGGAAGCCTGAATCCATGTTGCAACTGACCGGCGCGGGCAAGCGGTTCGGCCCGAAACTACTTTTCGAAAACGTGAACTGGCAGCTTGTGCCCACGGAACGCACCGGCCTGGTCGGCGGCAATGGCACGGGCAAATCCACGCTGCTGCGCATTTTGGCCGGGCTGGAAGAGCTGGACTATGGCACGCTGGAACGGGCCAGCGGCATGACCCTCGGCTACCTGCCGCAGGATGGGCTGCAACTCTGCGGGCGCACAGTATTTGAAGAATGCTTGAGCGTCTTTGCTGCCACGCGCGCCTTGCAGCAGCAGATGGAAGCCTTGAGCGCGCAGTTGGCCGACAGGGATCCCAACAGCGCAGAGTATACGCAGGCAGCACACGACTTGGAGCGCGTACAGACGCAGTTTGCCGCGCAGGACGGCTATACGCTGGAGGCGCAGGTGGGCACAGTGCTCACCGGCCTAGGCTTCTCCAAGCAAGATTGGGCGCGCCGCACCGAAGAATTTTCCGGCGGCTGGCAGATGCGCATCGCTCTGGCCAAGCTGTTGCTGCAAAAGCCCACACTGCTGCTGCTGGACGAACCAACGAACCACCTCGACCTGGAAGCCCGCAATTGGCTGGAAGAGTATCTGGCCGCGTATCCGCACGCGTTTGTGTTGATCTCGCACGACCGTTACTTTCTGGACGTAACGGTGCGCAAGACGGTGGAGATTTGGAATCGCGGGCTGCATGTGTACAGCGGCAATTACGAAAAATATCTCCAGCAAAAGGCCGAGCGCCGGGCGCAGCTGGAGGCCAGCTATCGCAACCAGCGGGAGCGCATTGAACATTTGGAGGCCTTCATCACGCGCTTTCGCGCGCAGGCCACCAAGGCCCGGCAAGTACAAAGCCGCATCAAGGAACTGGAGCGCATCGAACGCATCGAACTGCCGCCGGAGGAGCCGGTGGTACATTTCGAATTTCCGCAGCCACCGCCCAGCGGGCGCACGGTGATCGAGGCGCAGAATCTGGGGAAGCGCTACGGAGACACCGCCGTATTTTCCGGTTGCAACTTTACGATTGAGCGCGGGGACCGCGTGGCGCTGGTGGGGCCAAATGGCGCGGGCAAATCCACGCTGTTGAACCTGCTGGCTGGCCACCTGGAGCCGTCGGCAGGCGCGGTGCGGCTGGGACACAATGTGGCGCTAAGCCATTTTGCGCAGGATCAGTACAAGACGCTGGACCCGCAGGCGCGAATGCTCGACGACCTGTCTGCGGCAGCCACGCGCGTTCCTGTAGTGCAGTTGCGCACGCTGCTCGGCTGCTTTCTTTTTTCCGGCGACGATGTATGGAAGCCGCTCGGTGTGCTCTCCGGCGGTGAGCGCAATCGCTACGCGCTGGCGCGGCTGCTGGTCAGCCCGGCGAATCTGTTGCTGCTCGACGAGCCGACGAACCACTTGGACCTGCGCGCCAAGGATGTACTGCTGGAGGCGATGCGGAATTTTTCTGGCACGATCGTCTTTGTCTCGCATGACCGGCTGTTTTTAAATGAGCTGGCTACGCGCGTCTTTGAGGTGCGCGATCACGCGCCGCGCATCTACCCCGGCAATTACGAGGAGTATCTGCGGCAAGCCCAGCCCGAGCGCGCAGCGGAACGGAAGCCGGAGCGCGCACCCGCCCTGGCCGCAACGCCCTCGAAGGCCTCGGCGGCACCGTCAGTAGGCGCGGCTACCTCCGCGCTGGAAGCCGGGCCACCGGCATCGTCTGTGCCCAAGCGCATGAATCCGATCAAACTGCGGCAGATGGAGAGCCGCTGCGCGGAATTGGAGGAAGAGGAGATTCCCCGTCTGGAATCTGCGCTGGCCATCGCCGAGCAGGCGCTGACCGCATTCATCTCCGCCGAACAGACGCAACTGCACCTACGGCAGGCGGAGCAGTTGCGCAGCGAACACGCCGCAGCACTGGCGGAATGGGAATCTTTGATCGTGCAGCTGGAAGAACAGGCCGCGCTCCCATAAAATCAAATGGAAGCTTTGGGCAAGGAATGGCATGGCCTGCGCAGCCGCTGATTCTGGCAAGCCGAGCGGCAACTCTGTACCTGCGCGCAACGAATCGACAAGTCTGCAATTGGGAATCGAGGGCGAATGGAACCTCTGTGGAAGCCGGAGAGCTGGTCGGAACGGCTGGCCGAAGTTCAGGAACAGAATGGCGCGCGCAAAGAAGCGCCACTACGCCGCGACGTGCGTTCGCTGGGAATTCTTCTCGGCAGAGTGCTGCGCGAACAGGTCGGAGAGCCGCTCTACCGCGCGGTGGAAGACCTGCGCCGCCAAACGCTGGAAGGCCGACAGGCACATCTGCGCAAGGATCGCGCCACGGCTGAGGCTCTGCTCCAACAGGCGTTGCAGCAGGTGCAGAACCTGGACGTTCGCTTTGCGGATCAGCTGACGCGCGCCTTTGGCTTTTACTTCGAACTCATCAATCTGGCCGAGACCAACCATCGCAAGCGCCGCCGCAAGGCCCATCTATTGGCCGGCGGCAAGCGCGGCCCGCAGCCCGGCGAGATTCGTGGCACGCTGCGCCGGTTGCATACGGCTGGCATCACTGCGGACGAGGCCCTGGAATTTCTGCGCCAGATTCGCATCACGCCCGTCTTTACCGCGCATCCCACGGAGGTGGCGCGCCGCTCCGTGCTCTTCAAGCGTCGTCGCATCGGCGAATTGCTGGAGCAACTGGATCGCATTCCGCTCTCGGACCCGGAGCTGGCCTCGCTGGAGCGCGCCATTCAGGGCGAGATCACCGCGCTGTGGCAGACCGACGAGGTGCGCAATCGCAAGCCCTCTGTTTATGACGAAGTGAAGATGGGTCTGGACTACTACGAGATCGCCATCTTCCAAACGCTGCCGCAATTGTTTCAAGAGGTCGCCGACGCCTTCAACGAAGAGTACGGGCTGTCGCTGGAGGCGATCGACCTGCCACAGTTCGTCACCTTTGGTTCTTGGATTGGCGGCGACCGCGACGGCAACCCCAACGTGACGCCCGCGGTGACGCGCAAGGCGCTGGCCATGGCTGCCGCCAAGCTGCGCGACCACTACTGCGCGCGTGTGCAGTTGATCTTTGATCTACTGACCAGCTCCAGCGAGCGGGTGCCGTTAAGCGATGCCCTGCTGAACCGGCTGGAACAGTACACGCGCCTGCGCGCCCACAGTGGACGCGACTTTGGCGAGCGCTACTCCACCGAGCTGTACCGGCGTTTTGTGCATTGCATGCTGGAGCGTCTGGATTCAGCGCGCGCCGCCGTGCAGGCCGAGCAGGCCATTTGCGCTGCGCTGCCGCCTTACACATCCGCCGCTGAGTTTCAGGAAGATTTGGAGCTGTTGCGTGAAAGCCTAGCCAGCCACGCCGGTGTGCGCCTGGCGCGGATGCTGGTCGATCCGCTGTTGCTGGAAGTGCGCACCTTTGGCCTGCACCTGCACACGCTGGACGTGCGCCAGCATGCCAAGCTGCACACCCGCGCGCTGACGGAGATGCAGACCTGGCCATCGCCGACGGCAGACCCGGCGGCCTTTGCGCAGCCTTTGTCGCCGGAGACGCAGGATGTGCTGGCGACATTCCGCGCCGTGGCGAATTTGCAAACGACGGTGTCGGGAGCGGCGCTGCAACAGTACGTGATCAGCGGCGCAGGCAGCGTGGACGATGTGCTGCACGTGCTGCAACTGGCGCGTAGCCAGGGCGTGAAGTGCGCGGCCAGCGAAACCAGCCGTGGCATCATGCCCGTGCCGCTCTATGAGTCGATTGAAGACCTGCGCAATGCGGCGGAGGTTTCGCGCAAGCTGTGGACGCTGGAATCGTATCAGCCGCTACTGAACTCCTGGGGCCGCAGGCAAGAGGTGATGCTGGGCTACTCCGACTCCAACAAAGATGGCGGCATGGTGACCAGCACGTGGGAAATCTTCAAGGCCCATCGCGGGCTGCATCAAGTGGCGCGAGAGTGCGATATTCATTTGCGCCTCTTCCACGGACGCGGCGGCACGGTAGGACGCGGCGGAGGCCCAACGCATCGCTCCATCTACGCGCAGCCGATGGATGCCTTCACCGGCGAACTGCGCCTGACGGAACAGGGCGAAGTGCTGCACTGGAAGTATTCGGATCTGGTGCTGGCCGAACGCAATTTGGAGCTGATGCTGGCCGCATCGCTGGATGCGCTGGCCCGCCCGGAGGCGCGGCGGCCCGATGGCCATCGCACCGGCGTGATGCGCGACGGATGGGAAGAGGCCTTCGATACGATGTCGGCGGTCTCCTACGCGTTTTATCGCAAGAACATTCCCGAGGACCCGGCGGTATTGCAGTACTTTGCCGAGGCAACGCCGGTCAATGAGCTGGAGAGTGCGCGCATCGGCTCGCGGCCCTCGCGCCGCTCCAGCAAGAACAGCTTCGGGGATCTGCGCGCGATTCCCTGGGTCTTTGGCTGGACGCAGAGCCGCCACATGGTTCCAGCCTGGTTTGGTGTGGGACACGCGCTGGAGTCGTATGCCAAGGATGCGACCTCGCTGGAGTTGCTGCGCGAGATGATGCGCGAGTTTCCGCTCTTCATCGATCTGATCCGCAACGTGGAGATGGCGCTGGCCAAGGCCGACCTGGGCATTGGACGCCTGTACGCATCGCTGGTGCAGGATGAGGCGGTGCGCACGAGCGTCTTTGGCCGCATTGAGGCGGAGCTGGAACGCACGCGGCAGATGGTGCTGGCCGTGACGGGACAGAAAACGCTGCTCGAATCGAATCCCGTGTTGGCGCGCTCCATCCAACTGCGCAATCCCTATGTGGATCCGATGAGTCTGATTCAGGTGGAGATGCTGCGCCGCAAGCGCGCCGGGGACACCAGTCCCGCAGTGCAACGCACGATTGCGGCAACGATCAGCGGCATTGCAGCGGGATTGCGCAGCACAGGGTAGTGCAGGAGTTCTGCCGGGGGAATTGCATTCGGGCTTCTCTGATTTTTTTCTACAACAGGCTTGCTAAGCAGCCACGGCGCGGGTTACCCTCGCCGTGCTGTTTCTTTTTGCTCCTCTTGCTTGCCTGCCTCAGGTTGCTCCCATTCCATTCGCTGGGGTAGTTTCAGGATATGGATCCGCTTTGTCATCGCTGTGGAGAGACCTTGGTGCGCGGCGCAGCGTTTTGCGCGCATTGCGGCTCGCCACAATTGCGCTATACCGCGCAGGAAATCGACTTTCTTCCCGGAGCCAATGGCGAAGCCAGCCCGGCACCGCAGGCACAATCCATGCAAGGCAGTGGCGTGCTTTGGAAGCCAGCCATTCGCATCGCGCTTTGGGTCTCCTTGGGCACGGGCGCACTCTCCGCAGTGTTGGCCGCGGCCAGCCTGCTTTGGATCGTTGGCGGTGCGGTTCTTGTTGTCGCGCTTTATCGCCGCTCCGTTCCCGGGGTTACGCTGCAACCCCGTCAGGGCGCGCGCATCGGGCTGTTGACGGGCACGATGACCGCCGCAGCTGCCATGGCTGGAAACACGCTGCTGCTGTTCACGCAACGTTTTGGCCTGCACCAAGGCAAGCTGCTGGATGCGACCCTGAACAGCGCGCTGCAACAGGCCTTGGCCCACGCAGCCTCCGGAGCCGAAGCTCAGGCACAGATGGCCTCCACTGTAAATTTTTTGCTTTCGCCCGAGGGGCGCGCCGGCATGGTTTTGCTGGGCATGGGCTTTATTGCCGTCGTGATTCTGCTGCTCTCCGTAATGGGCGGCGTTCTGGGAGCGCAAATGTATCGTAGCGGCGGCAAGCCGCAGCCCTCGGCGTAATTCAGGCGGAGTACAAAAGAAAAAATCTGTTTTCTGCCCACGCATTTCCAGGACGAACCCGTCAGGCTTGCTCCGCGCGCCGTTGGCTCGTATCATCAAGCAGGAATGAGCCCGTCTACGCATACACCCAGCCCGAATTCCACGCTGCGGGAAAAGGCACGCCTGTTGTCCGCCTCGGAAATTGAGCGGACGCTGGTCCGCCTGGCCCATGAGATCGTCGAGAAAAATAATGGCAGCGCCAACCTGGGTCTGGTTGGCATCAAGCGCCGTGGCGCTCCGCTGGCCCAACGACTGGCCAAGCTCATCGAAATCATTGAGAAGCGCCCGATTGACGTTGGCACGCTCGACATTGAGTTCTACCGCGACGACCTTTCCACGCGCAGCGCACGGCCCATTGTGCATGCCGGTTCCATCGGCTTGGACGTCACGGGACGCACCATCGTTCTGGTGGACGATGTGCTCTACACGGGCCGCACCGTGCGCGCAGCGCTCGATGCGCTCTTTGATCATGGGCGTCCGCAGCGCGTGCAGTTGCTGGTACTCGTCGATCGCGGGCACCGCGAACTCCCCATCGAAGCCACTTTTGTTGGCCGTACCGTACAAACCACGGACACAGAGATCATCGAAGTCCAACTGGAAGAAATTGACACCACGGAACAAGTGCTGCTGATCGAGCGCACTTAGACTTGAATCCACCGCGATCCTCTGCGGCCAGATTTTCTGCAAGCATGAAGAAGAAATCGGCATCGCTCCGCACCGCTCCGCCGCGCACGCAGCGCGCACGCGGAGCTTCTGCCAAAACGGGGCGCTCCACAGCGCCAACCGTGCCGCTGCCACTGCACAAGGCTCCCATTCATCCGGGATCGCTGCTCTCCATCTCGCAACTCACGGTCGAGGGTGTTGGCAAGATTCTGGCGCTGGCCAGCGATTTGGAATCCGCAGCCGTACGCAAGCGCGAACTGCGCCTGCACAAGCGCCGCGTCTCGCTGCTCTTTTACGAATCCAGCACCCGCACCCGCACCTCCTTCGAGCTGGCCGCAAAGTCGCTGGGCGCAGACACCGTGCTGGTCAGTGCGCTCTCGTCCAGCATCGAAAAAGGCGAATCGCTCAAAGACACCGGCCTTACGCTGCGCGCGCTGGGGGCCGAGTGTATCATTCTGCGGCACCCTTCCTCCGGCGCGCCCTATCTGCTGGCACAGGCCACCGGGCTACCGATCTTGAATGCGGGCGACGGCATCCACGAGCATCCCTCGCAAGCGCTGCTCGACCTGCGCACGATTCTCTTTCGCTGCTTTGGCGCCAAGCAGGCACGCACCGTCACAGAAAAATCTTTGCGCGGCATGACCATTGCCATTGTCGGCGACATCTTTCACAGCCGCGTGGCGCGCTCCAACGCACTGCTGCTGCCCAAGCTTGGCGCGCGCGTACTCTTCTGCGGCCCGCAACCGCTTTTGCCGGAACACGCAGCCGACATCGGGCCGGGCGTTTCCCTGGAGCGCGACTTCGACCGCGCACTGCAGCAGGCCGATGTGGTGATGATGCTGCGCGTGCAACAGGAACGGTTGGCTGGGCTGCAACTCGACCTTGAAGAATACAGGCGTCGCTATCAACTGGATGGCGCGCGGCTGGCCGCACAAGCGCCCCGCGCACTGGTACTGCACCCGGGGCCGATCATTCGCGGCATGGAGATCACCAGCGAGGTTGCCGATGGCGCGCAGTCCGCGATTGAAGAACAGGTACATCACGGCCTGGCCATTCGCATGGCGCTGGTGACGCGCGCGTTGGAGACTCCGGCCGCATCCAACTCTGGCGCAGGAAAGAAGACCCGGCGATGAGCAACCTTCTAATTCGTGGCGGGCATTTAGTCGACCCCGCATCCAACCTCGACACACGCCGCGATCTGTTGCTCAACGCGGGCCGCGTGGCTGCCGTCGATGCACCCGGCAAACTCGACGATCTGGCTGCGCGGGAGCAGGCGCAGATTCTCGACGCCAGGGGTCTCATCGTCGCCCCAGGCTTGGTGGACATTCACGTACACCTGCGCGAGCCGGGCCAAAGCCACAAAGAAACCATCGCCACAGGCACAGCGGCGGCGGCAGCGGGCGGCTTCACCAGTGTTTGCGCCATGCCCAACACCACGCCGGTCAACGACTCCGCCGAGATCACACGCTGGATGCAATCCCCAGATCGCGGTGCAGTGGTGCGCGTCTTCCCCATTGCCGCCGCTACGCGCGGCAGCCTGGGGGAAGCAATCCCAGAGTACGGCGCGCTCAAAGCCTCGGGCGCTGTCGCCGTCAGTGATGATGGCAAGCCGATTCTGCACGACGCCATCATGCACCAAGTGCTGGCCGCAGCGGCACGCGCAGGGCTGCCCGTGATTCAACATGCCGAAGACACGCGCCAGACGCAGGGAGCAACCATGAACGCCGGTGCCCTGGCTTTTCGGCTTGGCCTGCGCGGCATGCCTGCGGAGGCTGAAAGCAGCATCGTGGAACGCGACATTCAACTGCTGGCGGGCCTGCAAGACAGCCGCGCCCATCTGCACGTTGCCCACCTCTCGACGGCCAAGGCGCTGGAGGCGGTGCGCCGGGCCAAGCGCAATGGACTGCGCGTCACCTGCGAAGTCGCTCCGCATCACTTCGCGTTGACCGAGGAGGCCGTCGGCCAATACGACAGCCACGCACGCATGAATCCGCCGCTGCGCGTACAGGCAGACCGCGAAGCGCTCATTCAAGGCTTGCTCGACGGCTCCGTCGATGCCATCGCCACGGATCACGCGCCGCACTGCGTCCACGAGAAGGAGCAGGAGTTTGAGCGCACACCCAATGGCATTCTCGGCCTGGAAACAGCGCTCGGACTCACCCTGCAAGTGCTGCATCAAAAGCATGCTCTATCGCTCAGCCGCGTGATCGCGCTGTTGAGCACGCAGCCCGCGCAGTTGCTGCACCTCACCGGGCGTGGCTCGCTGGCCGTGGGTTCCTTCGCCGATGTGGTGCTCTTCGATGCCACGGCACTGTGGACGTACCACGCTGCTGCATCCAAATCCAAATCGCGCAACACGCCCTTTGACGGATGGACGCTGCCCGGCAAAGTGCAGACAACACTCAGTGAAGGCCGCGTTGTCTATGCTGCTGCACAGAAGTAGGTTGCTGCCTGGGGCGCGCAAACAGTCGGGAAGCGCCGTTTTATAATCGTCCCCATGCCCGCTACGGACACCGCGCCCCACTTCACACCAGAGTCGCTCACCTTTCTGCGACAATTGGCGCGGAACAATCGCCGCGAATGGTTCACGCCGCGCAAGGCAGACTTTGAACGTCTGCTCAAAGATCCCCTGTACGCCGTGATTGAATCCATCAATGCGGCGATGCGCAGCTTCGCCCCACACCACATACAGTCGCCGCAAAAGTGCATGATGCGCATCTATCGGGATACGCGCTTCTCCGCCGACAAAACTCCCTACAAAAAACACATCGCCGCGTGGTGGGCGCACGCGGGCCTGCAGAAAACCTCCGGCGGCGGCTACTACATTCATCTTTCGCCCACGGAACTGGTCATCGCCGCAGGAGTCTACATGCCTGAGCGCGAACAATTGCTGGCCATTCGCACGCATCTGCTGACCCACCATGCGGAGCTGCGCCGCCGCCTGCAAAGTCGCACGTTGCGCGCGCTGATGAATGAATTCGATGGCCTGCGGCTGACGCGCGCACCCAAAGGCTTTCCCGCCGACCATCCTGCAATGGATTTGCTGCTCTGTCGGCAATGGGGCGTCGCGGCCACGCTGCCTGCAACCGTTGCGCTGAAGCCTACGCTGGTGCGCGAGATTGTCCGCCGCTTGCGCGCCGCCGCTCCCGTGGTCGATTTGCTGAATCAGCCGCTCATCGAAGGCTTGGCCGCACGCAAGCGCACGATGTTTTCGGTGCTGTAGCTGGCCGCAAAACCCGGTAAATCCCGGCAAAAATTGGCAAAAATTGACAAAACCCAAAGAAATCTTCAAAAAAGCTGTGGAAATGGCTGTTTTCCGGTTGACAAAGCCGCGCAAAAGCCGCAAGGTAAACGGCGTGGGGTTTCGCAGACCCGCATGGATGCTGGCGATTCAGTTCGCACGATGCCGCCATGCACACGCGGGTTTCTTTCAGAAATGGGAGGGCTTTTCTGAATGCGACCCTTCGAAATTTGCACCTGTGCGGACCGCAAGGACGCATCGAACATACTAGGAGGAAACACAACATGGCAGCAGGTATGACCAAAACGCAACTCGTCCGCCACATGGCCGAGAAGCTCGAACTCACCAACAAACAGGTCGCAGCATTTTTGGAGACTTTGGCGGAGACCGCCATCAAGGAAACCAAGAAAAATGGCGTATTCGTTGTTCCCGGACTGGGCCGTTTGGTCAAGGCCGAGCGCAAGGCACGCATGGGCCGCAACCCGCAGACCGGAGAGGCCATCAAGATCAAGGCCAAGACCGTCGTAAAGTTCCGCGTCGCCAAGAGCGCCAAAGATTCGATTGCTCCCCCCAAGAAGTAGTACATCTCCAGCGCATGCGCGCCCTCCGGCTCTCATGCGACCCACACCCAAACAGCGCAGGGAACGGTTCGGCACCGCTCCTGCGCTGTTGGTGTTTTGAGGAATTTTTTGAATCTGCATCGAAGCAGCAGCGCCGCCAGACTACGTCGGATTCTGCCTGGGCAACAGCGCCCGCACCACCAGCGACAGACCAAACGATACCAACACGCCCTGCAACAGCAGCATGGTGTTATAGCGCCATGCCAGCGCGGCATAGGTGATCGCCATGCCCCAAACATAGGTTTCTGCGCTTATGGCTTGTCCCCAATGCGCCTGCGCCCCGCCTGCGGCGATCGGAGTGCGCAGCCGGGGTAGCCAGCGCGGTGCCAACTTTTGATAAGCGCGGTAGGCATCGCCTTGGGTCTGCACTAGGTGAGCCTCCTCTGCGCGGACGAGCAATCCATAGCGCACGGCCATGACGACCAACACAAAGGCCGCTCCACCCGGCGGCATCAAAATCACCAGCGCCAGCGTGTTCAGCAGACTGCCCAGATATAAAGGATTACGCACATACCGATACGGCCCATCGGCCACAATGCACTCACCGTGCAGTGCACCGTCCAACATCACGCTGCCGCCCAGGTACGCCGTGCCCCAGGTGCGCAGGGCCGCCGCCAACACCGCCAGCAAAATCGCCAGCGTGGTGACCGCCTGACTGGCTTGCTCCATGGGAAGCAGGCGCGTCTGCGCCAGCCAGCCCGAGAGCATCAGCCATGTGGACGCGG
>DAHWKP010000264.1:0-1389 GCA_027343585.1 Acidobacteriaceae bacterium
AGGCGATGGCCTCGCCTTCGCGGTCCGGGTCAGGCGCAAGATAGACGGCGCTGGCCGTGCTGGCCAGCTTCTTCAGCCGGTCCATCACCTTTTCCTTGCCGGGCATCACGATCAGCTCCGGCTCAAAGGTGCCGTTTTCCAAGTCCACGCCAATCTTGTTCTTGGGCAAATCCATGATGTGGCCAATGGTGGCCTCCACGGTGTAGTCATTGCCCAGATATTTGTTGATCGTCTTGGCCTTGGCCGGCGACTCGACGATGACCAGTGCTTTTGCCATTCCCATCCTTCTTCTGCGTTCTACCAATATAGATGCCGGTGTGGTTCCATGCTGCTCGGTGTACTCTTCGGCAGCGGCTGTACTGTTCCTGAGGGGAGCCTGCCTGTTGGACGCATCCCCGGCTCCGGGGTAACAAGCGGGAAACTATCACGAGTGCGGGCAAGAAATCCACTAGCCCCCGGGGACACCTGGGGGGATTTCCACGGGGAAAACGTGCATAAATACAAGAATCAAAAGGCTTTCAAATAATTTTTCCCCGGCAGTGCGCGCACCTTACCCGCCAACTCCAATTCAAAGAGCGCCGCGAAGATCTCCGACGAGCTGGCCTTGCCCTCCAGCCGCTCGACAATTTCGTCGATTTGCAGGGCCTCATCGGCTCGCAGCAGCTCAAGAACCAGCCGCTGTTCGGCGGGCAGATCGGGAGAATCGAATAGAGCCGCCGCTAGAGAAGATGCAGCCGAGCCATCCGCGGATGCAGCGCCGGTGCGCTCCTCGACCTCCAGCCGGATTTGCGTGGGCAGATCCTCCCACACGTCTTCCCACGTGGCGACCAGCTTGGCTCCTTGCTTAATTAACGTGTTCGGTCCCCAAGCATTTTTGGTGGTCACGTTGCCGGGCACGGCGAAGACCTCGCGGTTTTGCTCCAGCGCGCAGCGGGCGGTGATGCGCGTGCCGCTGTTCTCACCGGCCTCGATCACCAGAACGCCCACGCTCATGCCGCTCAGGATGCGGTTGCGAATAGGAAAGTTCTGCGGCGCGGGAAACGTGCCCATGGCGTACTCGCTGAGGATGGTGCCGCCGGATTCCAAAATCTGCTCGGCCAGCCGCTTGTTCTCCTTGGGGTAGATGACGTCAATGCCCGTGCCCCAAACGGCGATGGTCTTGCCTCCAGCTTCGAGCGCGCCGCGATGGGCCGCCGTATCCACGCCGCGAGCCATGCCACTCAACACCACCAGACCGTGCGCGGCTAGGTCGCGCGCCAACATCTGTGCCATGCCTGCGCCGTAGGGCGTGGGTTGGCGCGTGCCCACAATCGCAATGCCTGGCCAAGCCAGCAACGATGCGTCCCCACGCAGCCAAAGCACCACCGGCGGATCAAAGATTTCGCGCAG
>DAHWKP010000011.1:0-1287 GCA_027343585.1 Acidobacteriaceae bacterium
ACGGGCTTGTCCGTGTCCACCAGTTTCATCACGTCCGGCGCGCCGGTGTGTTGGATGCGGATCGCCTTCATGGCTGGCTGCGGCCTCTTTATGGTGCAGTGGAACTCTGGGTGCGGCTATCCTTCGTGCAACATGCCGGGATTTTCCTGTGTGCGCAGGCGGACCAGCCGGTCAATCGTATAAGGCGCGCGGTACTGGCTTTGGTGATAGTGCCGCACTTGCAACTCGCCAATCAGGCCGAGGGCCAGCAGTTGAATGCCGGCAAGAATCAAAACCCCGGCGATGACGAACATTGGCCCGTGCGCATCCATCACGTGTTGATGCGTGAAGAGCTTGAGCATCAACAGCCAGAAGGAGAGCGCCATGCCGCCGACCATGCTGGTGGCGCCGATGGAGCCGAAGAAGTGCATCGGGCGCGAAAGATATTTCAGCAGAAAGCGAATCGTCATCAGGTCAAAGAAGACCCGGAAGGTGCGCGAAATGCCATAGTGCGACTTGCCGCGCTCACGATTGACGTTCTTGATGGGAATTTCGCAGATGGACGCGCCATACCACGAGGCCAGCGCCGGAATGAAGCGGTGCATCTCGCCGTAGAGAGGAATGTTGTGAATCACCTCACGGCGATAAGCCTTGAAGGTGGTGCCAAAGTCGTGGATGTCCACGCCGGAGAGCTTGGCCATGAGCCAGTTGGCGCAGCGGGAAGGAATGCGCCGCATAACGAAGTTGTCGATGCGCTCTTTACGCCAACCGCTGACGACATCGTAGCCATCTTCGAGCTTGGCCAAAAAGTTGGGAATCTCCGCAGGGTCGTGCTGCAGGTCGCCGTCCATCGAGAGGATAAAATCGCCCTGCGCGTGGTCAAAGCCTGCGGCCAAGGCCGAGGTCTGGCCAAAGTTCCGGCGCAGCTTGACGACGAGCACGCGGCTGTCGACAGCGGTGATCTCTTCCAGCAGCCGATAGCTGCGGTCGCTGGAGCCATCATCAACAAAGACCAGCTCAAAGGACTCGCCCACATGCTCCATGACGGCCTTCAAGCGGTCATACAGAGCGGTGATATTCTCTTCCTCGTTATGAAAAGGAACAACGACGGAGTATTTTGGCATACAGATTAGTATACGCCCTCGCTCGGCTCACCTTCACGCGCATTCCAACGGGCAGGCTCTGTGTGATACATTCAACACTGAACGCGCCCGCTGGAGAGATGGCCGAGTGGCTGAAGGCGCACGCTTGGAAAGCGTGTTTACCGCAAGGTAACGTGGGTTCGAATCCCACTCTCTCCGCCAGAAC
>DAHWKP010000016.1:0-10115 GCA_027343585.1 Acidobacteriaceae bacterium
TGTAGCCCTTGGTCAAAAATTGCAGCGACTTTTCCATCCGCTCCGGCGTGCGTTGCAATCCATCGCGGTTGGGGTCTTCTCCCAGACGGGACAGCATTTCCTGATAGATCTCTTGCGTGGAAAATTCCTGCAAATCCCTGGTCGGCTTTTGGATCAAAGCTGGTTGTGCCATATGTATCTCCTTTTTCCCGGCTGACGGCACTGTTCGTCTCCCATCGGTTCAGACTTGGTACGGGCTTGCGCGCTGAACATTACTGGCGTGCAGAGATTAGATGCCACTCGCGCTCGGAGTATTCAAAAGAATTGTTGGAAGTTTCGTCCACTCGTACATCCTCCAGCATGACATGCGCAAAGCCGCTTTTGATGATTCGGTAGATCTCGCGGCAGAGATTTTCCGTAGTTGGAACCAGTTTTTCAAATGCGGAATCCAAGTTTAAATTTTTATGATCGAAGCGCTCACAAATTACGCGCCGCACAAATCCATCCAGTTCCCCCAAGTTACAGACCATGCCGGTCACCGGATCCATCGGCCCGCTCACGGTTACCCGCACCACATAGTTGTGTCCGTGCCCGTGTGGATTGTTGCACTTTCCATAGATCGCGCGATTTTGCTCTGGCGTGTAGGCATCATTGTGCAAGCGATGCGAAGCACTGAAGTGATAGCGGCGCGACAGATAGACCTTCATGGCTCACCGTAATAGTCGGCAAACAAGTCGGGCATCTCATAGACGCGCACGCGATGCAGCCGCGCACCCTGGATTTTGCCCGCGAGTCTATGCCAAATCGCCACGGCAATGTTCTCCGTTGTCGGCAATGTGCTGCGAAACTCGGGAACTTCCAAGTTCAAATGGCGATGATCATAGACCTGCACCACCTCGCGCTCTATCGTGTCTTTGAGCGCCTTCAAATCCATCACAAAGCCGGAGACAGGATCGACCTTGCCTTCGATCGTGACCTCTAGCGTGTAATTGTGTCCGTGCCCGTTGCGATTGGCGCATTTGCCAAAAAGGCGCAGATTCTCCTCCGCCGACCAAGCATCGACGTAGTAATAATGCGCTGCGGAGAACTCGGCCTTGCGGGTCAGCAGAAGCATACGATTCCCTTAGTGTATCCGCTCCCAGAGCAAAAAGCGCACGAAATGGCCGTCGATAGGCAGCAATGCCCGCGCTGGGAACGCAATTATCGGCTTTGGCCTGCGGATGTGCCGGGGGCACCCCCAGCCGCTGCGGATCGGTAGATTCGCCCCTTCCACTCCACCTTACGCCGCAGATGTTTATGCAGCCAACTGCGCACGAGCAACGCAGCGAACAAGGACAACCCCAACGGAGCCAGCAAGGTGTCCGCAAAAGGAAAATGTGCCTTGGCCGTGCGCGCATAGACCACGCCCAAACGCCACACCCACCACAACAACACCGCAACCCGCTGCACCGGAAAGACCAGCCACGCCGCCAAAAACGGCAGGCCCAGCAACAGAAAAAACTCAGCCCCTCGCCCCAGCGCCAACAGCAGCGCGTTGGGAAACAACAGCACCAGATTTTTCGTCCAGCCTTCAATCATCGCCGCCGTGCTGCGATACATGCGCGCGCTCACCGCATCGGGGGCATAGCGAAAACGCAGTCCCACCTGGGAGCGTTTGGCGCGTTTGGCCAAGGCCACATCCTCCAAAATCGCTGCGCATACCGCTGCGTGGCCGCCGATGCGGTCATAGGACGTGCGCGCGATCAGCAGAAATTGTCCATTCGCTGCAGCCACGGAAGCGCCCGGATCGTTGACGCGCTGCGGCGGATATTTGGATGCCAACTCTGCAAAGACCACCGGCATCAACGCGCGTTGCGCCAAGCCCTGCACCTGTTGGCGCGGGGAGTAAGAGAGCAAGCCCACCTGCGCACGCTCGGCCTCATGCAGCGCGCGGCGCAGATTTCCCGGCTCATGCAGCGTGTCCGCATCGGTAAAGAGCAGCCAAGCACCGCGAGCCTGCCGCGCTGCCGTCCAACAGGCATGGGCCTTGCCGGTCCAACCCTGCGGCAACTCGGGCGCAACCAACACCGTGACGCCTGCAAACGATTCCGCAATCGCGCGCGTCGCATCGCTGGAGTGGTCGTCCACGACGAGCAACTCCCAATCCGTACCCAACACAAATCCAACGTCGGACTGCGCCACAAGCGAGCGCAGGCAATCCCCCAGACAATCCGCCTCATCTCGCGCCGGAATGATCACCGACAACACCATCGCGCAGTCCTTGTCCACTTGGCTCACTGGCCCATTTCCTTCCCGCAGTCTGGATCCTGAACTCGTATTATAGAAAGGTGAAGCTGCGCGCGTCGCATGGTTCGATTCTTGGATTGCTGCTGAGTCTGCTCTGCACCGCAGGCTGCAATCGCGGCTCGCTGCCGCGCAATATTGGCACGCTCGCGCCAGAGTTTACCCTCCGCGACGCCGACACCGGACAGACCATCAGCCTGCGGCAGTATCGTGGCCAAGTCGTGTTGTTGAATTTTTGGGCTACATGGTGCCCACCCTGCCTGGAAGAGCTACCCTCGCTGCTCGATCTGCACCGGCGCATGCCCCAACTTGCCATTCTAGCCATCAGCGTGGACACGGATGCTGCATCCTATCAACAATTCCTGCGTGAAAACCGCGTGGACTTCATAGATCTGCGCGATCCAGAACAGACAGTCAACCACATTTACGGCACCGTGCAATTTCCAGAAACGTATGTCATCGACCCCAGTGGTCGCCTGCGCCGCAAGTTTATCGGCGCGCAAGACTGGACCAGCCCAGAAATCACACACTATCTTCAGGCAATTTCCGCCCAAAAATAAATCCAGGGAAACCGTTGCGGCTCCCCTGGAATATCCCCATAAATTGGAGTCTGCTTACGCGCCGACAGTGGCCGTTTCCTTGGCCTTGGGCGTGTTGCGCTGCACAGTGTTGTCCTTGACGACGACCGAATCCAGAAACTGCATGGAAGCACGCAGCGGTTCGCCGACGGCTTCGATGGAGTGCTTGGATTCTTCTGCGCGCTTGGCCTCAAACCACTTGCGTCCGGTGTTGTTCTCGTTGATCCAGTTCTTGGCGAAGGTGCCGTCCTGAATATCGGTGAGCAACTGCTTCATGGCCGCGCGGGTCTGGTCGGTGACGATGCGCGGGCCGGCAACGTAGTCGCCGTATTCGGCAGTCTCTGAGATCGAGTAGCGCATGTAGTTCAAGCCGCCGCGATACATCAGATCGACGATCAGCTTCAGCTCATGCAGACATTCGTAATAGGCAACCTCTGGCTGATAGCCAGCGTTGACGAGCGTCTCAAAGGCAGCCTTGACCATCGCGCTGGTGCCGCCGCAGAGCACGGCCTGCTCGCCGAAGAGATCGGTTTCGGTCTCTTCCTTGAAGGTCGTTTGCAACACACCGGCGCGGGTGCAGCCAATGCCGCGCGCGTAGGAGAGCGCGTCAGCGAAGGCGTTGCCACTGGCATCCTGTTCGACGGCGATGAGTCCGGGGACGCCGCCGCCTTCGGTGAAGACCTCACGCACGCGATGGCCGGGAGCCTTGGGCGCGACCATGCTGACGTCAATGTCCTTGGGCGGATCAATGGCGCGGAAGCGAATGTTGAAGCCGTGAGCGAACATGAGCGTCTTGCCCTTGGTCATGTGCTGCGCGATGGATTCAGCATAAATTTTGGCTGCGGTTTGATCGGGCACCAACATCATCACCACGTCCGCCCACTGCGCTGCCTCGGCAGGAGTTTTGACCACCAACCCCGCCTGTTGCGCGCGGGCGATGGACTTGCTGGTCGCGGGCAGGCCAATGCAGACCTCCACGCCAGAGTCCTTCAGGTTGAGCGCGTGCGCGTGACCCTGCGATCCGTAGCCGATGATGGCCACCTTCTTTTTGCGGATCAAGCCGAGGTCCGCGTCTGCGTCGTAGTACATCTTTGCCATTGTGTGCTTCCTTCCATGATGTTGAAAAATTGAAAATCGTTTTCTGAAACTCACGCTGCACCGCGCAAAATTTTTCTGCGGCGACTAGCCGCAATCATCCGGCGGCAGCCTGCTTGGGCTTGCCGGCCAGAACGGACTGCGAGGACGGCGCTTCGCGCAATGCCTCCAGCACGCGGCTGGTGTGCTGGCCGCGGCGCATGGCCATGCGACCGGTGCGGGCCATTTCCAGAATCTTGTAGTTGCTTTCGACCAGCACCTGCACCAATCCTTCAATTTTACTCGCGCCGCCGGTAATCTCCAGCATCAGCGACTCCGGGGCCAAGTCCACGATGCGCGCGTGGAAGACCTTGGCCAGTTCAAAGAGATGTGCGCGCGTCTGCGGCCCGGCAGCCACTTTGACCATGGCCAGCTCCCGCACCACGGCGGAGTGGCGGCCCACGTCATCCACCTCCAGCACATTCTCCAGTTTATAGAGCGAGGCCATAATGCGGTGGGCGCGGTCGGGCGCAGCCTCGGCCACGATGGTCATGCGCGAGACGTCGGCGCGTTCCGACTCGCCAACGGTCAGCGAGGTGATGTTGATGTTCAACCGCCGGAAGAGCGAGGCAACGCGCGTCAAAACTCCCGGCTTGTTTTCCACCAGCGCAACAAATGTGTGCAGCATGGATTATCGTTCTCCTGTTCTAAGCGTCCGAAGCGGTTTCCACCAGCGGATTGTTCCGGGGCTTGCTTTGCGGGCGGCGAATCATCTCATGCAGCGCGGCTCCGGCAGGCACCATTGGGTAAACGGAATCCTCCTGCTCCACGCGGAAGTCAATGAGGAAGGCACCTTCGTGCTTGCGTGCAGCCTCAATGGCTGCCACGGCCTCGCCGCGTGTGCGTGCGGTGGCTCCTGCGATTCCATGCGCGTCGGCCAGCTTCACAAAGTCTGGGCTGAGCAGCGGCGTGCACTCGTAGTTCTTGTCGTAGAAGCGCTCCTGCCACTGGCGCACCATGCCCAGATAGCCGTTGTTGATGATGGCAATGTTGATCTTGATTTTTTCCTGAGCGATGGTGGACAGCTCGGAGGCGGTCATCTGGAAGCCGCCGTCACCGGCGACAACCCAGACTTCTTTTTCCGGGCAGGCGATTTTGGCTCCGATGGCCGCAGGCAGGGCAAAGCCCATGGTGCCTGCGCCGCCAGAGGTGATCAGCGTGCGGGGATGGTCGTGCTTGTAATACTGCGCCTCCCACATTTGGTGCTGGCCCACATCGGTGGCGATCACCGCGTTGCCGCCAGTGGCGTGCCACAGATCGTGCATCACGTGCGCGGCGTACAGGTGGCCGTCGTCGGGCAGGTTTTGAATGTCGCGCACGGCGGCATCGCCCTTCATGGCGTCGATGGCCTCGCGCCAGGCGCTGGTATCCATCGTTGGCAACTCGGGCAGCATGGCGTCGAGCACATCCTTCAGGTCGCCGATCAAGGCAACGTCAACGGCGACGTTCTTGTTAACCTCAGAAGGATCAATTTCAATGTGAATTTTTTTGGCGTGCGGTGCGTAGCTGGCCAGCGTGCCGGTGACGCGGTCGTCAAAGCGCATGCCGCAGGCGATCAAAAGATCAGACTGTTGAATGGCCTGGTTGACCCAGCTTTCGCCGTGCATGCCCATCATGCCCAGGTTCAGCGGATGCGAAGCCGGAAAGGCTCCCAAGCCGAGCAGCGTGCAGGCAACGGGAATCTGTGTGCGATCTGCCAACGCGCGCACCTGCTCTACTGCATTCGATTGCAGAATGCCGTGGCCGGCCAGAATCAACGGACGCTTGGCCGCGCGCATCAACGCAATGGCTTCGCGGATGGAGCTGGCGTCGGCGTGCAACATCGGATGCGGGCGGTACGCCTCGGGCGCAGCGGCATCGAAGTCAAAGATGGCCGAGTTCTGCTGCGCGTCCTTGGTAATGTCCACCAGCACCGGACCGGGCCGTCCCGACTTGGCAATCAAAAATGCCTCGCGGATCGTCGGCGCAATGTCTTCCGTGCGGCTCACCAGATAGTTGTGCTTGGTGATGGGCAACGTGATGCCGGTGATGTCCACCTCTTGAAACGCATCGGTGCCCAACACCTTGCTGCCCACCTGACCGGTGATGCAGACGATCGGCACCGAATCCATCATCGCGTTGGCGATGCCGGTGACCAGATTGGTGGCACCGGGGCCGGAGGTGGCGATGGCCACACCGACGCGGCCCGATGCGCGCGCGTATCCGTCGGCCATGTGCGCTGCGCCTTGTTCATGGCGCACCAGAATATGGCGGATGGGAAATTTGCGCAGCGCGTCGTAGGCAGGCAGAATCGCGCCGCCGGGGTATCCAAAGACGTCGCGAACGCCCTCGCCGGCCAGCGAGGCCCACAGGGTCTCAGCGCCGGTCAGGCTGGTGGGATGCCGGTAAATCGCAGGGTCTGCTTGGTTGGCATTGCCGGAGTTTTTCATCGCAGTATTTCTCCGTCAGGTGGTGATGGCGCCATGTGCCGCAGAGGCCACACGGTCGGCATATTTTTTGAAGACGCCGCGCGTAAAACGCGGCGCAGGAGCTTGCCAGTTTTTCATGCGCGCTGCAATTTCGGCGTCACTTAACTCGACGCGCAGCTCGCGCTTGGGAATGTCAAAGACGATGATGTCGCCATCGCGCACAGCGGCAATGGGTCCGCCAAGAGCTGCTTCAGGAGCAACGTGGCCGGCCATCAGGCCGCGCGTCGCGCCAGAGAAGCGTCCGTCGGTGAGCAGCGCCACGGTTTCGCTCAACTCAGAAATTCCGGCGATGGCTGCGGTGACGGCCAGCATCTCGCGCATACCGGGTCCGCCGCGCGGGCCTTCATAACGAATCACCACAACATCATTCGGTTGGAGCTTGCCCGCCTGCAATGCGGCGAAGCAGGCCTCTTCTGTATCGAAGACGCGCGCCGGGCCACGATGCTCCAAACGCTTGTGCCCAGCCACCTTGATGACGCAGCCTTCGGGGGCCAGATTGCCCTTGAGAATCACGAGTCCGCCGGTGGGCTTGATGGCGTTGGCAGCGGTGCGGATGACATCCTGCCCCTTCTGCTCGACAGCCAGCGCAGCCTCTTCTGCCAGCGTGCGGCCTGAGACGTTCAGCGTGCTGCCGTCGATGAGCTTGGCCTCCAACATGCGCTGCGCCAGCAGACGGCTGCCGCCCGCGGTTTGGTAGTCGGTGGCCACGTAGCGACCGCCGGGCTTCATGTCGCAGAGCAGCGGCGTGCGCGTGCTGATGCGGTCAAAGTCGTCGACGGTCAACTCCATGCCCGCCTCATGTGCGATGGCGATCAGGTGCAGCACGGCGTTGGTCGATCCGCCGGAGGCGGCCACGCTGGCAATCGCATTTTCCAGCGAAGCGCGCGTGATGATCTGCGACGGACGGAGATTTTTTTTCGCCAGCTCGATCACCATTGCGCCCGCAGCGCGCGCAGCTTGGGTTTTCTCCGGTGCCAGCGCCGGCACGCCAGAGAGATTCATCGGCGAGATGCCGAGAAACTCGCAGGCCATGGCCATGGTGTTGGCTGTAAATTGGCCGCCGCAGGCTCCCGCACCGGGGCAGGCGTGGGTCTCCACCGCTTCCAGTTGCGCGTCGTTGATCTTGCCCGCTGCATAGGAACCCTGCGCTTCAAAGACATCCTGCACGGTCAAATCTTTTCCGTCGAGATGGCCGGGCGCAATGGAACCGCCGTACAACATGAGCGAAGGAATATCGAGCCGGGCCAGCGCCATCACCGTGCCGGGCATATTTTTGTCGCAGCCCGCGATGGTGACCAGACCGTCAAACAAATTGCCACGCGCAACCAACTCCACCGAGTCGGCGATGACTTCGCGGCTGACGAGGGAGGCCTTCATGCCCTCCGTGCCCATGGTGATGCCGTCGGAGATCGTGATGGTGTTGAACTCAAACGGCGTGCCGCCTGCGTCCCGAACGCCTTGCTTGACGGCCTCGGCCAGAATGCGCAGGTGAAAATTGCACGGGCCAATCTCCGTCCACGTGTTGGCGATGCCAATGATGGGCTTCGACAAATCCTCGCGCGTGTAGCCGACGGCGTGCAGCATGGCGCGCGCAGCAGCGCGGGCTGGGCCTTCTGTCAACGCAACGCTGTTGCGCTTGGCCGCGCTGGCTCCGTTCTTGTTGGCGGTGTCGCTCATGCCTGTTTCTCCTGTGCAGCGGCGGCGCGCGGCGCCACCCAGAAGGCGGCAGCGTGCTTGGTTTCAAATGTGTCGAGTGCATCAGCGTGGCGCAGCGTCAGGCCAATATCATCCAAGCCTTCGAGCAGACAGTAACGGCGAAAGGCATCGACGGAAAACTTTGCCGCGAAGCCTTGATCATCGCGCACGGTCTCGTCTTCCAGCGAAACAGTGAGCTTGTAGCCGGGCTTTTGCGCGCGCTGCATCAGCGTGGCAACCTGCTCCTCGGGCAGCACGACCAGCAGAATGCCGTTCTTGCCTGCGTTCGAAAAGAAGATGTCCGCAAAGGCCGGTGCGATCACGCAGCGAATGCCAAAGTCCGACAGCGCCCAGGCGGCGTGTTCGCGCGAGGAGCCACAGCCGAAGTTGCGTCCGGCCAGCAGAACCTGTGCGCCCTGATATTGCGGCTGATTCAGAACAAACTCTGCATCGGGCGTGCCGTCGGCCTTTCTGCGCCAATCGTAAAACAGAAAGTCGCCGTAGCCGGTGCGCTCAATGCGCTTCAAAAACTGCTTGGGGATGATCTGGTCCGTATCGACATTGACGCGGTCGAGCGGCGCGGCCAGCGATGTGATGGTGCGAAATGGCTGCATAGTTAGCGAGACCCCCCATTGCGGTATTCCCAGTTGCGGACGTCGGTGAAGTGTCCGGTGACGGCGGCAGCGGCGGCCATGGCCGGGCTGACCAGATGTGTGCGTCCGCCGCGACCCTGGCGGCCTTCAAAGTTGCGATTGCTGGTGGAGGCGCAGCGTTCGCCCGGCTGCAAAATATCCGGGTTCATGCCCAGGCACATCGAGCAGCCCGGCTCGCGCCACTCAAAGCCCGCGCTGCGGAAGATGGCATCCAGACCTTCGCGCTCCGCTTCTTCTTTGACGATGTGCGATCCGGGAACAACCATCGCGTGCACGCGCGTGTTCACCTTGTAGCCGCTGACCACCTTGGCCGCAGCGCGCAGATCCTCAATGCGTCCGTTGGTGCAGGAGCCGATGAAGACGCGATCAATCGGAATCGACTCGATGCGTTCGCCGGGCTTGAGCGCCATGTATTCCAGCGCGCGCTCATAGGAGCGGCGGTCGATGTCGGTGGCTGCGCTGGCCGGGTCGGGCACGGCACCTGTAATGGGAACCACCATGCCGGGACTGGTTCCCCAGGAAACATAGGGCGTCAGCTCTTTGGCGTCGATGACCAGTTCGCGGTCAAACTTTGCGCCGGGGTCGGAGACAAGCTGGCTCCACGCGGCCACGGCCTGCTCCCACGCCTTGCCGGTGGGGCAGTTGGCGCGGCCCTTGAGGTACGCAAACGTGGTCGCGTCCGGCGCGATCATGCCCGCGCGCGCGCCTGCTTCAATGCTCATGTTGCAGACGGTCATGCGGCCTTCCATCGAAAGCGAGCGAATGGCCGAGCCTGCGTATTCGATGACGTAGCCGGTGGCGCCATCGGTGCCGATGCGGCCAATGATGGCCAGCGCGACATCCTTGGCAGTAACGGCGGGCGGCAGTTCGCCTTCCACCGCGATGCGGAAGGTTTTGGCGCGCCCTTGCGGCAGGCATTGCGTAGCCAGCACATGCTCTACTTCACTGGTGCCGATGCCAAAGGCCAGAGCGCCGAAGGCTCCATGCGTGCTGGTATGGCTGTCGCCGCAGACGATCGTCATGCCCGGTTTGGTAAAGCCCTGTTCCGGCCCGATGACGTGCACGATACCCTGCTTGGGCGATTGCACATCGTACATTTCGATGCCAAACTCAGCGCAGTTGCGGCGCAGCGTCTCCACCTGTTTGGAGGAGATGGCGTCGGCAATTCCCAAACGATCTTGCACAGAGGTGGTGGGCACGTTGTGGTCCACCGTGGCCAGGCAGCGCTCCGGACGGCGCACCTTGCGGCCCGCCAGGCGCAGGCCTTCAAAGGCCTGCGGCGAGGTGACCTCATGCAACAAATGCAGGTCAATGTAGAGCAACGC
>DAHWKP010000025.1:0-6858 GCA_027343585.1 Acidobacteriaceae bacterium
AATTCAAGCTATACCAACAGCACAACCGAATTCCTGTTTGTATTTGGCATCGGACTGGACTGGGAATTTGCTGCGCATTTCGGGTTGCGCCTGCAAGATCGAGCGAACATAAATAAATCGCCCCAGCTTGGCGGATCGGGGTTGACGAATGATTTGACCTACACGCAAGAACCCGCCCTTGGCGTATATTATCGCTTCTGAAAGAGCAATGATGAAAAGAAAATGGATGTATCTTGCGCATCTGGTGGCTGTAGCGGCTGTACTGCTTGCCCTATCCGCCCATGCGCAGAAACAGACCGACATTGCGGCCAGCATCGATGGAAACTTCACGCAATCCTCCACCTCTGGCGTAGACGTACAAACACCATCGAATTCCATCGGTGGCCTGCTAGAAGTGCGCCACATCATCAACCCATGGATCGGCTTCGAAGCTACATATTCCTATAACAACGCCAACCAAGTGTATGGCTATTCGATTCTCATTCCCGTGCGATGTCCTGCACTCGCAACTTGTTATCAATCTGGTATTTCCGTATCGGCATATGCTCAAACGATCACCGGCGACTGGGTCATATCAAAGAGAATAGGCAAATTTAGACCTTTTGTTGTGGCTGGCGGTGGCGTTTTGCGAACACTGACTGATGGAGAACAACCGTCGCATCCCAACATCAACAACATGCCAACGGGAACCGCATTTGTTTTTCAAGTTCCCAGCATTAACAGTGGAGAAGACGAATCTGTATTTGTATTCGGAACCGGACTGGACTGGAGTGTTTCTTCGCATCTCGGATTGCGCCTGCAGTATCGTGAGTACATTTATAAATCGCCACTTCTAGTCCTAAGCAGTGCTTATGTTGGTGGGGCGGCTTTAACGAACCATTACTCCCACTCCCAGCAACCAGCCCTCGGCGTATACTATCGCTTCTAATGCGAGCAATGATGAAAATGAAATGGATGTACCTTGCCTGCCTGCTGGCGGGCGCGGCGGCGTGGAATGGTGCAATAGCCTATGGGCAAAAACAGACCGACATAGCAGGAAGCATCATCGGAACGTTCAACGCAAGTGCAACCTCGGGCGGCGTAACTCAGAGTGCCGCGGATGCTGCTGGTGCCTTGCTAGAAGTGCGCCGCATTGTTAGCCCTTGGATCGGCTTTGAAGCTACATATTCTTATAATCGCGCCAATCAGAGCTACATCACAACCACCGCTCAAATCCTCTATCCACCCTGCCCACCAGGATTCGGCAATTGTGCTCCCCTCTATGAACAGCCCATAGCTGCCGTCTCGGCTAACGCGCACTCGATCACTGGCGACTGGGTGTTTTCTAGAAAAATGCGCAACTTCAGACCCTTCGCTCTAGCTGGCGGTGGACTCCTTCTCTTCATTCCTAGCGGCGGGCAAAGCACAACTCAAAATGCAGCGGAATTTACATTCCTCTTCGGCGCGGGACTAGATTGGAAACTTTCCCAGCACCTTGGACTGCGCCTGCAAGATCGGATCGCTATCTATAAAACCCCAATTCTGGCTGCACCGGGCCTGTATCCCAGCCTTACCAATAGTTCCTTCCAATCCGGCACCACATGGAACGAGCCCAAGGTCTACACTCACTCCCAACAGCCAGCGCTCGGCGTGTATTATCGCTTCTAAAAAAACAGGGGCGCATCCGATCTATCCCCATGCGGCCCCGCTCCCAATCCACCGTCACGCTTCAGCGTAAAATAGGGGGTGTCTGTGTCGCGCAAGCCAACGCTGCGCAATGCAATCTCTGACATCGCACGAGTATACCCATGAGTTCCAGTCCCAGCGCCCAGCCCGCACGTTCCGCCACCGAGTCGCAATCGGAAATGACCGAACTGATCCTGCCCAATGACACCAACGTGCTGGGCAATCTGCTGGGCGGGCGCTTGATGCACTTCATTGATCTGGTGGCGGCTATGGCTGCCTATCGCCACTCGCGCAGCCATGTGGTGACGGCCTCGATGGAGCACATCGACTTTATCGCTCCGGTGCATGTGGGCGATCTGCTGGTGCTCAAATCCACGGTCAACCGCGTCTTTCACCGCTCGATGGAGGTTGGCGTCAAGGTCTGGGTGGAGAATGCCCACGCCAATCTCACGCGCCACGTGGCCAGCGCCTACTTAACCTTTGTCGCCATCGACAAAGCAGGCCACAGCATTCCCGTTCCGCCACTGCTCATTCGCTCCAGCGAGGAGCAGCGCCGCTACGACGACGCAGGCCGCCGCCGCGAACAGCGCCAGCAGGAACACAACCGCAAGCGCCAGAACCAGAACGGCGCGCAAAAGATATAAGGAGAAACCAACATGGGACACATGGGAGGCCACGCGCACGCTGCGCCGCCGCAAGGACCACAACCGCTGCCGGGCATTGCGCACATCGTCGCCGTGGGATCGGGCAAGGGCGGTGTGGGCAAAACCACGCTGGCCGTCAATCTGGCCATCGCCCTGGCGCGCTTGGGCCATCGCGTCGGACTGGTTGATGCCGACATCTACGGCCCCAACGTGCCGCTGATGATGGGCGCAACCCGCCAGCCGCGCGTGCTGGAAAACAATGCAATTGAGCCGCTGGAGGCGCATGGCATCAAGCTGATCTCGGTCGGCTCCATCTCCCCCGGCGACAAGCCGCTGGTGATGCGCGGCCCCATGCTGCACCAGATCATTCGCCAATTTTTGCAGCAGGTGAACTGGGGCGAGTTAGACTTTCTCATCGTAGATCTGCCGCCGGGCACTGGCGACGTGGTCATCTCGCTGGTGCAGACGGTTCCGCTCACCGGCGCAGTCGTCATCTCCACGCCGTCGGACGTCGCGCTGCAAGACGCGCGCAAAGCGCTGGAAATGTTTCATCAGGTCAAGGTGGACGTGTTGGGTATGGTCGAAAACATGAGCCACTTTGACTGCCCGCACTGCCACAAGGCCATTGACATCTTTTCGCAGGGCGGTACCGAACGCACTGCGCGCCAGTTCAATCTGCCATTTCTGGGCGCGATTGCACTGGACCCGGAGATTCGTTTCGGCGGCGATCGTGGCCTGCCCGTGGCTCTGGCCGGCGAACACTCCGAGCAAGCGAAGAGCTTTTATCAGATCGCACGCGCCGTGGCCGAACGCGCCCAGCAACGCGCCGCCAGTGACACCAGTGTTTTGGAGATCAGCTAGCGCATCCAGAAAATGAATTCTCCTTCCGAGCGAACCCAGTGAGCCGAAGAATCTTCGGTGGCGCAGCACAAACAACATCCGCGGGCTTCTCATTCTAGCCGCGCTTTTGCGGCTGGAGTGGGAGGCAAACCGCAAGTCCCTTGCAATTGGCGCATCCAGAATGACCGCGTAAAATAGAGCGTTCCCTCACCACCAGCACGATGATCCTGTCCTTTGTCCGCGACCTGTTCGCCGAGATGGAATCCGATGCAGCCTTTGCGCGCACCAGTCAGTCGCTGGCTGCGGGCGTGGGGCGTCGTCGCGTCTCCGGCCTTACGGCCACGGCGCGCGGACTCTACCTGCCGCTGCTGGCCCGCGCCGCCAAAGCGCCCGTCTTCGTCGTCGTTGCCGACAATCGCGCGGCAGAGTCGCTCCAACTGCTGGTGCAGCAGGCCTGCGATCTGACGGGAGCACTCGATGCTGAATCCGTCGTGCGCCTGCCTGCGCATGATGTGCTGGCCTTTGAAAATCTTTCGCCGCATCCGGAGATTCAGGAGCAGCGCGCCGTCACGCTGTGGAAGATTGCACGCGGTCTGGCTCGCATCATTATTCTTCCAATCGAATCGGCCTGCTATCGCGTCTTTGGCGCGGAGCACGCGGCCAACCTGGCCTGCACCGTACGCCGCGGAGAAGAGTTGGATCCGGAAACGTTGGCCGCGCATCTGGCCAGCGCCGGGTACCAGCGCACGGAGTTAGTTGAGATGACCGGCCAATTCGCACTGCGCGGCGGCATCCTCGACGTATTTCCTCCCGAATCAGCCACGCCGCTGCGCATGGAATTTTTCGGCGATGAGATTGAATCCATCCGCAAGTTTGATCCGGAGTCGCAGCGCTCCTCCGCCGCAACGGATGAGGCGCTGCTGTTACCGCTGACGGAAACGCCGCTGACGGAACCGCTGTTGCAGCGCGTGCATCTACGCCTGAGCGGCGAGCGCGTGGACGGCGATGCCTCCGCGCTGCAAGAGGCCATCAGCGCCGGGGGCGCGCACTTCTTCCCCGGCTGGGAGTTTTTTGCCGCCGCCGCATCCGGCGCACGCAACACCGTCTTCGACCTGCTACCGAAGAGCCGCATCTTCGTCGAAGAGCCAGCAATGGTGCAGAACCAACTCGACCGCTGGTGGAACAAGGTGCAGCAGCGCCATGAGCGCAGCGGCATTGGCACGCTCTTTACGCCAGAGGATTTATATCTGTCGCCCTGGGAGTGGCAGCAGCGCGTGGCCGTCGCGCCCGGACTCGATCTCGATCAGTTGGGCGCAGTCGACATTCTCGACACAGATGCAACCTCGCTCAGCGAGGCGGCCTTTCACACGCGGCCCACGCTGCGCCTGCATGGTTCCATTCCCGCGCTCATGGAGGAGCTGCGCCAACTGCGCGCACAGAACATGCGCGTGCTGCTGGCTGCGCCCAATCACGGTGAGGTCGAGCGGCTGGCCAACTTGCTGCGCGAGTACGGCGTGGCCTATCGCATCGGCAGCCGCAATCCCCAAGCCACCGGCACCGTGATGGATGAGTCCAGCTACCTGGGCAGTGACAAGCTGGCCCCCGTGCTGCTGCGCGCGGAGATCGCCAACGGCGTGCTGCTGCCAGAGGCACGTCTGGCCATCTTCGGGGCCAACGATCTCAACGATGAGGCTGAGGTCACGGCGGCGCGCACACAAACGCGGCGCAAAAAATCCAAGTCCGCAGCCTTCATCTCGGACCTGCGCGATCTGACCATCGGCGATTATGTTGTGCACGTCGAGCATGGCATCGCACGCTATCTCGGCTTGAAGGAGATTGCGCAAGAGGGCGTCAGCGCCGAGTTTATGATTCTGGAGTTTGCCGATCAGGCGCGACTCTACGTGCCACTGACGCGACTCGACCTTATCCAGAAATATCGCTCGACCGAGAGCGGCCCTGCGCCGACGCTCAACAAACTTGGCTCGCAACAATGGGCACGCACACGGGCACGCGTGAAAAAGGCCATGCAAGACATGGCCGACGAGTTGCTCAAGCTCTACGCAGCTCGCAAGGCCGCGCAGGGCCACGCTTTCACGCCCGACACGCAACTCCAGCGCGAGTTTGAGGACGCCTTCGATTTCAACGAAACCGAAGACCAACTCAACTCCATCGCCGACATCAAACACGACATGGAATCCTCCATGCCGATGGATCGCCTGCTCTGCGGCGACGTGGGTTACGGCAAAACGGAAGTCGCCATGCGCGCCGCCTTCAAAGCCGTCCAAGACAGCAAGCAGGTCGCCATACTCACGCCCACCACCGTGCTCTGCTTCCAGCACTTTGAAACCTTCAAGCGTCGCTTTGCCGCCTTCCCTGTCAAGATTGAAATGATCTCGCGCTTCCGCACGCCCAAGGAACAAAAGCAGGTGCTCGAACAAACCGCGCAGGGCAAGGTCGACATCCTAATCGGCACGCACCGCATCTTCTCCAAGGATGTGCAATTCCAAGACCTCGGCCTGCTCATCATTGACGAGGAGCAACGATTTGGCGTGCGCCACAAGGAGCGACTGAAGCAATTGCGGCGTGAAATTGATGTGCTCTCCATGTCGGCCACGCCGATTCCGCGCACGCTGCACATGTCGCTGGCCGGCCTGCGCGACATGAGCGTCATCGAAACGCCGCCCAAGGATCGCATGGCCATCCAAACCGTCGTGGCCAAGTACGACGAAAAGATCCTCCGCTCCGCAGTGGAGGTGGAGTTGGAACGCGGTGGCCAGGTTTACATCGTCCACAATCGCGTCGAGTCCATCTACGACCTCTCCGCGCGCATTCACGAACTGGTTCCGCAAGCGCGCATCCTTGTCGGCCACGGCCAGATGGGCGAGAGCGAGCTGGAGAGCGTCATGCTCGCCTTCATGCGCCATGAGTACGACGTGCTGGTGGCCACCACCATCATCGAAAATGGTCTGGACATTCCCCTGGCCAACACCATCGTCATCAACCGCGCTGACCGCCACGGACTCTCCGAGCTATATCAGTTGCGCGGTCGCGTAGGCCGCTCCAATCGCCGCGCCTATGCCTACTTGCTCATTCCGCCGGATCAGGAGTTGACGGAAATCGCGCGGCGTCGTTTGGCCGCGCTCAAAGAATTTTCCGACCTCGGCGCTGGCTTTAAAATCGCCGCGTTGGACTTGGAGTTGCGCGGCGCGGGCAACATGCTCGGCGGCGAACAGAGCGGACACATCGAAGCCGTTGGCTTTGAGATGTACACCTCGATGCTCGAAGAGGCCGTGCGCACGCTCAAGGGTGAGGACCAGGCCAGCAAGCCCGCCGTGCAGTTGAACCTAGGCGTGGCGCTGCGCATTGATAGCAGCTACATCGCAGAGGAAAATCACCGCCTGCGCATGTACAAACGCATCGCCGGTGCGGAGAGTGAGCAGGTGCTCGCCGATATTCGCGCCGAGCTGGAAGACCGCTACGGCCCGCTGCCAGAGCCGGTGCAGCACCTGCTCACTGCCGGGCGCATCCGTCTGCTGTGCGAGCAGTCCGGCATCGCGCAGATTGATCGCAAGCGCGATCTGGTCAGCATCGGCTTCACTGAAAACGCGCAGATCGATCCAGAAAAGCTGATGCAGCTCGTGGCGCGCAACGCCAAGCGCGGCGCACAATTCACCCCGCAGGGCGTGCTGCGCTTCCCGCTGAAAGCCAC
>DAHWKP010000046.1:0-3250 GCA_027343585.1 Acidobacteriaceae bacterium
GTTGCAGGCTGTAAGCGTAGGGCGTGGCCGACGTGGCTGGATTCGTCAGGTTCGTGCCGTAGACCGTGAAGTACGGATTTTGCCGTACGCCGGCCTGTACCTCTTGAGCTTGTATGGAGAGCACGTTTTGCTCGGCGGCCAGCAGGGTAGGATTTTTTGTGCGCGCAATCTCCAGCACCTGTTGCAAGGTGAGTGGTGCAGCAGGTGTGGCGGATTGTGGTTGTCCATGCGCGCCCTGCGAGCAGAAAAAGGCCAGGCCAATCGCCAGCATCGGGAGACATGCGGAAATTTGTTTGCAAGAAGTCGTCATGCTCATCGGCCTCAATTCTCAAACTCTGCTTCGGGCACAGGCAGCACGTCCTGTTCTCTGGCGATCCAGACGTAGAGCGTGGGCAGCAGGAAAACGCTCATCACCAGATCGGCGATTAAACCGCCAACAATGACAATGGCGAAGGGACGCTGCGAGTCCGAACCGATGCCGTGCGACATGGCGGCTGGCAATAGCCCCAGCGTGGCGACCAGCATGGTCATCATGATGGGACGAAGCCGCAGCACTGCGCCTTCGACTGCAGATTGTTCAATCGAGTGGCCGCCTGCGCGCAATTGATTGATGTATTCCAGCATGATGACGCCAGTTTGAACCGAGACGCCAAAGAGCGCCAGAAAGCCCACGCCCGAAGAGACGCTGAAGTTGGTATGCGTAATCAGCAATGCCAGCAAGCCGCCCACACGCGCCATGGCGACGTTGGCCAGAATCAAGAGCGCCCATTTGAACGACTTGTACATCGAATACAGGATGATAAAAATCAACAGCACCGTGAGCGGAACGACAATGAGCATGCGTGCCTCTGCGCGCACTTCGCTTTGGTACTCACCTTCCCATGTAATGTGATAACCACGCGGAAGCTCGACCTGGGCATTTACCTTTTGAATGGCCTCGCGTACGGCGTCGCCAAGGGCGCGACCGCGCACGCTGTACTTGATGGCCACGTAGCGCTGATTATTTTCACGATAGATTTCTGAACCCTCATCGGCTTCCTTGACCTTGCAAAGCTGCGCCAGCGAAACCCGCTCTCCTGATGGAGACAGCAAGCGGATATTTTGAATGGCCTCGCGCGTGTTCCGGTACTGCGGAAGATAGCGCAGCGTGAGGTTATAAACTTGCTCGCCCCGCAGAACCTGCGTGAGAGCGTTGCCTCCGACGGCGGTTTGGATGGCGTCTTGCACGTCGGCCACGTTAATTTGGAATCGCGCAGCCGCCTGACGATCCACGACAAAGTCCAAGTCGGGCTGGCCGGTTACCTGAAAAACTCCCAGATCCGTAATGCCCTTGACGTGGCTCATAATGGCCGCAACCTGATTGGCTTTGTCCTCCAGCGTGTGCAGATCGTCGCCGTAAACTTTAGTGGCCAGCTCGCCTTTGACGCCGCTGACGGCCTCTTCCATGTTGTCTTCAATGGGCTGAGAAAAGCCCCAGATCACGCCGGGAATCTGTTGCTGCAACTGGAGATTCATGGCTGCGATCAGGTTGTCCTTGTTTTGATGAAAGATCGGGCGCCATTGTTCCTTGGGTTTCAGCCCGACAAAGTATTCGATGTTAAAAAATCCGGTATGGTCGGTTCCATCATCGGGACGGCCTGTCTGGCTGGTGCATTCGGTGACCTCCGGAAAAGAACAAAGCAATACGCGCGCCTGATTGGCAACGCTGATTCCTTCGCTGGGGCCTGCACTTTGGGCCAGCGTGCCGCGCACCCAGAGCGCGCCTTCATCGAGGTGCGGCAAAAACTCCGAGCCGATAACGCCGCCGAAGGCGAGATAGAGGGCAAGAGCCAGGCTGAGCAGGCCCACGCTGACGGTCAGGCTGCGATGATGGATCGTCCAAGTTACGCTTTTCCGGTAACGGGCTGTAATGGATTCCATGACCGGATTTTTCCATTCCTTCGCGCCCTTCCTAAATAGAAAGCTGGCAAGAACGGGAGCGATAATCATGGAAAAGATCAAAGCGCCCAGCAGGGCAAAGGCCACCGTCCAAGCCATGGGCCGGAAGAGACGGCCTTCAACCGCTTGCAAGGTAAAGATGGGCAGATAGGCCGTGATGATGATGAGAATCGCGTAGAAAACAGGCCGCTGTACCTCGTGGGCGGCTTCGCGGATTCGTTCCGCCGGGGTCTGTGTTCCGTGGCCATTCCGGTTCAGTTGCCGGACGATGTTTTCCACCATCACCACGGCACCATCGACCACCATGCCAAAGTCCAGTGCGCCGAGCGAGAGCAGGTTGGCTGGAATATGGCGCAGATCGAGACAAATGGCGGCAAAGAGCAGGGAGAAGGGAATCGTCAGCGCGACGATGAGCGCTCCGCGCACATTGCCGAGAAAAAGAAAGAGGATGATGACAACCAGAACAATGCCTTCACCCAGATTGTGCAGAACCGTATGCGTGGTGAAGTGCATCAGGTCGCTTCTGTCGATGAAGGGAACAATCTTCACGCCCTTGGGCAGAATCTGATCGTTCAGCTCCCGCACCTTTGCGTGGATTCCATCCAGAACCGGTTGCGCGTCCGCTCCTTTTTGTAAAAGAGCGATGCCAGAAACCACATCACTGTCATCAATAATCTTTCCATCATCGCGGCGGATCGCATGGCCAAACTGCCCCAGCCGGATCTCCGGCCCCTGTGTGACAACGGCGATGTCCCGTACGTGAAGCGGCGTGCCGCTTTTGGTCAGGATGACGGTGTTTTCAATGTCCTGAATGTTGCGAACCAGTCCAACTTCGCGGATGTTGATCTGCTGAAGGCCATCCTCAATAAAGCTGCCGCCGGCATTGATGTTGTTGTTGGCAAGTTGCTGCTCGACCTGGGCAATACTCAGCCCGTAAGAAACCAATTTGTCAGGATCCAGGCGCACTTGATACTCGCGCGTTGGGCCGCCAAAGGGATTGGTATCGACAACTCCCGGAACCGATTTCAGATTTTTCTCAACCACCCAGGTTTCCAGCGACTTCAGATTCATCACGTCGTACTCTGGGTTGGTGCTTTCCAGCGTGTAGAAATAAATTTGTCCGACGGGACTCCAGTCCGTCCCCATCTGTGGAACAACCCCCGGCGGCAACGTGGCCTGCGAAAGACGTTCCAAAACCCGTTCGCGGTTTTCAAAGTTGGTTGTGTCTTCGCCAAAAACCATTTCCACGGTGGAAAGACCAAAAATGGACCACGAGCGGACATGGACAACTCCCGGAATCCCATTCATCGCA
>DAHWKP010000134.1:0-3573 GCA_027343585.1 Acidobacteriaceae bacterium
GCCACCTGCGCGGCCAGCGCGTGGTTGCCTGCAGCGATCTTTTGCAATTGCTTGCCAATCTCGGCAGTGGCGACAAAGTTGGCGAACTGACCAGAGAGCACATAGGCAGCGGTGGCGGCCAGCGTTCCAAACAGCACCACCGGTGCCAGCCCGATCAGCAGATAGGTCACCAGCAAGCGATTGCGCAGCTTCCACAACATGCGCCAGCGCATCCAGCGCACCAGTATTGGCAGCAGGCCCAGCAGCGCGGCCAGCAACGTCAACGTGCCCAGAGAGGCGAAGGCATCGCCGATGTCGTGCGGCAGCCAGGCAAAAGCGTAGAGCAACCCGCTGGCCAGCAGCAGCCGCAGCACGCTGGTGCCCAGGCGGGTTTTGGGCAGGTGGCGACGCAACCAAAGCAGCAGAATCCGCAACGATTTCTGGAACCGGTCTTGTTGCGGACGCGCTGCGAGGGTCTGCTTCATGGCTCTCCGTCCCCCAGTGTATCGCTTCGGTGCAGCAGTCAGTCTCGAGGGATACTCGGAACAAGGGCGGGGCGGTTCCCTCAGTGGCTGAAGCCACACTGTATGCCGGGTGCGAATGGATGGGCTAAAGCCCATCCCCTTCCTGGACACAAGTCTCGTTGTTTCCAAACGCAGACTTGTGCAGAGACGCCCTAGTCGATTTCCCCAGTAGTGGCGGGTACTGGAGCAGCCCCAGCCGCATTGCCAGCGATGATGGCAGCCGCCACTTCCGGCTGCACCTGGGACAAAACGCGCATGGCCGTGTAATTGGCCCCGGCGAGCAGGATCAGTCCCGACAAGAAGGCCCACATCATCAGGCCCACCGAGGTGGCGAAGGGGCCGTAAACCGAGGGCAGATCCAAGTGCGGCAATGCGGCGATATAGAGCAGCTTGGCTCCCTCCCAGATCAAGCCGGTAATGACCGCGCTGGGCAGCACGGAGATGGCGGAGGTTTTGCGGTTGGGCAGCAGCCAATAAATGAGGAAGAAGATGCCGATACTGGAGGCGCTGGCCAGAATTTGCAGCACGCTTTGTGTGAGAAAGCGAAAGAGAAAATTATGCGTGTGCCCAAAGAAGAGCACACCGAGCAGCCTGCGCTGCGCGGCAGAGAAGGCCACGGAAATCAACGCCAGCAGACCTGCCGCAAAGGCCAATCCCAACGAGACGATCTGATTGCGCAGATAGGACCGATTCTCGCGCACATTCCAGACATGGTTGAGCGCAATCTCCAGTGGAAGGAAGACGCCAGAGGAGGAGATGAGCAGCATGATGAGGGAAAATACAGCTACTTTACGCTGCGCATGGGCCAGCAGCATCATGTTGCGGATGACAAAGTCCTGCCCGGTGGGGAGCAAGTTGCGCAGCAGATCCCCAATAACGCGCTCCATGCTCAGGGAGTGGAAGACGTGGTCCGTGATGGTGAGCAACAGGTCAATAAACGGGAACAGCGAGAGGATGGCGTTGGCGGCCACACTGAAGGCATAGGTATGCACCTCGGTGCGGGTCATGTAGAAGAGCATGGATTGGAGCTGCTGCCCGATGGTCTGGGGGACCCGCACGCCGGTGTGCCCGTGGCTGGGCTGGGGATCGGGAAGGATGGAGAGGATCGACATAGACTCGGCTCCTTTCAGCATACCTGTCGCCCGGCTTTCGGGCAGATTTGCGAAAGCCTATAAATTTTTCTTGCATTTATCCAAAATTCCTGTCATAAATGGTCACGAAATTCCATAGGCTGGTTTTCAGTAGCAGAATCGGTCTGTGTTTGGGAAGGCCATATTTGTAGTATTGCGGAATTGCATCCATGACGGAATTTGCAGTACGGACTCCGTAGGGATCCACACGAAAGGGTAAACGCGTGCGAGAACAAGGCGTAGTGAAATGGTTTAATGGCGCAAAAGGATATGGATTTATTCAACGCAACTCTGGCGAGGATGTGTTTGTACACTTCTCCGCCATTCAACACGACGGCTTTCGCACGCTGAATGAGGGCGAGTCCGTGGAATTTGAGTGCCAGCAGGGTCCAAAAGGGCTCAATGCGTTGAACGTGCAGCGGCAGAACAAAGACAGTGCCGTAGCGGCCCAGTAGACTCCGGTTCAGACGGCAACGGATGGATCGCTGCCCGTAGCTGCTGTCTCAATTTCTTCCTTCTGGTTGCGCAGCGCGATGGCAACATTGCGCTGCAAGCCTGCGTGTTTGGTGCGGGCCACGGGAGAGGCGCGAAAGAGCCGCTTGAAATCCCCTTCGGTCAGTGAGGCCAGCCAGTCCAGCGCTGGGTTCACCAACTCCGGTCGCGCGGCGAGTTCTGGCCAGTCGGTGACCAGTGCGCGGCGATTCCACGGGCAAACCTCCTGACAAATATCGCAGCCGAAGACGTTGCGCCCAATGGCGGGCTGCAAATCCTCTGGGATCTCGCCCCGCTTTTCAATCGTCAGATACGCGATGCAGCGGCTGGCGTCCATGGCATACGGCTCCAAACACTGCGTGGGACAAGCGTCAATGCAGCGCGTGCAGCTTCCGCAACGATCGGGCAATGGCGTGGACTGGGCGGCTTCGGGCAGTTCCAAGGATGTGATGAGCACTCCAAGAAAAAACCACGAGCCGAGCTGCGGATGGATCAAACAGGTATTCTTGCCCTGCCAACCCAAGCCAGCGTACTTGGCGTAGATGCGCTCCACCAGTGGGCCGGTATCCACAAAACAGCGCGCGGTAAAGGGGCCAAGCGCGGACTGTAAATCCTCCGCAAACTGCTCCAGGCGTGTGCGAATCACGGAATGATAATCCGTCGGTTGCAGCTGGGCAGCGGCAGATGCCCCGGGTTCCGGTTGTGTGTCTTGCGCATCAGGCGCACCGGGAGCTGTGTGGCCGCTCCAGGCGTAACGCGCGATCCAGCCAGAATTTTCTGGCGCGGGATGCACCGAGTAGGGCTGCGCGTTGTTGTAACTGACGGCGCAGACCACCACCGAACGCGCCCAGGGAAATGGAATGCGCGCGGAAGAGCGCAGATACTTCCCTGCCTCATCCGTGCGCCGCAGATAGTCCATGGAACCGGCGCGGCCTGCAGCAACCCAGTCTTGAAAGCGCGCCAACTCTGCAAAGTCTTCTGCAGAATCCGGCTCGGGTACGCGCGTGATTCCTGCCAGATGAAAGCCGTGCGCCTGCGCGGCGCGCTGCACGGTCTCAGGAACGGAATGCGCCGTGCTGCTCATCTGCATAGACTCATTCGGATCAACTATGGATTGACTACGTGAATGACCAAGTGCATTTTGTTGTGCCCCATGCCGCAAAAGTGGCCGCAGTCGCCGGTAAAATCGCCGGTGTCGTAGGGTGTGACCTTTACGTGCGTCGTGGTGCCCGGCAACATGTCAGCGTGGATGCTAAGGCCACCCACCACCAAGCTGTGATGCACGTCATCTGAGATGAGATCCAGCTCCACGGGTTTGCCTTTTTTCAAAGTGATCTGTGGCGGGTCAAAGGCAAAGCGATGCGCATGAATGGTGATGACGGGCAAGGTTGTTGCGGTTGCGGCGTGTGCATGATCGTGGGCTTTATTGACGCTTTGTGCGCCCAGTA
>DAHWKP010000141.1:0-10292 GCA_027343585.1 Acidobacteriaceae bacterium
GAGATTGTTCGTGGACAAATAGGTGAGCCGGTAATCCGGCGCGTGCTCCACGATCGCGCGATATTGCAAACGCAACCCAAGATGCTTTGGCAATACGTGCGGATGGTAATCCGCGCCGACGCCATACTCGCCCGCTGGCAAAATCTCTGACTGCGCAGGCTCCGTAATCGTGCCAGTGGTGTTGCCGCCCGGGCCGTAGCTGGAGATGTCATAGGAGACGAATCCGGCACCGGCCAGCCAGAAAAATTGGAAGCCCTTGTACGCCTTGATGCGCGAAACATAGTCGATCGTAAACGGCTTGGCGTGCGAATACACCGTGGCATCCGTTTCCGAGGAGCCGGAAAAATGCTGCGTGGCTCGGTTGTAGCCCCAGTTGATCTCCAGCCCAAAATGCGGGTGATACATGTGCCGCAGCCCCATGCGAAAGCCCAGCGACGGATCGGCCGTCTGGTTCACGCCGGGATCTGTGACCACGCCGCCCACCGAGGTTACGGGTTTGCTGGCACCTGTGGGTAGAGTTCCGTACAGGTTTACGTTGATATCCGTCTGCGCGCGGACCGCGGATGTGAAAAGAGCCGCCAACGCCAGCAGGAACAGGCCGCTGTAAACACGCGGCATCCAAGGGTGCATCCAAAAGCGCTTCTGAGACATATTCATTGCTGCCTTTATCTTCGCACACGACAGCATTCTTTTGCATGATTGCAGCATCTTCTTGCAAGGAAAAGTTGCGTGCTGTGTCCAAGATGAGTAATGCCTTCGTCACTCCAGTGTCTGCTTATGTAAATCCGTCATGTGCCAGGGTTGTGCGTCATAAATAGAAACATAATATTGTGCAACTGTGTTCTTTAGGATAGAGGACATGGGCAATGCGCGTTGCAGCCGAGATTGTATTGACGAAGGAACAGCGGGGTGAGTTGGAGCGTTTTGCGCGCGGGCACAAGGACGAAGCGCATTCGTCCGCGAGGTGAAGTATGGGCGATTTTCTGTCCCCTCGGCATGAACCCTACGTGGACGCAGAACGTGCAGCGGTGTTTCTGGATATGCGCCGCAAGACGCTTCTTGATCTTGCACGAAAAGGGAAGTTGCCGGGACATACTACTGGTTTTGGCCAGCGCAGAATGTGGAAGTTTCGCATTTCTGAACTCGAACACTGGATGCAGACAGCGGTGGCCTGCCCGCATGGAAACCAAGCGTGAGGCACAGAGCCGAGTGGTCGATGTGTTGTTCTCGCGAGACAGGAAAAGGTGGTCGTCCAATGAGAAAAAGGTACAGCTCTGGGGTTTTGTGCCCATTCTGTGCCTGTTATGTGCCCTTTTCGGAAACCGGAAGAGTGTATGGAATTGAGAATATGGTAGGCACGAGCGGATTCGAACCGCTGACCTCTACCGTGTCAAGGTAGCGCTCTAACCAACTGAGCTACGCGCCTGTTCTGCAACTCTTTCATTGTATCGATCCCCAGAGTGCAGGGCAAATTTCCGGCGCAAGGCTTGCGCTGTGCGCTAGGATGGATGGAGAAAGAGACCCCGACCCGTGATCCAACAGTTGCGCGCGCTCCCCAACCAACTGACCTTACTGCGCCTGTCGATCATTCCCTTTTTGGCGTTGGCCATTTTGGATGCGCATTACCACCGCGCGCTGGTGCTGCTCATCATTGCCGGCCTCAGCGACGGGCTGGATGGATTTCTGGCGCGGCGCTTTGCCCTGCGCACGCAACTGGGCGCTTACCTGGACCCCATCGCCGACAAGCTGCTGCTGAGCACACTATTTCTGGTGCTGACGCACATGGGGCTGGTGCCGCTGCACATCACGCTGATGGTCTTCAGCCGCGACTTGGGCATTTTGATTGTGGCCGCGCTGCTCTACAACACGGTGAACATGCGCGACTTTAGCCCCAGCATCTTCGGCAAGGCCAATACGCTGGCGCAGATTCTGGCCGTAACGGCCGTGGTACTCGCCAAATCCTATGCCCCCGGCTGGCTGCTCTGGCTGCGCCATGCTGCGCTCCAAGCCACGCTGTGGCTTACCTGGATCTCTGGTTTTCATTATTTGTGGCTCTGCGGCAAGCGGCTGGGGCAGACACAATCCAGCCCAGCCTGACGCCCGCAGGCGATTGGGGATTGGCAACGGCTGCAAAAAGCGATAGCCTGTCGAAGTCGCCCAGCGGAGCAGTACCAAGATGGCCATTCTTTCCACGAACCCGCAGAATTTCCCCCCACAACAGCCCTCTGAAAAATCCAGCGAAGTTTTTTCCGTACCCGCCGATACAGGTACACAGGCGGAGTCCTGCACGTACGGCCCGGCCCCCACGGGCCAGGGTCGCCACGCAGGCAGCCGGACAAGACATCGCGCTATGAAAAAAATTGTTCTTGCGGACAACCAGTCCATCTTTCGAGCTGGCATTGCCAAGGTTCTCGCTGCGCAGGAGGACATGCGCATCATTGCGCAGTGCACGGATGTGGCGCACTTGCAGCAGGCGGCCCATGCGGCGCACGGCGCCATCTTCATCTTCACAAGTTCCCTGCTGCCCGACTGCGTGCCGCTGGTGCGGCTGATGCACGCCAACTCCAGCCGCGCAGTGGTCATCGCGGAAAATAACGAGTCCCAGCAAAGCTACGCCGGCAAGGAAGTGGATGGCCTGGTCTTCCGCGACGTGAGCGGCCCCACGCTGATCGAATGCGTGCAGCGCGTGGCCCAGGGCACACACTATGTGCAGGCGCGCAGCGGACGCAGCCTGCCTGAAGAGATGGACTCCGTGGGCGCGCGCGTACGCATGCGCCTGACGCCCAAGGAGATGGAAATCGTCGCGCTGATTGTGCAGGGATTCAAAAACAAGCAGATTGCCCTGCAACTGGGCACGACCGAACAGGTGATTAAAAATTATCTGCGCAGCGTCTATGACAAGACTGGCGTCTCAGACCGGCTGGAGCTGGCGCTGTTTACCATCCACCATCGCATTCTGACGCAAACCATCGACGTGCCGACGACGCTGCACATCGCCTCTGCCTGACGGCGCAGCGGCGCGGGCGGCCAAGAGCGCAGGCGGCTATGCGCCCGGGCTGGCCTTGCCGGGAGAGGCCAGCAGCGCACTGACGATCGTCACCAGCTCTTCCGGGTCCACCGGCTTTTCCAGATAGATGTCCGCCTGCGGCTCAACGGCGGTGAAGGCCTCGGCGCAATAGCCGGAGACGACCACCACGGGCACATGGCTCTGCGCGCGCGCGGCCACCAGCACTTCACGCCCGCTGTCCTCTCCCAGCTTCCAATCGGTCACCACGGCATCAAAGGTATCGGTGAGCAGCAAGGCGATGGCTTCCGGTGCGGCCGTGCAGACGGTCACGTCATAGCCAGCGCGCTCCAAAATGGCGCGCTTCAACCCTGCGGCTCCAGCTTCATCATCCACGCATAGTATTCGTGACAAGCGCACCTCCACGCACACGGCGACGCAATCCAAGGCTCACCTGCACGGTTTGCAAGAGATGCTCCACGCGGGAACCTGCCTGCCGTCCTTCGGGAAGACGGGCGGCGGCTGCGTAGCCACTGCCCCAGACCAGTGTAGACCAGATGCCCAAAAACCGGGTGTGACGCCGACCCAGGGGCTATTTGCCCGCCACAGCCTGTTCCGTTCTGGCAGAGAGCTTGGCCGTGCGTTCCAGCTTGTCCCAGTTGAAGGGCCGGCCATCGATGGCGCGCTTCATGGTCTTGAGCAGCACCAGCGAAAAGACCTGCCGGTAGGTGAAGCGCTGAATCCAGATGTGGAAGAGCAGCCAGCCGTCGCCCTTGTTGGCCGGATGCTTTGGCTCCAGCGCAAAGGCCAGCGAGGAGGCCAGAAAGTCCACGATCAAAAACGCGAGGAAGTAGGCCAGCAGTTTTTCAAAGCTGGCGTTGCTGGCCGCCTCTGGGTGGAAGTAATGCGCATAGGCGAAGTTGACCACGCCTGCGGCGAACATGAGGTCAATAAACGGCGAGAAGAGTGGCAGCAGCATCTGGAAGATGATGATGTTCGGCAGCGCGAAGAAGCCCATGGCGCGATGCTGCAAAAACGCTCCGCGATGCTTGAAGACCGCCTGCAAAATTCCAAAGGACCAGCGGAAGCGCTGGCGCATCAGGCCCAGCATATTATCCGGCGCTTCGGTAAAGGCCAGCGCGCGATCCTCATAGATGACCTTGTACCCCTGCTGGAGCAGGTTCATTGTCAGGTCGGCATCCTCGGCCACGGTGTTGACGTGGTAGCCGCCGCCGTCCTTGACGGGCCGCGTGCGCCAGGCTCCGATGGCTCCGGGCACCACGGTGACCACGTTGAACAGGTCCAGCGCGCGCCGTTCGAAATTCTGGCTGGTGATGTATTCCAGGGCCTGCCAGCGCGTCCAAAGATTGACGCGGTTGCCCACCTTGGCGTTGCCGGCGATGGCGCCGACGGTGGTGTCGGCCATGCGCCGGATCAGCAGCGAGATGGCATCGGGAGCAATCACCGTATCGGCGTCGATGCCCACGTAGATTTCCTCGTGGACTTGCTCCAGTGCAAAGTTGAGCGCCTCGGCCTTGCCGCCATTGGGTTTGGTGAGCACGGTGAGGCGTCCGCCTGCAGCGATGGGATCGTGCAGCATGGCGCGCGCGGCTTCCAGCGTTCCGTCCTTGGAGCCGTCATCGATGACGATGACACGCAGGTTGGGATAATCCGAGTGCAGCACGGAGCGGATGGTGCGCGCGATGACCAGCTCCTCGTTGTAGGCCGGGATCAGCACGGCCACCTGCGGCTTGTAATCTTCTGCGCCAGGCACCAGCTTGCGACGGCGCAGACGGTCGATCGCGGCAAAGATGCCCACCAGCACCAGTCGGCCCGTCATCAGCACATCGCCCAGAAAGAAGACCAAAACCACACTGTGATTGAAGAGCGCAATCAGGAAGAAGGCGACTGCATCCACGCGAGCCTGCCAGCGCTGGCCCGGCGCGATGGGCGGCATTACCTGCGCTCGCGTCTTGTCCATCAGCGCCGAGACCGGCACGATCTTGTAGCCCTTGGCGCGCAGAGCGTCGATCAACACCGGCAGCGTTTCCACGGTGACGGAACGGTCGCCGCCGCCATCGTGCAGCAGAATGATGCTGCCGCGGAACTGCGGCTTGGCCTGCATCACCTTGAGCTGATCGAAGACGCTGTTGATGATCTCCTGCGGCGTTTTGCGCGGATGCTCATCCCAGTCGTTGGTGTCGATCTTGTCGCCGATGATGATGTAGCCCATCTTCTCGATGCGATCCACTGGCGCGGCCTGGTCGTTGGTGTCCGGCTCCTGATCAATCGAGTACGGCGGACGGAAGTACAGCGGCTGCACGCCCAGCTCCGCAGCAAACAGGCGCTCGGTCAGATTCAGCTCCAACGCAAGCTGACGGTTGGAGATTTCACTAATGTCTGGATGCGTCCAGGTGTGGTTGCCGATCTCCTGCCCATCGCGGTAATAGCGTTTGAGCAGGCCGAGATTGTCCTGCGCCTCTTCGCCAATCACCATGAAGGTGGCCACTACGTTTTTCTGCTTGAGAATGTTGAGTATCTTCGGCGTCCAGGTGGGATCCGGGCCGTCATCAAACGTGAGCGCAACCTCATTCGGATGGTAGCCGTACTGCTCCACTGTGTAGGACTGCGGGAAGGTGTTGATCTGCTCGGAGACGAGCTGGTGCGTGTCGGCGTCCTGCTCAATCACGCGCGTGCCAACCTGCGGATCCCCCACCACGCGCAAAATGTCGCCATCGCCTTCCGTGTTCACATCCTCGCCCGGCGGCATGGCGGACAGCAGTTGCGGCGCATTCGGATCCAGAGGATTGTCCCAAACCTTCCACAGCGAACGGTCTTCCGAGCCGAGCCGCCACAGTGCGAAGGTCTCAATGCCCAGCTCGCGCGCCGCACGCATGGCGTTCACCGCCGTCACGGCGTCCAAATACCAAATCTGATGCTGCACATGCGCGTCGTCATCGTCATAGGCGAAGTGCATGTTGAGCGAATCGGAATCCAGCTCTGGCGTGGCGTCGGAGTCGGAGGCCGCCTGCCACGCATCCTGCACGGCCAGATCATCCGTGTTGACGACATGCGCAGGAATCAACCGCCCGTGCACGCGCTGCGGACGCGAGAGCGTCCAGTCATAACCATAGTTGCCGATGGCACAGATCAGCTTGCTTTTGGGAACCTGCTTCAGCGCTACACGCAGATTCTTCAGAAACCAATCCTGCGAGGCGATCGGCCCCGGACCACTGCCCGGCTCATGCTGGTCGTAGTCCATCAAAATCAGGCCGTCAGCATTCGCAGAATAAAACTTAAAATCCCAATCGTCGTCATCCACAGGCACATTGATGTACAAACGCAGCCCTTTGGGATGCATCCGCTCATACAAAACTGAGATCAACTGTCTGTATCCGGGCTGCGCATCTGTCGGAATGGCCTCGATGTCCATCGACAAACCGCGATAGCGCGGATTGGCTCCAAGAAAAACCATCATCTGATCCACAAAGCGCGCCCGCGCGTCGGGATTATTTAAAAACGCTTCGGCTACTTTGGAGCTGAAGTCCCCGGTCAGCGGATTGAAGTTGTTCACCAGCGGCAGCACGTCGGTGTCTTCTCTGGCATCGGTGATGGCACGCATCACCTTGCCTTCCTGATCGACGTTGTGTACGCCGTCATGATCCACCACGGCATAGGGCCGGTTGTCGAGCGTGAACGCCGTCGGCGTTCCATCCGGCGAGATAACGTGAATCCAGTCGGGAAACAGCAGATCGATCTGATGGATGTGTTGTTTGAGCGAGCTGTAGCTGGCCGGATCGTAGTCCACGTAATAGGCCGCGCGCAGGCCCGTGCCTGAGTTCAGCGGAATTTCCGTCGGGCGGCCTTTGCGGTTTTTGCGCCGGGGATGCAGCACGGGCTTGCCGCGTGTGCTGTATTTGAGTGCGTGAAAGTTGCGCTTCTGCACCGGCAGCAACAGCTCCGGCAGATGTTCCCGGTGAATGACGTTGAGGCCAAAGGCGATCAACACCACGGTGGAAACCACCAGCACCACGTCCATTACGCGGCGCAGGCGCTTCCATCGTTTCCGCTCTGGATCATAAAAAATAGGATTCGACATACGCAGAACGGTCTCCTTCGCATCCTAGTTTTCTGCGCTGCCCGCGTCAAACGCAAAACCGGCACGGTATCATCATGAGCAATGCTCGAATTCTTTCAGCGCGCACGGTTGCATCTTTTAGCCGCACTGGGCTTGGGCTTGGCGCTGCGCCTGTGGTGGATCCACGCGTACCCGCTGGTGGACGGCGACAGCTTGCTCTATGGAGACATTGCCAAAAATTGGCTGCTGCATGGGGTCTACGGCTTCTCTACGGGTGCGGGTGCGGAAGCGGGCATTCACACCACGCTGATCCGGCTGCCCGGCTATCCGCTGTTTTTGGCCGCGTGCTTTCGCCTGTTTGGAGTGGAACATTATCGCGCCGTTTTGTATACGCAGGCAGGAATCGATCTGGCTGGATGCCTGCTGATCGCTGCCTTCGCCGCGCACACGCTGCAACGGCGTGCCGGCATCGCTGCGCTGTATCTTTCGGCGCTCTGCCCCTTCACCGCCAACTATGTTGTGGCTCCCATGGCCGAGACGCTGACGCTGTTTACGATTGCGCTGGGCCTGTACGCGCTGGCGCGCTATGTGGAACAACCTGCGTGGTCCGTCTGGTTCTGGGCGCTGGCATTTGCCATCAGTTATTGCGCGCTGTTGCGCCCGGATGGCGCGCTGCTCGGCGTGGTGCTGTTGCCAGCCATGTTTGTCTACGCGCGCAAAAAGATTTCTGCCCGCCGGGCCGTAGGCTTGACCGCGCTGTGCGCCGCGATCGCGCTGCTTCCCTTCTGCGCGTGGACGCTGCGCAACGCGCGGACGTTTCACGTCTTCCAACCGCTGGCGCCGCGTACCGCAGCCGACCCGGGCGAAACCGTACACGCAGGCTGGAACCGCTGGGTGCAAAGCTGGTGCGCGGAGTTTACCTCCACCTACGAGATTTACTGGAACGAAGGCAACGCTCCGCTGGATGTTCACAGCCTGCCCGCGCGCGCCATTGACACCGATGCAGAACGAGCTGCGGTACAACAATTATTTGCCGAACACAATGCCACGCTCTCGCTGACTCCGGAGATGGATGCGCAATTTGCGCGTCTGGCCGCAGAGCGCGTGGCCCGGCATCCGCTGCGCTTTTACGTGGAGCTGCCCGCGCTGCGGCTGGCCGACATGTGGCTGCGCCCGCGCACGGAGATGCTGTGGATTGAGCTGCGCTGGTGGCAATACCAGCATCACAAGGCGGAGACGATTTTTGCGTGGAGCTATGCCGCGCTGAATCTGGCGTATCTTACGCTGGCGATTTTTGGCCTGCGCCGCAATGTGCCTTTTCTGCCTGTGCTGTGGGCATCGATCGCATTGCGTTGTCTCTTATTGCTGACGCTGGAGACCCCGGAGCCGCGCTATACGCTGGAATGCTTCCCGATGATTTTCATTCTGGCTGCGGCGGCGCTTACTTCTGCACGGTGTTCGTCTTGGCATCCGTCTTGATGTGGAAGGCCGAGGCGGGCACACGCTTGTTATAGCGAATGTTGCGATAGAAGGCTGTGCGCACATCGCCGGAAGGCTCAAAGAACTGCTGCTTGAGCGAAAGGGCGCGCGTCGGATCCATCCAGACCGTGATGTGCGTAAACATACTGCGCACGCTGGCCTGCTTACCCACCAAATCGAGCTTGATGGTCGGCACGCCGTCAATCGTCTCCCGGCCTTGATCCGTGATCTCCCAGTTTTTTTTCAGAGCACTGCCGCTGCCGCCAAAGCCAAGCGTCAAAAAACTCTCAAAGCGCGCCTGATTTTTTCCCGCATGCAGCACCGTCATCTGATCAATGGCGGGCTGGTAAAACTCCAGCACGCCGTCCTTATAGACGACCTCTTTGGCGTCGGGCTGGCCGTTAAATTTTTTTACGTGCGCAGCCATTTCCGTCGTGTCGCCATTGCGCAAAAAATCAATGGTTCCAGTCTGGATGTCCGTGTTGTCCACGACGCGCTCATATTGGTCCCACTCGAAATCGGCCTGCGCGGAACGAAAGTTTTTCGCAGCGGCATCAATTTGTACCAGCACCGAGCGCAACGATGCGGAGGACTGCTGTTGCGCACAAGCAGCAGGCAACATCCAGCTGGCTGCACAGAGGAGCACGGCGCAAAGCCGCAATTGTTTTCCGCAACGATTTTCGGCCCAAGAGAGATTCATTGCTGCTGTGATCCTTGATGATTTTTCTAATGCACCGAGCGCGGCTATCTGCGCACCCAGACGCGATAAGCCGTTACGGAGCCATTCGCATCCAACACGGCTTGATAATGATCGATATTGACACCACCAGAAATCGGCGCAATGGCGGCCTTCAATTCTTTGCGCAGCGCGCGCGTGTCTGCGGCAGGGGGCAGCGCACTCGCATCGATCTGATACACGAAGCTGTCCTTGCCATCGCTCTGCACAAAGACGCCGTTGGCGGGCAGCAGATGCGCCGGGGCTGCGTCCTTAAAGTCAATAACGCGGGGACTGAGGAAGATGAAGGCCAGAATCAGCGTGACCATCACATCGTAGTGAAAGCTGCCCCGTTCATAGGTCCAAAAAAGGTAGTTGCGTAGGATTCGCAGCATTTTCGCGCTCCTTAGCGAGTATACGGCTCCAGCACGGTTTGGCCGTTCATATAGGGCACCAGCGCGTCGGGAATGCGCACGCGGCCATCGGCCTGCTGATAGTTCTCCAGAATTGCCAGCCAGGTGCGACCCACGGCCAGCCCGCTGCCGTTGAGCGTGTGTACCAGCTCCGCCTTTTTTTGTCCCGGCGCGCGATAGCGAATGTTGGCCCGCCGCGCCTGGAAGGCCTCAAAGTTGGAACACGAGGAAATTTCCCGGTAGGTGTTCTGGCCCGGCAGCCAAACCTCAATGTCATAGGTCTTGGCCGAGGAAAAACCCATGTCGCCGGTGCAGAGCAGCATCACGCGATACGGCAGCTCCAGCTTTTGCAGAATCGTCTCCGCGTGGCGCGTCAGCTTCTCATGCTCCTCGTTGGATTGCTCGGGCGCGACAAACTTGACCAGCTCGACTTTTTGAAATTGATGCTGGCGGATCAGTCCGCGCACATCCTTGCCGTAGGAGCCAGCCTCGGACCGGAAGCAGGGCGAGTAGGCCGTCAGCGAGATGGGCAACTGCTTGGCGTCGAGCGTCTCGTCGCGGAAGAGATTGGTGACCGGCACCTCTGCCGTGGGAATCAGCCAG
>DAHWKP010000171.1:0-2001 GCA_027343585.1 Acidobacteriaceae bacterium
CACCTGCACCTGCGAAGTAGTAGGGACAGGGCAGGTTGGGATTGTCAGAGTTCAGATGGATGCTTCAGATGGATGCAAGGATTGCCACGATAAAAACAACCTGGATGATAAAACGGGGAACAATCGGTAGAACAGGACTGTTGGCAATCTGGAGCTGTTCTCTGGCCGCTTTGACGTTGGCCGGGAAAAGACAACAGAGAAGTGCGACGGCGGCGAGTGCTGCGTCGACTGCAATTGGATGGATTTGAAGTCCGACAGCAATGGCCAATTCGGCCCAGCCAGTTAGCGAGACCCACAGCCCTGCGTTGCCAAATCTTTCAGGAACCATACGCATGAGGTCGGGCCTGCGGTTGCTCCAATGCGCAGAGGCTGTAAGAAGAAACATGCACCCAAGCGCGGCGCGTAGCGCATAGTGCCAATTGGAAAAGTATGCAAAAACAAAAGAGCCATGGAGAAATCCAACGGCTCGAAAAACCAAAAACGAAAGTGTGAGTGCGATCAGGGGAGCCATTTTTTTGATGCTACAGCTCGGATCCTTGTAATTTAAGGCTGAAACCGCATACTTCCAAAAGCCGACAGGCCACAGCCATTTCTGCGACCTGTCGGCTTCTTGCGGATTTTACTTTACCCGATCTCTTCGTTCCAATTCTCCAGATACTTTTTCAGCTCGGCCATAAACTTGCCCGCTTCCGCGCCGTCGATGATGCGGTGGTCAAAGCCCATCGTCAGGCGCACAATGCTGCGGATGGCGATGGAGTCGTTGCCCTGCTCATCGGTCAGCACGGCTGGCTCTTTGAACAGGCCGCCCACGCCGAGGATGGCCGTCTCCGGTTGGTTGATGACGGGCGTGCCAAATTGTTCGCCAAAGATGCCGGGGTTGGTGATGGTGAAGGTGCTGCCGGAGGCTTCGTCTGGCTTGAGCTTTTTGCTGCGCGCGCGCTCGGCCACATCCACAATGCCGCGAGCCACGCCCAGGAAGTTGCGCTCCTCCACCTGCTTGAGTACGGGAACGATGAGGCCCCAGTCCAGCGCCACGGCAATGCCGAGGTTGATGTTCTTGTGGTAGCGGATGGCATCGCCCTCAACCGAGGCGTTGAAGATGGGCATCTTCCGCAGGCAATGCACGGCTGCACGCGCGATGAACGGCATGTAGGTGAGCTTGACTCCGTTGCGCTGCTCGTACTTGTTCTTTTCTTTTTCGCGCAGACGTACGATGCGCGTCATATCCACCTTGAAGATGGTATGCACGTGTGCGCTGGTGTGCTTGGACTCCACCATGCGCTTGGCGATGATGGCGCGCATCTTGGTCATCGGCACCAGCCCGCCCGGCAGCGGCGCAGCCGGAGCCGGTGCAGCCGCGGCTGGGGCAGCGGTGCGTGCCGCCGCAGGTGCGGCGGGAACGGATGTGCCCTTGCTGTGCTGGTCGAGATAGCCGAGCGCGTCTTCCTTGGTGACGCGTCCGCCTGAGCCAGTGCCGGGAATCTGCGTCAGGTCTAAGCTGTTCTCCCGCGCGATGCGGCGCACCAGCGGCGAAGAGCGCACACGCTCAGAAGAGTGTGCAGCCGTCGAGGCCGCAACAGGTGCCGGTGCAGGCGCAGCCGGTTGGCTGGCTGCCGGGGCCGCCGGGGCAGGAGCCTTTGCGGCTGGGGCCGGAGCGGCAGCTCCCGCTGCGCCGCCAATGACGGCCACAACGGTGTTGATCTGCACGGTCGCGCCTTCGGCGGCCTTGATCTCGGTGAGCACGCCTGCGGCAGGCGCAGGAATTTCTGCATCGACCTTGTCGGTGGAGATCTCAAACAGCGGCTCATCGCGCTGGACGGTCTCGCCGACCTTTTTGAGCCACTTGGTGATGGTTCCCTCAAAGATGGACTCACCCATCTGCGGCATCACGACGTTGGTGGCAGCAGTGGCGGCAGCAGGCGCACTGGCGGCTGGTGCTACAGTTGGAGCCGCAGCAGGTGCAGCCGGAGCCGTTTTGTTGGGCGCGGCAGCCGTAGCGGC
>DAHWKP010000184.1:0-1076 GCA_027343585.1 Acidobacteriaceae bacterium
CAGACCGTGGTCTTGCCAATGCCGGTGTCGGTGCCGGTGACAAAGATGCCCTTCATCTGTGTACCTCGCTGGCCAGCGCTGCGTGCAGGCAGGCCGTGAAACGATGTAGCGTTGGCAGATCCAGCCCAGTGTTCACGCTGAACCGCAGACGCGCCGTCCCCTCTGGCACCGTTGGCGGACGAATCGCGCGCACATCGAAGCCCTCAGTCTGCAGTGCCGCAGCCACCTGCACGGCGCGCTCGTTGTCTCCAATCACAACGGGAATAATCTGGGAACCATCGCGGGCAACGGGCAAACCGGCATCCGCCATCAGCCCGCGCAAGTGCGCAGCGATCGCGTGCAGGCGTGCGCGACGTTCCGGCTCAACGGCAAGAATCTCCAGAGCAGCATCAATCGCCGCAGCAATCGCAGGCGGAGGTGCAGTCGAAAACAAAAACGTCCGCGCACGTTGCACCAGATATTCAATCGCCCACGCTGGCCCGCTAACAAACGCTCCGCTCGCGCCCAGCGCCTTGCCCGCGGATCGCATGGTGAGAAAAACATCCTCTGCGATGCCTGCATCCTCCACCAGTCCCGTGCCGCGTGCGCCGTAGACGCCCACCGCATGCGCCTCATCCACAATCAGCGCCGCGCCGGTCTCACGGCACAACGCCGCGTATTCGCGCAGCGGAGCCATGTCGCCATCCATGCTGAACAGGGATTCTGTCACCAGATAGGTTTGTCCCTCGCCCGGCTCTGCGCGCAGCGTCTGGCGCAGAGCGTCCACATCCGCGTGGGGGAAAATTTTCTTCTTCGCTTTGCCGAGCCGCATGGCATCGATCAGGCTGGCATGGTTGAGGCGATCGAAGAGAACCGTATCGCCCTCCTCCAAAAATGTGGAGAGCATGGCCAGATTGGCCGCATAGCCTGTGCTGAAGTACAGTGCAGACTCCGCGCCCACCCAGCGCGCAAAGCGATCTTCAATGGCGGAGAACTCCGCGCGTTCGCCACGCAACAGACGCGAGCCTGTGGAGCCGCAACCCAACTGCATCACCGCTGCGGCCATGCGCTGTTGCAGACGCGGATCGGCGGCCAGT
>DAHWKP010000186.1:0-9430 GCA_027343585.1 Acidobacteriaceae bacterium
GCCGACCCGTGTGGTCGCACTGTACGGCTTGGGGCTGTTTGGTCTGAATACTACACCCATTTTGCCCAGAAGATGCAAGTGTTTTTTTTGACCCATTCAATCCTTGACCGAATTGGTTCCCAAGAAAGCTCCCTGCGACCCGCTTGTGCGAAACTGCAAGTGCAATAACACAGCTAAAAACCGCTCCCAGACCCATTCGAAGCTCCCGAGCCTCCGGGAGAGGGAGATCCCATGCCGGGACCACCAGGGCTGGGACTGCTGGGTCCACCACCAAAGCCTGAGCCACCGCCAAAAGAAGAACCACCACCAAAGCTGGAGCCGCCGCCAAAGCCGGAACCCCCACCCATGCCGGAACCGCCACCCATGCCCGTTGTCGGCATAGCGCCAGCGCCACCGATGGGCGTTCCCCCACCGGGAGGCATCCCCCCTGGCGCGCCTCCGCCGCCGCTATTCATCATATCTTCCATAGGGTTATACACAAAGGCCCACTTGCAATAGGACTTTTGTTTGCGGTAGGTGATCATCGATTTTTTGTTCAGCGGAATGGAAACCCCGACGATGGGAGCTCCAACCGTGGGCGAGCCGCCGAAGGTTCCGTCGCCGGAACTACTGCCGCTGGAGCCGGGAGTAGCGGACATGCCACCACCAACACCGGGCATTGCGCCCCCGGGCGAACCGGCAGCTCCTCCACCAAAAGAACCGCCGCCACCAAAACTGGAGCCACCACCAAAAGAGGAACCACCGCCAAAACTAGAGCCGCCGCCGAAGCTGGAGCCACTACCAAAAGAAGAACCACCTCCACCGAAGGAACCAGAATTTCCCTGCGAAGAGCCATTATTGGAGGAGCCAAAGCCCCCGGAAGACGCGGAACCATTTTGACCAGAGGTGCTGGAGGAATCGGAATCAAAAGGGGAGTTAAAGAAGGAATCGAAATCGTCGGAGCCGCCAGAGCCACTAGTTTTGCAGACTCCGCTCCATGCAAAAGGATCCGAAGCAACCGGCTGTCCGTTGCTGTCCGTGGTAGTGGATCCTGTTGCACCTTGGGGGGCAGTTCCAGAAGCAGTGCCGTTAGTGTTGGTGCCTGGGGTTGTCGAGCCGCCGGAAGAAGATCCTGCATTCGCCTGGCCGGAGTCCGTGAAGATGTCGGCAGCGCCGCCACCCGCGGGCGCATTCTGCCCATTACTAGAAGCAAAGCCCATGCCGCCGCCGCTGGCTCCACCAAAACTGGATCCACCACCAAAGCTGGATCCACCACCAAAACTAGAGCCGCCACCGAAGCTGGATCCTCCTCCGAAGCTAGAGCCACTACCAAAGCTGGAACTCGGAGCGCCTGCAGCGCCCGGCATCGCACCTGCGGGAGTTGCCCCGGGAATTCCACCAGCCGCAGCTCCGCCACCCGGTTGGCCAAAGAGTCCCATGGCAACCATGGGAACCTCACCAAAATGTAAGAGAACCCAATCTTTTTTGCCGGTCAGCGGGTCAACGTAATCTTGGCGAAGGAAGCGGACATTGTTGGTATTTTTCAGTTGATCCATAGAGGCCGGATATTGGCCCAATTTGCGGTAGTACAGCTGAATGGCGCGCTTGTATTGTTCGCCGCGGTGGACAGCCTCCACCTCTTTTTCGCGCTGAATCTGTTTGCCGATCTCTGGCGCGGCGATGGCGATGGCAACGAGAATCAGGGCAGCCAGAAAGAGCAGGCCGATCAGTAGGTAGCCTTGTTCGGCAACTCGGGCTTGGGTCTGCGTTTTGGTGGAGATTCTGGCCACGAATATGCTGCGGAGCGCGCCGCCTCTAGTAAGAAAATACGCCGCTGGCGGCAAAAAGTCGCGTGCGCGAGGCGACAAAAGTGCCCCCGCGTCCGCAGGCCAGCGCTATGTTTAGTCCTGCTGCAGAGTTAGCGTCTGGTTGTCGTTATAAAACAAGTCGCGGACGAGGACATCCGTCTTGTTGATTTTGATGACCTGATAGCGATGATCCACAATGTCACCTTCACCGGCGACGAAAACATCTTCACCGTGGAGCAGAAAGACCTTCGTCTTACCGCCCTGCACAATGGCTGTTCCGTAAAACTTAAGATCAATCGTCGGTGGCGGCGGCGGACCAGCGGGTGCCACCGGTCCGGTGCGTACAGGCGCAACCGGTTGTTCGATTTTGGCAGCTGCCGCAGCGGCCTGCGCCACGCGCGTGGGTACGGAGAACTTCGAGAAGATATTGCGGCCATCGCCGGTGTATTCCACCGTTTCCGCGAAGTGCATTTTTTCAGGGTGCAGCGATGGGTCCAAATCAGAGGCGCTCTCCAAACGCTGTGCGCTATGGCCACTGCTCGACCGCAGGGCTGCTGTAGAGTGGGCTGTCGATGGCTGCACCGGCGCAGACACTGGGGCGGGCGGCGGCGAGCCGCCCATGAGATTCATCGCCGTGTATACAGTCAGGCCCAGAGCGAGCACGCCCAAGCCTACGGCCATGGCCAGCTTCTTTTTATCTTCGGCTCCGATACGAATCGCCATCGTTTAGAGCCTCCCCTGTGGCAATTTTTTTGTGGGCTGATGCTGCTGGGCCGTGTGGCTGGCGGATGAGCGATTCGATTGGGAATCTGTATCGGCTGCCGCAACGCCCAGACGCATCCACGTGGAGACGCGAATGCGCAGGTTCACCATACCGCTCTGCTGCCCGCTGATCGCGATGGCGTCGATGACAAAGAACAGCTTGTCGCGCTCAATGTCATTGATGAAATAGGCGACGGATGTGTAGTCCCCGCTCAGGCTGCCGTCCATGCGCACCTCAGCCACATCAAACTGCGGCTTGCCCTGCGCATATTGCACACGCGAGAGAAGAACTTTGCCCTTGGTGGCCAGCCTGCCCAGTTCCCCGGCAATGGCGGAATAGCTGGCGGGAAAGCGCTGCGCATAAAACTTGGATTGATCTTTGCGTGCCTGAAGAATTTTTTTGTCCAGGCCGCGCAGCGGACGGGTTTTCAGCAGCATGGCCTGATAGGCCGCCTGATGCTGCGCGAGTTGATCGGCATCGCCGGCGCGCACGCGCTGCCAGGCCAGCACAACGCGTGTCAGCAACACCAGATTCAGCACGCACAAAAGCCCTACAGCAGCCAAATGTACATGAAGCGCGGTGATGCGCAGCTTGCGTCCACCGAACGAGGAGGAATTGCCAAATGGATGCAGCTTCATGGTTCCGAATCCGCCCCCTGCGCCGGTACATTCTGCACGTAAATTTGCCGCCGGTTCTGCATCAAAACAGTCTGCGGAACGTTTGCCCCCATCCATTGCCGTTGTCCTGGGTTGAGGGGCTGCGTATTCGATGGCTGCATTCTCGGTTGCGGCATGCGCGGAGGCACAGAATTGCTGGCCCGCTGCGTTTGCGCATCTGCGCTTTGCGTATGGATAAGTGACCGCTGAGGCCCCGGCTGCACAGGAAGCGTACCCGCTGCGGGAAAATCCTTTTGATCGGCGCTGGTGTCTGCCTTGGGCAACTCATCCATGCCTGCGGCGTTGTACTCGGCGAGAATGTCAAAGTTCACATCGGCTGCATCCTGAGACAGTGGCACCGCACCCGGCCTGCCGTTGCCTGTGCTTGCCTGCGCTGCGGATTCTCCGGCCAGACGCGGATGCAAAAAGTGTTTGGATGTTTCCAGATTTTTGACCAACTCAACGGCCTTGTCGCGTGCGCCGGTCACTTGCAGGCGCAGCAACACAGTTCCCGTCTTGGACATCTGCGGCTGCATGCTGAGTACCTGCAAACCGCCGGGAAGCACGTTTTCCAAATCCATCAGCGCAGCTGTCCAGGAAAAAGACTTTTGCGTGAAAAGATTGTTTAAGAATGCCGATTCCGCTTGCACGGCAGCATTTTGCGGCTCGCGCATCGTGTCCTGATCCTGTTGCCATTCCTGTTCCAGAGCGCTGGTGCGCTGTTGCCAGCGGCTCACTGCATCGTCGGCGATTTCAGCCTTGCGCTCCAAATGCTTGTGTGTGAGCCAGAGGCCAAACAACACCAACACCAACGCGCCCGCCAGCAGGCGCAAGCGCGCCAGCAATGGGCCTAGTTCCACAAAGGGCCGTGAAGCCAGATTGATTGTGACTCGCATCAGCCGTGCAGCGCCCCCACCACGCCAGCAAATCGACAGGCAGGCACGCCATTCGGAACCGCCTCCGCCAAAAAGTGTTCGCTGCGCACCAAACTGCGCAGCGGGATCTGCCAATCGCAGACGGCATTGAGTTGCGAGTACAGCAACTCCGGCGAGTCCTTCCCGGCCACCAGAACATGATCGGGTGTGCGGCCCAGTGCATCTTCATAAAATGCTGCGGCCATCAAAATCGCCTGAATGCAATCCTCTTCTTGAGTGGCAGGCGCAGCCTCTGGCAGTGCCACTTCATCCACAGGCACAGCATGGGGTGCAGTCGCATGTTCCAGTGTGCGGTAGAGCAGTAAATCATTGCCGCGGCTGATCGTGGTCGACACCGATTGCTGGCTCGTATGCACCAGCAAGTGCGCCTCATCCTCAGGCACGGCGGCCAGAGAGGCTAGCGTGGCCGGCAAAATTGCACCAGGCTCAAAACCAGCTGTGCGCAGGAGAGATTCCAATTCTTCGCGCAACTCCGCCTGCATTGCGGTGACCAGCACGCGCACAGTTTCGTCCTCTTGCGTTTTGCCAGAATGTAGCACCTGATACGAAATAGCTGCCTCGTCGGCGTCAAAGGGCAGCATCTTGCGCAAGCGAAAGCGAACGAGCGGCAGCGCCTCACTGTGCTTATTGGGCAATGCTTCAAAATCCAGTACCAGCACGCGCACGCAGACGTCGGGCACAACCAGCGTCACCTGTTTCGAACGGCTTTTGCCGGCGACGAGCTTCAGGGCTTTTAGATCGTGCAGTTCCGCTGCCAATGTGCTGCCAGAAAGAATGGGGGATTTTAACGCAGGAGCTACAGCACCAACTGGCAAGGGTTGGAAAAGCGCAGCCTGCACGGGCAGGCCCGGCGAAGCAGAGTGTGCCGCGTAGACTGCCTCGCTGGTAAGCGCGCAGGCCAAACGGGGCCGGGCTGTCGTTTGCAATGCTGATGGAATCCAGCGCATCGTTATGGATCTTTCGGCGCGCTTTTCACGCGTCTGCTCTAGCTTACCGCGTCGCTTCGATAAAGGTCACTTTATTAATCTCGCGCAGCGTGGTCAGGCCGAGCCGTACACGCTGCAAGGCGGATTCGCGCAGGAAGCTCATGCCCTGGTCGCGCGCCATCTTGCGGATCTCGGAACTGGGCTTCCGCTCCAGAATCATCTCGCGGATGACATCGTTGAGTTCGAGCAATTCGTGAATGGCCGTGCGCCCGCGGTAGCCGGTACCTCCGCATTCAATGCAGCCAACACCTTCGTAAAATTTGCAATCGGCCCAGTCTTTGGGATCCATGCCAGAGGCGTGCATCTCTCCCAGGCTATGGGTAACTTCGCGCTTGCAGTGTTCGCAGATGGTGCGCACCAGACGCTGAGCCAGGATGCAGTTCAGCGCAGAGACGAAGTTGTAGGCCTCGACGCCCATGTTCAAGAAGCGGCCAATAACATCCACCACGTTGTTGGCGTGGACAGTGGTAAAAACCAAGTGGCCGGTGAGCGCGGAGTTGATGGCAATCTGCGCCGTTTCCTGGTCGCGAATTTCACCGACAAGAATCTTGTCCGGGTCATGGCGCAAAATCGAACGGAGGCCGCGCGCAAAGGTCAGGCCTTTTTTCTCGTTGACGGGAATTTGCGTGATGCCACGAATCTGATACTCGACCGGATCCTCAATGGTGATGATCTTATCCTCATCGCTTTTGATCTCATTGAGAGCGGCGTAGAGCGTGGTAGTTTTGCCGGAGCCAGTGGGGCCGGTGACGAGCACCATGCCGTAGGGTTCCCGAATGTAGGAGCGGAAGCGGCGCAGATCTTCTTCCGCAAAACCGACGACCTCCAGTGTAAGCTTGGTGAATTTTTCGCTCATCGACTCTTTGTCGAGTACGCGGAGCACTGCGTTTTCACCATGTACGGTCGGCATGATGGAGACGCGGAAGTCAATCAGGCGGCCTTTATAACGCACGCGAAATCGTCCATCCTGCGGAACGCGGCGCTCGGCAATGTCGAGTTCGCTCATGACCTTGATACGCGACAGAATCGTCTGGTGATGTTCCCGCGCAATGGGGGCCATCGCCGGTTGCAATACGCCGTCAATGCGGTACTTCACATGCAGACTATCGTCGTAGGTCTCGATGTGAATATCGCTGGCGCGGCGCTCGAGCGCGGTGAAGATGGTGGTGTCCACCAGGCGAATGATGGGACTGATGTCCTCTTCGGATGTGAGCTTCTCAATCGAAATACTCTCGTCGGCATTCTCGACGGCAGAGATGACATCGAAGGTGAGGCCCTCGCTGGCTTCATCAAGCACGCGCTGCGATTGCTCGGTTTTCTTCAGCAGGTCGGTGATCTGGCTCAGCGTGGCGACGCGGATGCTAAGACGTTGGCCGAGCAGTCCGGAGATTTCGTCGAGCACCATCAGGCGGCTGGGGTCGCTGACGGCAATCACGAGCCGGTCAGCCTGCTGCTCCAAGGGCACAAAGTTGTAACGGAACATGATGTCCACGGGCACGGTACGCAGCAGGTCGTGCTGAATGCGGAAGTTGCGCAGATCGACGTACTCGGAGCGATAGCGCTGGGCCAGCATTTTTGCTTGGCTCACTTCATCCGTGGTGCCGTTTTTACTGACGGGCATTACGACCGGATCGGCCATGGTGTTTCTCCCTTACGGTTGCCAGACAACCGCAGATTGCTTGACGTTGTTGCACTCCACTCGAAAGAACATATCGTTGCAACCGTAGCGCGCGCCCGCTACTTGCCGAAACTACCCGCGCCCAGGTTGAAGATCGGCAGATAGAGCGCGATCAAGATGGTGACCACAATGGTCCCCATGACGATTAAAATCGCCGGCTCAATCAGGGACAAGGCCGCTGTCAGCGCGGTCTGCACATCCTCTTCATAGAATTCTGCCACGGAGTTGAGCATTCCCGGCAGTGCCCCGGTGGATTCGCCCACTTCGATCATCTCAATGGCCAGTTCTGGAAAGATTTTTGTCTTCTCCAGGCTGCGGGCCAAGCCTTTGCCCTCACGCACGCTGACCACGGAGTTCATCACCGCCTGCGTCACGCGACGACTGCCAATGGAGCGCGCCGCGGTTTCCAACGACGGAACGGGCGGCAGACCTCCAGTGAGCAGCGTGGAGAGCGTACGCGAAAATAGCGCCACCTGATACTTGAGCCAAATGCTGCCAAAGATCGGCATATGTACGCGCACGGTGTCCATGGCGTTGGCGCCGCTTTCTGACTTGCTCCAGCGAATGAGCGCGAAGACACCTGCAGCCAAGGCCACCAGACCGTAGGGCAAATAGATCTGGATATTGTTGCCGACAGCAAGCATCAGAACGGTGATTGCCGGCAGCTTGGTGCCAATCTGGTCGTAAAGCGCAGCAAAACGCGGCACCACGAAAGAGATCAAAAAGATCAGCAGCACGGTCACCATCACGATGAGCAGCACGGGATAGACCAACGATGCAATCATCTTTTTGCGAAAGGTGAGCGAGATGCGCTGAAAGGCCAAGTAGCGACCTAGAACCTCTTCGAGATTGCCGGAGCGCTCGCCGGCCAGTAGCGTGGTGTTAAAAATGACGGGAAAATTTCCCTGCGCCTCAAATGCGGCGGACAATGCCTGGCCCGTGCGCACACGCACGCCTACATCCTCCAACTGAGCGCGAAAGGAGGGATTCTTTTGGCGCTTGGCGAGCAACTCCAACGAGGAAAGAATAGGGAGTCCGGCACGGATAAGCGTGAGGAACTGCTGATTAAAGATGAGGAAGGGTTCCAGCTTGATGCTTTTGCGCTTGCCACCGGCCATGCCGCGTGGACGCACGGAATAGACTAAATATCCAGATTGGGTAAACCGCGCCCGCAACTCTTCTGCGGTGCTGGCGATGTGTACCTGCTCCTGCACATGCCCGCGTTCATCGGCCAGCTTAACTATGAACTCCGCCATGATAAATTCAGATCTCCGCGCTGCGCCTGCTTACATCGGCGGCAGACCATCGACGACTTTGACATTCGCCGGCGGCGTGAAGACAAAGACATCTTTGTTGATGTCTACCTTGTCATTTTCATTGTAGAACTGGAAGCGCGTTTCGGCACCGCCGGTCTCCTGCATCCGCATGGAGAGAATCGTGCCGCTAGGCAGCACAGTCAACTCCAACTGATTCATGGTCGTTTCCATGCCCACGGGTACACCGCGCAGAATGGCCATGCCTCCATCATAGGTGACGGTGAGCTTGTCCAGTTCCTTGGCTAAGTTGGTTTTGCCCAGCAGGAAGCGCAATGGCGAACGCAGATCGTTCAGCTTTTCAATGGGAATTCGCTGCGCCTGCGCATCGCCGGGCGTGTAGCTGTAAGCGAAGTGCTTATCGACCAGGAAAAGTTTTCCGTGCGGGTGGCTGTACTCCCAGCGCATGAGGCCGGGCTTTTTCAGTAGCAGTCTTCCCTGCTCGTTGCGCTCGATTCCTGCGTTCGTGTACCGCTCAACAAAGCTCAGCTCTAACCCGTGTACGCTGTTGTAGTGCTTGTCCACACGCGCGGCCACGACATCCGCCGTAGGCTGCACCAGCGTGAAAGGGTCCTCATTGGGATTCAGCGTAGCGGAATCCTGTTTGTCGTGATGCAAGGCCGCCGCAAAAGGCGCGGCCAATAGCCATGCAGACACCGCCGCGCTCATGGCCAAGGTACGGAAGCGCGGCGCATGTGGCTGCCGGATCATTGGATGGGTTGGGTGCAATTCGTACCGCCTGCAGGATCGGATTTCATCTCACCGGTCTGATCCATGCAGAAGCCCCGGTGCCCGGTTTTGCCCACGGATTGCGGTACGGCCGTCACTTCAAAAGAAGTATAAACATCCTGATTGTTCACCGTAACCTTGGTGCAGTTGCCAATGGTGAAGGTGTAGCCACTCTTTTGGCCGCTGGCCAAATCGTTGGACAACAGCTGCGCCGCCTGTGGGCTGGGCGCGCCGGACTTCGGATCGCCACCCAACTGGCTTAAATTGCAAGCAAATCCGTTGGCCGGATAATCCGTTTCGTACTGAATCTCCGCGCTGTTGATGGCGCGCAACGACTGCAGCGCTGAGGTCTCATTGGCCTGGCTGCGCATGTTCATATAATTCGGAATGGCGATGGCCATCAAGATCAAAATGACCGACATGACGATCAGCAGTTCCATGAGCGTGTAGCCGCTCTGGCTGCGGTTGCGGTTGCGCTGTGACATGGATCTCCAAATATTCATACAGATACGTTTGCCCCCGGCGATTTCCATCCTCCACACTGTATCAGTTGGCGGCGGGTCTGCCCACGGAAAAATTTATC
>DAHWKP010000240.1:0-4940 GCA_027343585.1 Acidobacteriaceae bacterium
TCCACGCCGATGGCGATGATGCCGCGCGCCATGACGTTGGAGAAATCCTTGAGTGGCGTGCGCTTCACCGTGCCCTGGCGCGTGGCGAAGAAGATAAACTTGCCTTCCTCCTCCAAATTGCGCACCGGCAGAATGGCGCAGACCTTTTCGCCCGGCTGCAGGCTCAGCAGACTGGCGATGGCCTTGCCCTTGCCGGCTGCACCCACGTCGGGAATCTCATAAACTTTGAGCCAGTAGACGCGGCCCGTATTTGTGAAGCAAAGCAGGTAGGCGTGCGTGGAGTCGACGATCAACTGCTCGACGAAGTCCTCCTCGCGCGTCTTCATGCCCATGCGTCCCTGGCCACCGCGCCGTTGCTGGCGATAGGTGGTGATCGGCGTGCGCTTCAGGTATCCAGAGTGGGAGACGGTGACGGCGACCTGCTCATCCGCGATCAAATCTTCCAGTTGCAGCTCGGCGCTCTCGTCCAAAATCTGCGTGCGCCGCTCGTCGCCGTAGTCTTTTCTGACGGCCTCCAGCTCCTTGACGATCACAGCGCGCAGCTTTTTCTCGCTGGCCAAAATGGATTCATACTCAGCGATGCGATCGCGCACATCCTTCAACTCGCTCAAAAGTTCGTCGATGGAAAGCTGCGTGAGTCGATAAAGCTGCAATTCGAGAATGGCGTCAATCTGCCGATAGCTCAGGATCAGCGTGGCCGTGGTGGATTGCGACAGGTCGACGCCGTACTTGGCCGCATCGAGCGTAACGCCGCGCAGTTCGCTGCCTTGCAGCCGGATGGACTTTCCAGAGAAGTATTGGAAGAGGCTCTCGCGCGCATCGGGCCGCGAAGAGGAGCCGCGAATAATCTTGATAACGCTGTCTAGGTGATCCAGCGCAATCTGGTAACCGAGCAGAATGTGTTCGCGGTCGCGGGCCTTTTGCAGCAGGAAGGCCGTGCGGCGGCGCACCACGTCGATGCGATGATCCAAAAAGTGCCGGATGGCCGCAGGCAGGCTCAGCTCTCGCGGCTGGCCGTTGACCACGGCCAAAAAGATCATCGAGAAGCTCTCCTGCATCTGCGTGTGTTTGTAAAGCTGGTTGAGCACGATCTGCGATTCCGCACCGCGCTTCAACTCGATGACGATGCGCATGCCGTCACGGTCGCTTTCATCGCGCACGTCACTGATCTCGTCAATGATCTTCTCGTTGACCAGCGCGGCGATGCGCTCAATCAACTTGGACTTGTTCACCTGATACGGAATCTCTGTAACGATGATGGACTGGCGGCCTTGCGCCATGTTCTCCGTGGCCACACGCGCGCGCATCAGGAAGCGACCGCGTCCGGTTTTGTAGGCCTCCACGATGCCGGACCGGCCATAGATAAAGCCGCCCGTGGGGAAGTCTGGACCTTGCACATGCTTCATCACTTCGATCAACCCGGCCTGCGGATTGTTGACCATCTCAATGGCCGCGTTGACGATCTCCGTCAAATTATGCGGCGGAATGTTGGTGGCCATGCCGACGGCGATGCCGCTTGATCCGTTGACGATCAGATTGGGAATGCGCGTCGGCAGCACGGCGGGTTCGCTGGTGCTTTCGTCGTAGTTGGGAACAAAGTCGACCGTGTCTTGGTCAATGTCGGCGAGCAATTCGCCCGCCAGGCGCGTCAGGCGTGCCTCGGTGTAACGCATAGCCGCCGGAGGATCGCCGTCGACCGAACCAAAATTTCCCTGGCCATCCACCATCACATAGCGCATGGAAAAGGGCTGCGCCAGACGCACCAGCGTGTCGTAGATGGAAGCATCGCCGTGCGGGTGATACAAACCCATCGCTTGACCCACAACCTTGGCGCACTTGGTGTACTTTTTGTTGTGTTGCAGCCCCATCTCGTGCATGGTGTAGAGCACGCGCCGATGCACCGGCTTCAGGCCGTCGCGCACATCCGGCAGCGCGCGTCCGATGATGACCGACATGGAATAGTCGAGATACGATCGACGCATCTCCTCTTCAATGTTGATGGGGATCAAGTTGAGCGCGCCGGGGCCGGACGGCGTAGTGCCCTCCGGGGGATTGCCGCCGTTACCAAGGGGGAGTTGTGGGTTCTGATCGTCTGCCATGGGTGAAGTGAGAAGGCGCTCCTGCCAGCAAAAATTCGGCGAATGCGCCGTTCGGGATTCTGTGCTTCCCAGTCTCTATGATATGCGCCCAGTGCCGGAGTGGCAACGAGTGAACAGGGAAAATTGTTGGAGAATCTGCTCCGGGGCTGAAAGGGATTTTTCGGCTCTTTTTGCTTGCAACGCCCGCTGCGGCGGGCTTGGATGACGCGGGACTTGAGTCCCTGAAGGGGATGGGCTTTAGCCCATCCATAAGTCCAAGGATTGCAGTGCGGCTTGAGCCGCTGAGGGAGCGATCCGCAGGTGTGCAGCGTCTCCCTAGGTGGTTTCGATCGCGCTTGCGCATCCAAGCGGGACGATTTCCCCGTAAGCAAAACCGTCGCGCTCAACGGTCAGCGTGTGTTCGACGGCGATGGGGTGGGTGAACATGGGGCCTGCGATGGCGACGCTGTGAAACTCTCCGCGCTCGCCGCAGGGATCGACCGAGGGCGGCAGGTCGGCGAGGAGTTGTGCATCAAAGACACGACCGCAGAAGCTGGGGGCGAGATGCTTCGGGTTGACGCAAGTGATGCGCGCGCGCAGACCAGCGGCGATCATTTGGCGTGCCAGCTGGTCTGTCGGAATGCCCCAGATGGGAAAGAGTGGCTCCAACCCAGTGCCCGCAAGTTTTTCGACGCGATAGGCGCGAATGTCTTCCAAAAATAAATCGCCAAAGGCGACAGCATCGAATCCCTCAGCCACGGCGCGGGCACAGACGGCTTGCATCCGCGATTCGTAATCGGCATTGGAGCAGGGATAGGGCAGCGGCACCTTCCAAACCGGCAACCCCGTGGCCTGGGCTTGCAGATCGAGCAGTTCCTCCCGATAGCCGTGAATGGCGACGCGGCCAAAGTGGCCGTTGAGCGTGGTCAACAGTGCAGAGACCTCGTAGCGCGCGTCTTGGCGTAGCTGGTGCAGCGCCCAAGCGCTGTCCTTGCCGCCACTCCAGCTAAGCAGAACTTTGCGCTTTCGTGGGTGGACAACCGATTCTGCATCCATACTGCACAGAATACAAGGTGCCCCGCTCCCCACAGAAGGAGCCGTAAAGAAAGTGCAACGCCGGAACGAGACTGCGACCAGCAAAAAAATCCACAGCGCGTGCATGGAGTGCATCAAAATCGGCTATGCTCCATATAGCTCGCACTTGCAGACGGGCGCATGTATGTTTCGGCTGAACTTTCACGATCCTGCCTTGTATGGTTCCCTGCTGCTACTGCTGGCCGCTACGGCCGCTTTGGTTGTATGGCTGTATCTGCGCAGTCGAAAATCTCCTGAAGAAAAAGAACGCTTGCGCAGAATGTATCTGGTGCAACGCGGACGCATCATTGACGGAACCGTGCTCGACCTGACGGACCCACTGCCCCCGGACAATTTGCGCATTCTGCAATATCAATACGAAATTGCAGGCGTAGTGTACGAGGGAGGTCAGGATGTGACTTTGCTGCAAGAGCAACTGGCCCAGCATGGAGATTGTTTGGGCATGCCAGCCTCCGTGCGCTATGACACGAAGAATCCGGCCAATAGCATCGTATTAGCCGAAACTTGGAGCGGATTGCGCCATAAAAATGAGCCGCCTCAGCGCCTGCGCACGATGACTCCCCAGAAACAAAACCTGGTTCGACACAACCCACAAAGCTCCAGCAAAAATAAAACCAGATAGACGCGCGACTTATCGAGCTTGGCTGGGAGCGCCTACCTCTTCCTCAAAATGTGCATGCCCGCAGTGCTCGCGTGAGAGGGGGAAACTTCGGCTAAGGAGACGCTGACAAGTGCAGATCGCCCCCTCAGCGGCTCAAGCCGCACTGCAATGCAGGGACTTACGGATGGGCTGAAGCCCATCCCCTTCAGAGACTCAAGTCTCGCCCCTTCAAAACGCAGGCTTGTTCCGAGATTCCCTAAAAGAGCAGCGGCGCATTGTCGTCGTTCCAGCTACGTCCGCGTTTACTGACGGGCTGTTTCTTCGCGTGTACTTCCCCTGTCCGGCCTGCGGTTGGTTCGCGCAGTGGAACCCTTGCGGGGACAATCTCTCCGTCCAACAGACCTAGAATCGCGCGCAGCTCTCCGCGCATGGTTTGCAGATCGGGAGCAATAGGTTGTGGGGCAAGAGCGCGTTCCGTGGCGTGTGCGGTATGGACAGAGCTGCCATGACGTTTTTCTGCGAGCAGACGCCGCGCGCCTGCGATGGTGAATTTTTCCCGATGCAGCAGCTGTTGCAACTCCAACACCAGCTCCACATCCTGCTTGCGATAGAGACGCTGTCCGTTGCCACCTTTGTTGGGTTTGAGCTGCGGAAATTCCGTCTCCCAAAAACGAAGCACATGGGGCGGCAGGCCACAGAGTTGCGCAACCTCTCCGATGCGAAAGTAAAGTTTGTCCGGAATGGCGACGGCGTGCGCGGCAGAGCCGGGCTGGGGTTTTTTATCCGTCTTCCATGGTGAGCGCTGCTTGCGCTGCTCCAAAGCCATCGCACATTCTCCTCTGGCAGGCAGACCGGGCAAGTCCAGCAAGGGTTCCACGCGGTACAGGCCGCAAGCACGCGGGGCGTTGGGGTGCGCCGTACTCCACGCCGCTCTGGGTCAGTATAAAGCAGCAAGGGTGGCGCGTGTGTGTGCATTGGGGCACAGTACGTTAGCGCCCGAAGTTGCCACCGCTGCGAAAGCCTCCCCCACCGAAGTTGCGTCCACCTCCGAAATTACTTCTACCGAAGCTGCGGTTCATGGCGGGGTGCGAAGGAAATTCTGGGAACCGTGCAGGGCCAGCAGCGCGACCCTGGCTGAGATTGCGCACCTGCCAGGGGTCAAGCGG
>DAHWKP010000249.1:0-4562 GCA_027343585.1 Acidobacteriaceae bacterium
GCAATCCCATTCGCGTTGGGCGGGCAAAAGTTTTTCCTTGACAGGGAGCATCTCCGACAAGTACAAAGCGCGCGAAGTCGTATCGGTCCGCGCAAGCGTTGCAGACGCAGATACAGAAATTTGGAAAATTAAGGAGCCAGAAAGATGAAGAAAGCTCAGCGTGCATTTCTCCATGGTTTCGTATCAATTTTTGTCGTCGCGGTCACGGCTATGACGGCCCTGCCAGCCACGGCTCAGACACCCATCTCCGTTTATAGCGCATGGCACTGCTATGCCGATTACTGCACCTGGGCGTCGCCGGAGAGTTTAGCCACCTTCGATAGCCAAAACCACTGGATGATCGATCGCAACATGAACAATACCTATAGCCCTTCGGTGAACAATGTAACCTTTAGCTTTGTTCAGCCGCTAAAGCTTTTAAACCTGACCACGGATTCAGGCGACACCAACGGTATTCCCAATGGAATGGATGCAACTGCGATCAGTTATTTTGAAAATCGCGGCGTCCGTGTGCAGTTCGCTATTGGTGGACAGACCTACACAACAGACTGGGACACAGCCCTTTCGACCAATCCCACCCAGCTGGGAATCAACGCGGCGAATGCAGCCAAGCAATATAACGTGGGCATGGAAATTGACTATGAGAATTCGAGCAGTCCTAACTTGTCCGGACTCGAGGCCTTTGTGCAGGCATATCGTTCCATTCTCCCCTATGACCCCACGGGCGCAAATCTAGCAGCCCGGCTGACGATTGATCTCGGTGCCGGGGATCAGTACCTCTCTCTGCTTGCCGCCTACGCAACAACGAACTGGCTCACCACCACCAATCCAGTATTGGATTACGCCAGCGCCATGGTCGCGGGAACACATACCGGTGTATCGAATCTAGAAAAAGATTGGGCAGAACATATTGACGGGTATCCCACCCTAAACGTTCCACCGCTGGCTCCGGCAAAATTAACGGGCAGCCTCGTCCTGACCGGCGCGAACGCAAATTGCACCAACTTCTCCAGCTCCGATCAACAGGCCGCTGCCAGCTATGTCCAAAACGTAGCTCCAGCCGGAGCAGGCACGTCCACGGGAATGCTCGGCTACACTTTTTGGGCAGCCGGTTGCCCCGGAACCCACTCCACCTGCACCTTCCCTCCCAATACCTGCCAAGGCGGCATTGGGGTGGGAGCCACCACGTTCAATATTCCCGTTCCCATGCCTGCCCTCCGCCAGGAGTAGGCGGCTCTCGCTGGTCCGTTTCTTCCCGCGACGCGTTGTGCAGCGTCGCGGGAGTTTCCATTTGAGTCTGCAAATTTCTTTCCCGGGGAGTGCTCATGTTCGTGTGGGATAAGGTGACGCTGCGTGCCGGCTTGCGCGGCAGAATCGGTACATTCAAATTCGCAAACCGCAAAGTATCGTTCCGGCGCAACTTGATGTTGTGCCTGTGCGGGGTCGCGTACTGTCTATCTTCTTCCGAACTGCAAAGCTCCAGCAAGCCCGTATCGAAGGATTCCGCTCCCCCTTCCGTCGCCATGGTCGTCGACGGTGGCGCTATTTCCGTCTCAGAACTTTGTGCGGCAATTGCCACGCTGCCCACACCCCAAGCGCAAGGCTATCCCCTGCACCCTGCGCTCGCCGCGCAGTGGTATGGCCCCATTGTGGCTCTCGCCACAGAAGCCAAGCGTGAAGGCATCCATCAAGATCCTCCCGCAGGGACCGTGCATGGGAGTGCAAACGAGAACAGCCAGCAACCCGTCAACCAGCAAAATGGCCTTGCCGAAAAGCTGGTCCAAAAGCTGGCACTCGACGTCCATCCGAGCCAATCCCAAATTGAAAAATACTATGCCACGCACCAAGACCAATTTGCACGCACCCAGGCAAGGCACATTGTGATCTCCGATGCTCGTGTTTTCGCCAGCAAATCCCAGCGCACCCCAAAGGAAGCAAAACACAAAGCAGACCAGATATACGCGCAGCTCCGGCAGGGAGCCAGCTTCGCTGCTTTGGCCGCTGCGGAGTCCGACGATCCCTATACGAAGAACAAGGGAGGGGACCTCGGCGAGCTTTCGCACCTGCAAATGGAGCCTGCGGTCGATCGGGTTGTCTGGTCTCTGGCACCGGGTCAGACCAGTCCGCCGTTTGAGGGTCGCTTTGGCTATGAAATCGTACAGGTGGAAGCACGCAGAATTTTGCCCTTGGATACGGTGCGGCAGATTGTCGTTGGTGATATTAAGCTCGCAGCCTCCATGCGTCGCCAGCAGGAAATCGTTACGGCAGCTCACATTACCTTGAATCCTGTCTACCAGTCCTCGCCATTGCCATGCGCAGCCAACCCCGTCCGACTATCGAAGAATGCGTCCGCGCACTAAGACAGGGAGGCTTGTTGTTACCCACGAAGGCATACAAGTTCAAGCTCTGCGGGTTGGCGTAGTTAGCGTAGGGAACCCCTTGCGGGTTCTTGCTCCAGTCCGGAGATAAGAACCGGCCCATGGTACTGCTAAAGTATCTCGCCCCAAAGTAATCCAGTCCGCTTTCTAAGTCGCGCTCTTTGGCGGTGTAGTGCAACCTACTCACCGTCGTCCTATATTGCGCTCGCCATCTATATCCCCACTCAGGCCAACAACGGGCTTGCATGGGGCACCCGAACCTCACTCATTATGCTGATGGAGCCACCCGTGCATAACTACGATTCTTGCTGGCGCAGGGCGCGGTCGAGTGCAATTTTTTCTGCCATCAGCGTTTGCACCTGGGCGGTGTCGCCACGCTGCTCAGCATCGGCCAGTTCGCGGCGCAGAGCGCGCTGGCGTTGCTCCAGGCGGCGATGTTCCAGCGCGTGCAGCGCATCGTCGACCTGCTCAGTGGTGATCGATTGCAGTGCGGGCGCATCCTCCATCAACAAAGCGGCCAGCAGATTCCGGCTGGCGGAGTCAGAGATGGCTTCGAGCGGCAGAGCTGCATCCGCAGGCGCTGCTGCGGCCAACGCGCGCAGTGTATCGAGCAGCGGCGCAGCGGCCAGACCATCGAGCAGCGCCGGATCGTTGGCCATGCGAGCACAGGCGTGCGTACGCGCCTGGTCGTGACCGGGTTGAGCAAGCACGCGCAGCAGCAGCTTTTCCGCCGCACTCAGCGTGCTTTGTTGCGCAGACGATGGGCGTAGCGCGCTGCGGCGTGCACCAGCGGCCTGGCGCAGTTCTTGGCGCACCAGGGCAGAGTCCACGCCGAGCTTTTGCGCCGCGTCTGCGGCAAACTCATCGCGCGCAATGCGACTGGGAATGCGCTGCATGTGCGGCAGCAGATACTCGATAGCCTTGGCCTTGGCATCCGGCGTAATGGGCGGAAAGAGCGTGCGCGCGCGGTCAATCAGATAGTCGCCGTGCCGCCGCGCCGCACGCAACACGGCAATGTAGGCCTGCGCTCCACGCTCGCGCACAAAACGATCCGGATCCAGCCCGCCTTCGAGCGTGACCACCTTGACGCTGAAGCCTTCTTCCACCAGCAGCGCGATGGATTTTTCCGCAGCATTGGCGCCGGCGGTGTCTGGGTCAAAGTTCAGCACGACCTGCTGCGTGTGCCGCTTGAGCAGGCGCGCCTGCGCCTCCGTAAAGGCCGTGCCGCTGGTGGCCAGCACGTTGGGAATTCCGGCGACAAAGACGGAGATGCAATCCATCTGGCCTTCGACGAGCAGCGCAAACTCATATTGACGGATGGCCGACTTGGCCTTGTCGAGGTTGAAGAGCACGTTACCCTTGGTGTAGAGCGGCGTCTCCGGGGAGTTTAGATATTTCGGGCCGGATTTTTCGTCCGCATCGAGAGCGCGCGCGGTGAAGGCGATCACGCGGCCTGCCTCATTGCGAATGGGGAAGGTGATGCGCTTGCGAAAGCGTGCGTAGAGCGGTCCGGCGGCGTTAGCCTGCGGGCCGTCGCCTGTTTCCTTCCAACTGAAGAGGCCGCTCAGGCGCAGCGCTTCCTCGTCAAAATCTTTGCTCATGCGGTCGCGTAAGGAAGAGAAAGATTCGGGCGCGTAACCGATGCCAAAGGTGGCGATGGTCTCTGCGGCGACGCCGCGGCCGGTGAGATACTCGCGGGCGCGGGCGGCCTCCGGCGACTGCAATTGCTCGGCAAACCAGCGGCTGGCGAACTCATGAGCGTCGAGCAGGCGGCGACGCAGGCGGGCTTCGCGGGCCTCTTCGGGGCTGGAAAACTCCTGCTTGGGCAGCGGAATGCCGGAGCGCTGGGCCACGGCGCGCACGGCCTCAGGAAAGCTGAGGCCCTCCATCTTTTGCACGAAGGTGAAGACGTCGCCGGATTGGCCACAGCCGAAGCAATGGAAGAATTGCTGCGTGGCGTGTACGTTGAAGGACGGCGATTTTTCCTTGTGAAACGGACACAGGCCCTTATAGCTTTGCGCTCCGGCCTTGGTCAGGCGCACAGCCTCGCCAATGATGCGAACGATGTCCGCCTGCTGCTTCACGATTTGAGCAAAGCCGTCTGCCATGGGGCCTAAAGATGAGTGTAGTGCAGCGCCCGCAACGTTGGTCGAGTTCCTTGCCGCGCGGCAGGAAGTGCCCTTC
>DAHWKP010000280.1:0-1009 GCA_027343585.1 Acidobacteriaceae bacterium
CGTGGCTTCCACCACGCATCTCTTCGTAAAGCACCCAGCCCGCGTCCGCTGAATTACTTGAACTCAGGACGCGCTCCAGATGCTCTTCCAAGCATCCGCAGGGCGCCCACACAAGTCACCTGTGCATACTGTCAAAGATCCATACCCACCGCGGGCTTCCACTACGCCCGCCGCTGCCCCAGCCTCTCGCCAGGGAGCCCAACATCTTACATCCCTTACCAGCACAGTCAATAGTGCGAAGCGATGATTTTTGCATCGTGACCCGTGCTACTACAGTGCCGCAACACGGGACGCCACGTCGGATGGGTCGACGAGTGTAGCGAACGTGGAGTGCGTCTCGCAAGCATGCCGCGCACCGGCGCGTTGCCCGCGTCGTTCCGGGCAAACGTGCGCAGGATAGACTCGCGACTTTTAGGCAGATCAGACACGAGACCGACATGGAAAGCATGTTGCTTGCACCGCGTTTTGCCCGTATGGCGGCGTTACTGGCCCTGGCGCTGCTGGCAGCTCCGGTCTGGGCGCAAGCGGCACCGCCTGCGCACTCGCTGCCGCGGGTCCGCGTAACGTTGCATGGACAGCGCTTCGACGCACAGGTTGCGGCCACGGACAACAGCCGTGCCTATGGACTGATGAACCGCACCAAGCTCGCGCCGAACCAGGCGATGCTATTCGTGTTCCGCCACGCGTCACCGCGCTGGTTCTGGATGAAAGACACCAAGATTCCGCTGGACATGCTGTTCTTCGATGCGCGGCGTAAGTTGATCTCGATGCAGCTCGACGCGCGTCCATGCACGCAGCAACCGTGCACGATCTATCCCAGCGACAAGCCGGCGATGTACGTGCTGGAGGTTGCGGCCGGTGTCGCGCAACGCGACGACATGCGCGTGGGCGATGAAATGCGGATCGAGGGCGCTTACGGCCCGGTGCAGTGAAGATCGGAGGATCAGTCGGTTTCGATCAGCTCGAAGTCGGCTTTGGTGGCCCCACAGTCGGGGCAGGTCCACGTGTC
>DAHWKP010000283.1:0-2429 GCA_027343585.1 Acidobacteriaceae bacterium
GCTCGAGGACGCGTAGACGATGTCGCGCACCACCGCCACCAGCAGCTCATTGATGCCGCGAATGATCTGCCCGTCCACGAAGGCCTGCGCAGGCGCGTTGCGCAATTCAAGCTTGATGCCGCGGTCCTGCTGCAGCACCTGGATGTCGAAGTCGGGATAGCGTTCCAGCGTGGAACGCGGATCGTCGCTCTCGCTGCCCGAGGTCAGCACGGCCAGCGCACAGCGCCGCAGCAAACCGTGCAACCCCGACGCGCTGACGTCGCGCAGCATGGCCACCTCGTTGCGCGAAAGCACGTCAAGCCCGCCCGAGGGCGAGATGCGTGCGCTGACAGTGCCGCACAACGGAGGCCGTGGCGGCAGATAGTCTTCCTCGCGTTCCTGCCTGCTGAGAGTCATGGCGTTTCTCCGGCGCGCGCGGCGGCTCTTCTGATCAAGCCGTTCAGCATCGCCATGCCGATTGGCGATTGCAAGCGCGCAACAAAAAACCGGCGCCCGCAAGGACGCCGGTCGATAACGCACCAATGTGCAGTCAGAACTTGTAGCGCACGGTCACCTGCACCGACCAGCGCGAAACCGGCCGTGTCGAGGTATCGAGCAGACCGAAGCTTTCCGGTGCGTAGTTGCCGTTGGCATCGACGTAGCGGCTCAGGTCGTAGATGTACTTGCCGGTGGCCGGATCGATGCCGGCGAAGTTGGCGAGGTTGCGCGCCGGCGGGAAGCCTACGTAGTGGAACTGCCCCCACCTGCGATCCAGCAGGTTGAGGAAGTTGTAGAGGTCCACCACCACCTCGCCCTTGTTGTCCTTGAACAGGCCCGGGATTTCCTGCGTGAAGCGCAGGTCGATCTCGTGCGTCCAGGGCAGATAGCTGCTGTTGCGCGGTACGTCGCGGCCGGCGTATTGCGCCAGTCCGGCCTGCGACTTGATGTAGCTGAAGAACTGTTGTTGCAGTTGCGCCGAAGTGGTGCTGGTGAACTCCACGTCGCCCGGGCCGGTCGGCACGTACACCAGGTCGTTGTAGGAGACGGTGTCGCCATTGGCGTTGTTGCCGAAAATCCAGCTGTAGGGGCTACCGCTGGCGATATTGAGGAACGCGCCGAACGTGGTGCGGTAATCACGGAAGAACTTGTGCGACCACGACAAGTAACCGGAGAAACGGTCGCGCACGTTGTAGTTGGCGTTGTAGGCGATGTTGGCGTTGGGGTTGACCGCCGGCGCGTTGCTCCAGTTGGAGTACGCCACCGAGGACGTGCCCGGATTGACCGCATCGGCGCGCCCATGCGTCCAGGCCAGCGACCAGCCGAAGCCGTCCGCCGCAGGCCGCTGCAGACGCAGCGTGGTGTAGGTGGCACTGCCCAGATCGGTGTTGGTCAGCAACGTGGACTGCGGATTGAAGGCGCGATTGGTATTGGCGATCGTGGTGCTACTGAGCGTGCCATTGGGATTGAGTTTGAAATAGATCGGCCGGCCGTCCGGTCCAAAGGTCGTCGGCGCGCCCAGATTGATGGCCTGGAAGTAAACGGCGTTCTGATCCTTGACGTACGAGATCTCGGCGCTGGCAACCATGCCCCACCACGGCAACTCGTGGTCCAAGGCCAACGACGCCTTCAGCACGGTCGGCTGCTGGAACGAAGTGCTCAATGCATCGACACGCTGCTGCGGCAGGCTGAGCACCTGTGTCGGTTGGCCGGTGGGACTGGCCGATACCGGATACAGCGTGGCCGGATTGCGCACGAACGCGGTGGCGACGTTGATGCCGTTGTTGGTGTAGGGATTCGACTGCCATACCGCCGGCGTGGCACCCATGAAGATGCCGATGCCGCCGCGCAACTGTGTGGGCAGCGCGGTATCGAAGGTGTAATTGAACGACAGGCGCGGTTCCAGCACTGTCTTACCGTCGATGGTGGTGTTGTTGGGATAACCGAAGGTCTGCGCGAACTGCGCGTTGTATGCCGGTTTGGTCGGCACGCGCGGCACGTCCATGCGCAGACCGTATTGCAGGTTCAGCGCGTCGTTGATCTGCCAGATGTCCTGCGCGAAGAAACCCCAATTGTCGTAGGACCAGATCGCCGACGCGCTGGCCAGTGCCCCGGCGGACGGACGTGCCAACTGGTACTGGTAGTACTTGCCGGCCTGGAAATCGGCGATGCTGCGGAACACGTAGGTGCCCGCGTAATCCTGCAGGAACAGGTTGTCGTACTGATTGCGCACGAAGTCCACGCCGAACTTGACGGTGTGGTCGTTGAGGAACAGCGTGCCGGCCCAGAAGCCGGTCCAGGTCTTGGTGTTGAGGCTGTTGGCCTGGTACGAGCGGTCGGTACCCAGATAGACGCTGGGGCCGGAAGGCGAGGTGCCGGTGCTGCCGTTCACGTAAACCTGCGCCTGCGCGGCCAAGGGGCCGTCGAGTTGCGGGACGCGCGCGTACTTGCCG
>DAHWKP010000298.1:0-8317 GCA_027343585.1 Acidobacteriaceae bacterium
CCGGGCAGGATTGAGTGAAAGATGCGGACACGGGAAAAGGAAACGGCCCCACCTCGCTTTGAGGCAGTTGCGGCCACAATTTCCCCGTGGAGGCATCCGCACAAGCGTGCATTTGTTTCCGCAACCCTCCGCAGCAGCGGAGCCCGTTGCGCCTCCAGGCATGGTTTGGCTCTGTGGCCAGCCGCTTGGGTTTCATCGCACTCACCCCATCCTGTCGGTGTAGCCCCGCCCGTTCCCGCTCACGCGTAAACGGGCCTGTGGATTCTGCCTCACCCGTACCCCCGGCGGCCTGTGCCGCTGCGGCAACCATGAGGCACTATGAGCAAAGAAATTTACATCTCCAGCACGCCGCACGAAACGCGGCTGGCCATGGTCGAAGACGATCGTCTGGCCGAAATCTACTACGAACGTGAAAATGAATATACCCTGGCTGGCTCCATCTACAAGGGCCGCGTCACACGTGTTCTGCCCGGCATGCAATCGGCATTCGTCGATATTGGTTTGGAGCGCGACGCCTTCCTTTACATCACCGACTTTTTGGAAGAAACCGAAGACAGCGAAGACCTGATCGCGCTGCCGCAGCCGCAACAGGCGCGCAGCCGCTCTCCGCAGGAACCAACAGAAGCTGGCAACAACAGCCCAACGGCCACAGGCACAACCGAATCCGCCCCGCAATCCGGAGATTCGGATCCGGGCACGCGTCGCTGGCGCGGTCGTCGTGGCCGTCGTGGTCGCGGAGGCAATCGTGGTGAGCGCAGCCCGCAGCAGGAATCCTCCGCTGCACCCCTGGACGCAGAGCCAACAGAAGAATTCCCCTCGATTGCCAACGCAGAGTACGATGCCGCACCGGAGTCGCAGTCCGAGTTGCAGGCGGAGGCGCAACCGAGCAGTGAGCCGAAGGCCGCCGAAGTGCAGCCCGCGCGGCCAGAGCGCTTCCGGGACCGTCTGCGCAACCGCTTTCGCGGACGCAACGCAGGCCGTGATCGCAACGAAACAACCAGCGAGCGCAACGACGCTGGCCGCGAGCACCCCGACGCTGGCCAGGAGCGTATGAGCGCTGGCCAAGACTCCCCCGCAGACACGCCGCGCAATGCTCCCCGGGAACCGCGCAGTGCAACACGCGAACCGCGCCGGGAATCTCCGACGGAGTTTTCCGCCGCCGCGGCCCCATCGCACGCAACCCCCATCATTCTGCCCGGCGAGTCGCTCTCTAAGTATCGCCGTGGCGGCGAGCCAACTCCAGTGCAGTCGCAGACCTCCGCCCCTGTCGCCGCTGCCAAGCCCAACGCGCCCGCACCCACCAGCCGCCCTTCCACATTGATTGAAGCGCCGCTGCCGTGGGATGGCGGCACGCTGCTGCCTGGCGAATCCCGCGCACGCCAACGCTCGGCCCCGGCGATGGCCGCACCGGTCGCCGCACCTGTGCAAGCCGAGATCGTCGCCGCACACAGTGTCGAATTGCCTGTTGCGCAGCCAGAGATCATCGCTCCCGCCGCGCCAGAGGTTGCCGCCGAATATGAGCCAGAGCAGGCATCGGCCTCCTACCGCATTGATCCCTCCACGCCCAGCGCCTATCGCCAAGGCAGCACCCCAGAGGTCGTGCTCGAACCCGAGGTGGTTGCGCTGCCCGAAGCTCCCGTCGCTGCGCCTGTGCTGGAATCCCTGCACGCGGACGCAGCCATCGAACCAACCGCCACGCTCGCAGCCGAGGCGCATACCTTTGCCCCCGGCACCGGCCTGCTGGAAGAGGAACTGATCGACGAGGAAGAGACCGAGTTGTCCGCCGCAGGCGAGCTGCTGGAGGACAACGAGTTCGACGATCTGATCGAAGAAACGCTCGATGTACAGATGGATCCAGGATTTTTGAGCGAGGTTGTTCGTGACGTTCGCGTGGAAGAACACACGCGCTTCCGCGAGCCAGCCAACGAGGAAGCCGACAGCGAAGAAGGCTCCTTGGAAACCGTCGAGATCTCTGGCGGATTTGAAGATGCCGACGAGGCGGACGCTGAGTTGATCGACGAAGAGTTGGACGAAGACGGCGAAGACGAAGATGAAGGTGAAGACGCCGTTTCTCCAGATGCAACCGCGGATGCGAATCAGCCGCAGCGCTCCAACTCTGCGCGCACCGGACGCCGCGATCGGAATGAGCGCGGAGGACGGGGAGGTCGCGGAGGCAATGGTCGCCGCATGGGCGGTGGACGCGGACGCCGCGCCACGGCGCAGACCACCAATCTGCCGGCCATCACCGAATTGCTGAAATCTGGCCAAGAGATTCTGGTCCAGATCGCCAAGGAACCCATCGCGCGCAAGGGTGCGCGCATCACCAGCCATATCGCGCTGCCCGGACGCTTCATCGTCTTTATGCCGACGGTGAACCATGTCGGCGTCTCGCGCAAGATTGCCTCCGATGAAGATCGCCAGCGTTTGAAGCGTATTCTCATCAGCGAAAAGGGTGACGTGCATGGCGGCTTTATCGTGCGCACGGCCGCAGCCTCGGCCAGCGAAGAGGAGTTGCGCGCTGACATTCGCTTCCTGCTGCACCTGTGGTCCGACATTCGCCAGCGCGCGGAAGGCTCCAAGCCCCCGGCGTTGATCTATCACGATCTCAGCCTGGTTGAGCGCGTTTTGCGCGATCAGGTGAACGAAAACTTCTCCGCCATCTGGGTGGACAGCGAGGCCGACTATGAGCGCGTGCTGCGCTTCCTGCAGCGCTTCCAGCCCTCGCTCATCCGCCGCGTCAAGCTCTACACCAAGCAGACGCCGCTTTTTGAGCAGTTCGGCATTCAAGAGGAGATCAACAAGGCGCTGCGCTCCAAGGTCTGGCTCAAGTCCGGTGGCTCCATCGTCATCAACCAGACGGAAGCGCTGGTGGCCATCGACATCAACACCGGCAAGTATGTCGGCAAGACGGCGCGGTTGGAGGACACCATCCTCAAGACCAACCTCGACGCGATTCCAGAGATCGTGCGCCAGATTCGCCTGCGCGATTTGGGTGGCATCATTGTCATCGACTTCATCGACATGGACGAGCGCAAGAACCGGCATCGCGTCATGCAGGCGCTGGAAGAGGAATTGAAGTCAGATCGCGCTCCGTCGAAGGTGCTCCAGTTTAATGATTTTGGATTGGTCGCCATTACGCGCAAGCGCGTCAAGCAATCGCTGGAGCGCACGCTCTCAACACAATGCAACGTCTGCACCGGCACCGGCATGGTCAAAAGCCCGGTCACCGTCTGCAACGAAATCTACATTGAGATGCGCAAGATGCACCGCAGTCTGGATCGGCAGGATATTCTGCTGCGCGTTCATCCCGATGTGGTCAAGAACTTGAAGTCCAACGGAGCGACTTGGCTCACCGAGATGGAAGAGATGACCGGCAAAACCATCCTGGTCAAAAGCGATCCCAGCCTGCACCCGGAGCAGTTCGACATTCACTAGAACCAGACCTGCGCAGTATGTATGGAGTTTTGTGCATACTGCGCAGGATGCAATTCTTGAAGAAAACCCGTGCCAACTATCGCACTGGTTGTGTGCTGCGGTTTCGCATGCGCTCCAGCACCACGGGTGGCACCAGCCCTTCGACTGCACCCCCTAGATGAAAGACCTGCTGTATGAGCCGGGAGCTGACGTAGGAATACTTTTCTGCAGGCATCATAAAAACCGTCTCCAACTCTGGAGCCAGACGGCGATTCATCAACGCCATTTGAAATTCATATTCGTAATCACTGATGGCGCGAATGCCCCGCAGCACGGCTTGCGCGCGTTGTTGTCGGGCAAACTCTACCAGTAAACCATCAAAGGTCTCCACGCTAACGTTATCGAACTCGCGTGTGGTCTCGCGCAGCATCTCCACGCGCTCCTCGGTCTGGAAGAGCGGTTGTGTTTTGTCTGCGTTGTGCAGGACGGCAACCACAAGGTGGTCAAAGATGCGCGACCCTCGCGCAATCAGATCCAAATGGCCGTTGGTGGGCGGGTCAAAGCTGCCCGGGTAAATTGCGCGTACACTTTGCATTGGCACACAGGATTCTATGGGTTCTCTTGCCCGGATGCAATCCATATTTTTGGCCTGCTGCGCTCTCCAGTCGCAGGATTCCCGTCCGGAAGGGCCGCTGCATCCAGGCAGCTTCAACCCTGCGTTATACTGAAAGACTGTGAGAAACCTTGATTTTTCGCTAAAATCTCTAAAATCCGCCAGGGGAAATGGCTCTGCGCCTGTTGCCGATGCGCAGGCGTCTGGACGTCCACGCATTCGCTCGACCACGGTGCTTTGCGTGCGGCGCAATGGGCGCGTGGTCATGGCCGCCGATGGGCAGGTCACGCTGGGCGAAAGCGTCATCAAACATTCGGCCCGCAAGATTCGTCGCCTGTATCAGGAAAAAGTTTTGGCCGGTTTTGCCGGTTCCACTGCCGATGCCTTCTCGCTTTTCAGCCGCTTTGAATCCAAGCTGGAGCAGTACGCGGGCAACTTGGGCCGTGCTGCTGTGGAGTTGGCCCGCGATTGGCGCACCGACAAAATGCTGCGCAATCTGGAGGCGTTGCTCGTCGTTGCCGACACTGCGCAGACCTATCTGCTCAGCGGCTCAGGCGATGTGATCGAACCCGATGAAGGCATCGCTGCCATTGGCAGCGGGGGATCCTATGCGCTGGCGGCAGCACGCGCGCTGATGGAAAACACGGAGCTGGACGCGCGCGCCGTTGCAGAAAAATCCCTGCGCATTGCGGGGCAAATCTGCATCTTTACCAACGATCAACTCACCATTGAAGAGCTATAGGCCGGTGTGACCGGCCCATGCGGCGCATGGCGGATGCACTCCGCAGACGCGCCAGGGAGCAGCGAATGGCAATTTTTCTTCCCGCTACGGATGAAGAGAGCGAACTGACGCTCGACGAGATGACGCCGCGCGAGATCGTCGCCGAACTGGACAAGCACGTTGTAGGCCAGCAGGCGGCCAAGCGCGCCGTAGCCATCGCGCTGCGCAACCGCATGCGTCGGCAAAAGCTGCCGCCCGACATGGCCGACGACATCATGCCGAAGAACATCATCATGATCGGCCCGACCGGCGTGGGCAAAACCGAAATTGCGCGCAGACTGGCCAAGCTGACCAACTCGCCATTCTTGAAGGTCGAGGCCTCCAAGTTTACGGAGGTTGGCTATGTGGGCCGCGATGTGGAATCGATGATCCGCGATTTGGTGGAGATTGCCATCGACATGCTGCGCGAGGAAAAACTGGCCGAGGTCGAAGATCGCGCAGAGCTGAACGCAGAGGAGCGCCTGCTGGATCTGCTGTTGCCGCCGGTCGGCACGCAGCCTGCAGCCTCCACCCACGGCACCAACACCGCGCCCGGAGCGCCAGCGGACAACACGCTGCTGTTTCCATCCCCTGCCGCTTCGCAGTCGCAGGACTCACACCAGCGCACGCGCGAAAAACTGCGCCAACAATTCCGTGAGGGCAAGCTCGATGAGCGCATGGTGGAAATCGATGTGCGCGAACGCAACATGCCGTCTTTTGAGGTCATCTCCAATCAAGGCATGGAAGAGATGGACATCAACCTCAAAGACATATTGCCGAACCTCTTCGGTCAGCGCACAAAAAAGCGCAAGATGAAGGTGAACGAAGCCTTCGAATATCTCATTCAAGAAGAGGAGCAGCGCTTGATCGACATGGATCAGGTGACGCGCTTGGCCGTCGAGCGCGTGGAAAACTCCGGCATCATCTTCCTCGACGAGATCGATAAAATCGCCGGACGCGAAGGTGGTCATGGCCCGGATGTTTCGCGCGAAGGTGTGCAGCGCGACATTCTGCCCATCGTCGAGGGCACCACGGTCAACACGCGCTACGGTATGGTGCGCACAGATCACATCCTGTTCATCGCCGCCGGAGCCTTCCACGTCTCCAAGCCCAGCGATCTGATCCCAGAACTGCAAGGCCGCTTCCCCATTCGCGTTGAGCTGCAATCGCTGACCGTTGAAGACTTCGTGCGCATCTTGACCGAGCCAAAATCTTCCTTGGTCAAACAGGCCACGGCGCTGCTGGAAACGGAAGGGCTGCGGTTGGAGTTTACGTCGGACTCCCTGGCCGAAATCGCCAACTTTGCTTTTCGTGTGAATGAATCGACGGAAAACATCGGCGCGCGTCGTCTGCATACAATTCTCGAACGCGTCTTGGACGAGATCAGCTTCACTGCGCCCGACGTCTGCAAGTCAGCCAAGGGCGCAGCCTCGGCGCAGAAGAGCCAGCCGGTCACCCTTGCCGCCAGCGCAGAGGTGGTGCAGATGCCGTCGATGGACGCGCTTCCCATCACGGAAGTGGACGGAGCCAATGGCCGCGAGTGGTTTGCGCGGATTGATGCAGACTACGTGCGCAAACAGGTCGCATCCGTGGTGAAGGATCAGGACCTGGCCCGCTACATTTTGTAAACACACACGGGCAGTATTTACGACGCGAGCGCTCTGCGTTGTGCTCATCCTGCATGCGGCGAAGTGTGTGCGTAGCCAGCTTCCCAGGCAGGCTGGGGAATTCTGCGCGTTCCACCAAAAAAGATACTCACCAATTCGCATGGATGTAGTCCAATGGTGCAGATGGATGTTTCGTCCGCGCCGCAGTACGGCAGCGCACATCAGTACGACTCCCGCTGGAGCGGGAGTGGATGAAAGGCGGCATCATGTTTCCCTTGGGTTTCTCTGCAAGCACTGGTTCTTCAGCCAATTTCCATTCCACAACCTGCAAGGCAATTTTTCTTGGCAGCGCACTGCTCTTGTGCTGCGCCCCGGCACTGGCGCTGCGTGCCGTGGTTCCATCCGAGGAGACAGGCACGCGCGGCGACCACATCACAGTGGAATTTGGACTGGGCGGTACCGATACGGTCGGCAACACCTCAGAGAGCGTTACTGCGCCGGGCTTTGATGTCCTGGCGGGTATTGGGTACCGGCTCAACGAATATCTGAGCATCCCCTTCGAATACAACTTCAGTCTCCACGGAGTTCAAACCGTGGTACTTCAGCAGGCCGGCGAACCGAATGGATATTTTTACTTCAACAGTTTCGCCATCAATCCCACCTTCACCTTTTTCGAAGGCCCCAATTGGGGAGCCTACATCGCGGGCGGCGGCGGCTTCTCCAACAAGGATGTCTCTTTTGGGTACAACACCTACAGCAACTCCAATTGCAGCTCTTTCCGCCGTGGCAGCAACGTAGTGCATGGCGAATACTCTGGATGCCCAGCCTTTCAATCGGTTGCCTCCAATGCCACCAACCAGCCGATGCTGGACATCGGCGGCGGCATCAGCCTGCGCTTTCATGCGCAAGGGCGCGGGCGGCTGTTTCTGGATGCGCGCTATCAAAAGATGTACACGCCCGCAGGCACATTCCCTGGCTACGCCTTTGCTGACAATCAGTTGATTCCGATTACGTTTGGAATCCGCTTTTAGCCGCTTGCATGGCCAGGATGCTTCCAGAAAAAATCTCACGAAAATATCGCCCAGCTCAGCAACAAAATCGCCTCTCGCGCGTCGAAACCAATGGACGGCATAGCCTGCCCGGTGCTGCCCCCAGCACCGGCGGGCGTGTTGTTTCTATAATGGAGACTGAGATCGCTGTATCGTTTTGAGAGGATGGGAAATCCATGAGCATGCAAACACACTCCATCAACAAGGCCGCGTGGAAGATTGCACGGTTGGGCTTGGTCTGCCTGCTGGCAGCCGCAGTTGTGCCCGCAGCACAGGCGCAGCGCTACAAAGGGCTGCACTCCGGCGTGATGGGCCACTTGACCTTTGAAGGCGGCGGCGGTGTCACTGCGCCGGTTTCCAGCACGCAGAATTACTCCAACACCGGCTGGAATATGCTGCTCGGCGGCGGCTGGCGCTTTAACAAGCGCTTTGACCTGCTCGCCGAATGGCAATTCAACCGCATGGGCGTCCCCACCGATCTGGCCTTCGCTCAGTCCAGTGGCCAGGCTATCGGCGGCAATGAGCATATTTGGACCACGGGCATTGATGGAAAATACAACTACATCGCCCATACCATTCTGAATGCTTATGTTCTTGGCGGCGGAGGATTTTCTCGTCAGCTTACTTCCTTCACTGCCGGGGTTTTGGTGCCGTGCGGCTATAGCGGTTACAGCGGTTTTAGTGGCTATAGTGGGTTCGGTGGCCCCTGCGTGGGCAACTACAACGTGTCCCACGAATCCAGCAACCAAGGGGCACTGAACCTGGGTACAGGAATGGAATGGCGGTTGTCTCCCTATGAGCGCTACAAAATTTTTCTGGAAGCCCGCTATTTGAAAACCTACACGCCGAATCACGGTTTGCCGCCGGGATACTA
>DAHWKP010000306.1:0-3029 GCA_027343585.1 Acidobacteriaceae bacterium
TGGCAAATCCCTTCTGCTACAGCTTCATGCGGTTGAGGCGCAGCGCATTCAAGATCACCGACACCGAACTGAAACTCATCGCGGCAGCCGCGATGATGGGGGAGAGCAGCAAGCCGAAGAAGGGGTACAGCACGCCGGCCGCAACGGGGATTCCTAGCAAATTGTAGATAAAGGCAAAGAACAAATTCTGCCGGATGTTGCGCATGGTGGCGCGACTGAGGCGCACCGCGCGCACGATGCCGCGCAGGTCACCCTTGACCAGGGTGACGCCCGCACTTTCCATCGCCACGTCGGTACCGGTGCCCATTGCAATGCCGACCTGTGCCTGCGCCAGTGCCGGCGCATCATTGATGCCGTCGCCCGCCATCGCCACGAACCGACCCTGGGCCTGCAGTTGTTTGACGATGGATGCTTTCTGCTCGGGAAGCACTTCCGCCTCAATGCGGTCTATGCCGAGTTTACGCGCCACTGCCTCGCCCGTGATGCGGTTGTCGCCGGTGAGCATGATGACCAGTACGCCTTCATCATGCAATGCACGGATCGCCTCCAGCGCGGAATCCTTGATGGGATCGGCCACGCCGATCAGCCCTGCCGCCTTGCCGTCCACTGCCAGCAGCATTACCGTCTGTCCATCGCTACGTAGCGAATCGGCATGCGCGGCCAGCTCGCCGGGTACGAAGCCCAATTCTTCGAACAGCTTGAGATTACCTAGCGCGATTTGGTGCCCTTCGACGCTTCCTGCCACGCCTTTTCCGGTAAACGAACGGAAATCGCTGACTGACGCGAGCGCCAAGAATTTTTCCTGTGCGCCATTCACGACGGCCGCTGCCAGCGGATGTTCGCTGGCGCGCTCCAGACTGGCACCCATCCGCAGCACTTCACTTTCATCGAAACCCGCAACGGCAACTACCGACAATAGCTTGGGCTTGCCCTCGGTCAGCGTGCCGGTTTTGTCCACCATCAGCGTGTTAACCTTTTCCATCGTTTCCAGCGCCTCGGCATTTTTGATCAGCACTCCGCCCAAGGCACCCCGCCCAGTACCAACCATGATCGACATCGGCGTGGCCAACCCCAACGCACATGGGCAGGCGACGATCAGTACCGCTACCGCGTTGACCACGGCATACGCGAGGCGAGGTTCCGGCCCCCAGATGCCCCATACTGCAAGCGTGACGAGAGCTACCACCACCACCGCCGGGACGAAATAACCGGCAGCGACATCGGCCAGTCGCTGGATTGGCGCGCGCGAACGCTGCGCCTCGCTTACCATGTGCACGATTTGCGCCAGCAGGGTGTCGGAACCGACGCGCTCGGCGCGCATCATGAGACTCCCCGTGCCGTTCACCGTGGCGCCGATCAGCTGCTCACCAGCAGTTTTTTCCACCGGGATGGATTCGCCGGTCACCATGGACTCATCCAGCGCACTCGTCCCTTCCAGCACCACGCCATCTACCGGCACTTTCTCGCCTGGGCGCACGCGCAGCACATCGCCCGGCTGCACCTTCTCCAGCAGAATATCTTCTTCGTTGCCGTTAGCGTGCACGATGCGCGCGGTTTTGGGCGCGAGACCCAACAGCAACTTGATCGCGGCGCTGGTCTTGCTCCGTGCCCGCAACTCCATCACCTGCCCCAACAGCACCAGCGTCATGATCACTGCCGCCGCCTCAAAATAAACCGGCACCGTGCTCCCCATGCTGCGCATCGCGGACGGGAAGATACCCGGTAGCAGCATGGCTACCACGCTGTATGTCCAGGCCACGCCGACGCCCAGCGCGATCAGGCTGAACATATTAAGGCTACGGTTAACCACCGACGCCCAGCCGCGCTGGAAGATCGGCAAGCCGCCCCACAGTACTACCGGGGTTGACAGCACGAATTCAAGCCATTGCAGCAACACTGGTGTGAGCGCATCCGGTAGTACGGACGGAAAAAGATCAGCTGCCATTGCCAGCAGAAAAACCGGCAAGGCCAGTGCCGAACTCAGCCGGAAGCGCCGTGTCATGTCGCGCAGTTCCGAATTGTCTTCCCCAGTGGCGTTGCGCGGCTCCAGGGCCATGCCACATATCGGGCAGTTGCCCGGCTCGCTGCGCACAATCTGTGGATGCATCGGGCAAGTGTATTCGCTCTGATTCGACCTGGTTGGCGCCGGCACTACTGGCTCCAAGGCCATGCCACATTTGGGGCACGAACCGGGCGTAGCCTGACGCACCTCTGGATGCATCGGACAGGTGTAAACACCCACAGCCTGAGCCGCTTGACTCACTTGAACAGTAGGAGTGATAGTCGCCATGATTGGCTTGATGTAATCAGAAGGATTCGCCTGAAACTTTTCCACGCATTGTTGTGAACAAAAGTAATAGTGCTTACCAGCATGATCCACACTATGTCGCGATTCACTGTCGACCTTCATCTCGCAAACTGGATCTGTGGTAGTGCTCATAAATTTCCTTCCAAATGCGTGAATCAAGTGCTTTGTTTCACTGTGCTTCGGCTACCGAAAGGGCAGTGTGCCAAGGCTCAAACTGGCTGATATCGATTGTTACTTTGATTATTTTTGGCTATGTTCCCCAATCATGTTGCATTTCATGATGACCGATGGATAAAGTCAACCATAGAGTGGAGTTGAGATGATCCCCAAATCGTTCCAGCATCCGTCTCCAGCCAAGGTAATGGGCCAAGTACTTGGTCGCGACTCCATGGAACCATCGCATCCATTCTTTCAGCCGCGAATGGTAAGCGTTCGCGTTCTGGATGTGGTAGACCCCCCGGCCAATACTCTGATCTCCTTGCGAAGATTCACCGCCCGGTGGGCCAATCCCATTTCACGAGCCGCCAGGGCGAAGGGCCCCTTTCCTCCGCCATCGGAGCAAAGGACGGCATCCGGGGCGAGGAGCGGTTTCAGGACGACTTCGATCGCCTGGTGGTCGTCCTTCGGGAGAATTGCATCGGAAGTCGCTCCCGAGCGGTCCCGAACGGTCAGGACCGGAACCTGCTCGAAGGAGAGCCCGCGCTTCGACGCCCGACCTCCC
>DAHWKP010000308.1:0-1389 GCA_027343585.1 Acidobacteriaceae bacterium
CTCGGCAAATTGCACGATGATTGCGGTGAACCCGAACAAGCCGTTGCGCACTGGCGAGATGCGCATGCTGCAGTATCCGAGACCTTGCGCTGGGATACGGCATCCTGGCAGCAGCGTGTGCAGCTCGCGCAACGGTCCATACCAATGCAGGCATGCGTTCCCGCCCCGTATACGCCCATCCTGATTGTGGGCTTGCCGCGCAGTGGGACGACCGTGCTGGCTGAGCAACTGACGTGCAGCGCGGCTCTGGCTAATCGAGGCGAGATGCCCTTTCTGCTGTACGTACATGACCAGCTTGCCGGTCGGACATGGCATGGACCGGAGCCCAACGAAGGTCGCGCGTTGTGGCTGGCGCATCTGCGTCAGGATGATACGCCGGCGAAGTCGCATTACATCGACAAAAATCCGTTGAATCTGCTGGCACTGGAAACGGCGTTCGCATTGTGTGCCGAGACGCGCGTGATCTGGTGCCATCGCAATCGGGCCGACAACGCGCTGTCTCTATGGTCGCAATCCTTCGCGCATGCGGACTATGCATTCAGTCACCGCTTTGAGGATATCGCGCTTGTGCAACGCGATTGTGCGTTGCTGCACCAGCATGCGCGCGCGCGCTGGCCTGACCAGGTGCTGGATCTGGACTACGCACGGCTCGTCCAAACTCCTGAAGCGACGTTACAGGAGGTTTATGCATTTCTCGGAATCGATCCAACTGCAGTCAAAGTCGAAACCATGCAGAGCGCGATCGGCAGTGCCAGCCTGTGGCAGGCACGCCAGCCTTTGCATGCGCGATCACTGGGACGCGCGCGTGACTACCGCGCGTGGATCCCGGAGCTTGATGGTTTTGATGATTGTGAAATCTAAATACGCGCCCACGCCAACTAGCGCGGTGGTGTGGGCGCTCATCAAGTTCCGCAGCCGCGCCGGTTACACCGTATGACGCAGCCCACGCCGGCGCATCAGCCGCTGGCGGCGCGGCGCGGCGATGCACTGGCGTTCAGTGCGGCGAGCACGCGTCGACGTTCGTGTTCCAGCCGCGCCGGCAGGCGCGGTCCGTAGGCGGCGAAGTCCTCGGCCAGTTGGGCCAGCTCGCGGTCCCAGCCTGCGCGATCGATGTGCAGCAACTCGCTCAGATCGGCGGGCGCCAGATCGAGGTCCGCCAGATCGAGGTCGCGCGCGTCCGGCAACAGGCCGATGGGTGTTTCAACGGCGCCTGTGCGCTGTTCGCAGCGGCGGATGACCCAGTCCAGCACGCGCAGGTTGTCGCCGAAGCCGGGCCACAGGAACCTGCCGTCGCTGCCTTTGCGGAACCAGTTGACGTGGAAGACTCTGGGCAACTTCGCGTCGGGCTGGTCGAAGCTCAGCCAGTGCGCGAAGTAGTCGGCGAAGTTG
>DAHWKP010000002.1:0-1190 GCA_027343585.1 Acidobacteriaceae bacterium
AAAACCCCACAGATCGGGGCACATTATTTTCCACCCGCGCGTATACGGATCGCGGCTGGCTGCAGAACATCAGCTATGGAACCAGTTCCGCCGTGCAGCCTGTTGGAGGTAGCCCCACCCAGCCGCCAGCTACGGCAAGCAGCGGAACCATTTCGATCAGTGGCGCAGAGAATCCAGCAAATCCGTGTGCGGGGATGTAGTTTACCTGCACAAGCGAACCCATCTACCAAGCGGGAACCATTACGCTCACGGTCCAAGGCCAAATTGCGGGCACTGCGTATTGGGATGAAGTCAACAACACTCCAGACTTGGTGGCTGCGGCGCTGGCGGCATCGATCAATGCCAATTCCGGCTCTTTGGTTCAGGCAATGGTCACAGGCTTTGGGCAGATCACTTTAAGGAGCACAACGACCGGAGATACGACAAACTATGCGTATTCGGTGACGGCAGTTTGTGACAACTGCAACTCGATGAATGCCAACAACACGGCGCTTGTATTTCCCAGCGGGGCCAGCTTTTCCGTCAGCACGGCAGGAGCCAGCATGACCGGCGGCAGCGGCACCAACACGCCTCCGCCTCCTCCGCAGCAGCAGTTGGCCCAGCCCTTGTATGCTGCGACGATGGCCTACGCGGCCAATGGCAATCTGACTAGCCTGCAAGATAGCGTAAATGGTAACTGGGCCTACACGTATGATCACCTGAAGCGGCTCAGCACAGCGGTGGAAGACTTCGGCAACGCGCTGACCTGGTGCTATGACGAATACGGCAATCGCGAGGATCAGTTACAGATCACAGTGGCGATCGCCTTTCTATGGCCGGTGGGCGTCGCGCTGCCATCGCTAACGCCTGCGGCCTGTCCTGCGCAGCCCAATGAAGCTGCCACGGTGCCGCCGAGCAATCCGGGGCCGACAATACCGACGGAGCTGCTGCAGCAATGGGCGCGCTACAATGTCCGCAATCAGGTCAGCAGCACCAATACAGCGCCGGGGGGTTATAGTTATGACGCGGCGGGCAACGTGCTCAGCGACGGAGTCAACAACTATCTGTACGATGGCGAGGGGCGCATCTGCGCGGAGCAGAGTCTGACCACGGGTGCGATGACTGGCTACATCTACGATGCGGAGGATAATCGCGTGGCCAAGGGTAGTTTGACGAGCTTCTCCTGCGCGGTAACTCCCAACGTGAATGGG
>DAHWKP010000007.1:0-5475 GCA_027343585.1 Acidobacteriaceae bacterium
AAGAATCGCTCCACCGAGCCGAAGAGCGCGCGATGCACCATTACCGGCTGATGCCGCTCGCCATCTTCGCCAACATACTCCAGCTCAAAACGCGCGGGCAGGTTGAAGTCAAACTGCACCGTGGAGAGCTGCCACAGGCGATCGAGGCAATCGACCAGCTTGATGTCGATCTTGGGCCCGTAAAAGGCCGCCTCGCCCGCGATGGTTTTGTAGGGAATGCCCTTGCGTTCCAGCGCGCGTTGCAAGGAGCCGATGGCCAACTCCCACTTGTCATCGCTGCCGGCATAGCTCTTGCGATCCTTGGGGTCCCACGTCGACAGCTCGACCTTGAACTCAGCGAAGCCGAAGGTGGTCAACACGCTCTGCGCGAAGTCGATGCAGGCGACCACTTCGTCTTCAATCTGGCCCGGCGTGCAGAAGATGTGCGCATCGTCCTGCGTAAAGCCGCGCACGCGCAGCAGTCCGTGCATGGTGCCGCTGCGTTCATAGCGGTAGACGTTGCCCAGCTCGGCCAGACGTACGGGCAGGTCGCGGTAACTCTTCGGCGAATTTTTGTAGATGAGAATGTGGCCGGGGCAGTTCATCGGCTTCAGCCGGTAGTCGGCATCGTCCAGCTCCATGGGCGCGTACATGTTTTGCGAGTAGAAGCCCTCGTGCCCGCTGATCTTCCATAGCTCCTTGCGCATGACGTGCGGCGTGTAGACCAAATCGTAGCCGCGGCGCACGCACTCGGCGCGCATCCAGTCCTCCATGGTGCGGCGAATGATGCCGCCCTTGGGATGCCAAAAGATGAGGCCCGCACCGGCGACCTCTTGAATCGAGAACAAATCCAACTGCTTACCCAGCACGCGATGGTCGCGGCGCTGCGCTTCTTCCAGGCGTGCGAAGTGCTCGTCCATCTCCTTTTTATTGAAGAAGGCCGTGCCGTAGATGCGCTGCAGCTGCGGATTTTTCTCATCGCCCAGCCAGTAGGCTCCGGCTAGGTTGAGCACCTTGAATGCTTTGACGCGGCTCGTGGAGGGAACATGCGGCCCGCGACAAAAGTCCACAAACGCGCCGTTGCGATAGAGAGAGATTTTTTCTCCCGGTTGCGTGAAGCGCTCGATGAAGTGCAGCTTCATAAAGTCATTGTCGGTGCGGAAGCGGGCCAGTCCCTCTTCGCGCGGCTGCCATTCGCGCTGGAACTTTTCATCGCGCGCGACCACCTCAGCCATTTTGGCTTCGATGCGTTGCAAATCCTCCGGCGTAAAGGGCGTGGGCCGGAAAAAATCATAGAAGAAGCCGTTGTCGGTTGCAGGGCCGTGGCCGAGCTTCGTTTCTGGGAACAGCTCCAGCACGGCCGTGGCCAACACGTGCGCGGCGGAGTGGCGCAGCACGCGCAGCGATTCGGCGTCTTTTTCCGTCAGCAGGCGCAGGGCCACATCTTCCGTCAGCGGCTGCGTGAGATCCACGATGCGCTCGGCGCTGGCGTCTTCCGCGGCGTACATGGCGGCTTCGCTGGGAGCGTCGTTGGCCGTGTGGGTGTTGCCGGGCGCGTGCGTGGGGCGAATCTGCGCTGCGATACACGCAGCGGCCAAGCGCGGCGAAATACTGTTGGCAATCTCCAGCGGCGTGGTGCCCGCAGGCAATGTGCGCTGGCTGCCATCGGGCAACTGAACCTGAATTGTAGTTTGCGATGTGCTCATGGTGTATGTGGAATGCTTCTCTTCTTTGAGGATACTTGTTTTGCCGCGCCTAGCTCAGCAGCTTGGCGGCTTCCTGTGCAAAGTAGGTGACGATGAAGTCCGCACCCGCGCGACGAATCGACAGCAGCGACTCCAGCAGGGCACGGTCGCGCTCCAGCCAGCCGCGGGCAAAGGCCGCCTGCAGCATGGAGTATTCGCCGGAGACTTGATAGGCGCCCAGCGGCACATCAAAGCGCGCGCGCGCCGCGTGAATCACATCGAGATACGGCAGCGCAGGCTTCATCAGAATCATGTCCGCGCCCTCGCCTAAGTCGAGTTCGATCTCACGCAGAGCCTCACGCAGATTCGCGCCATCCATTTGATAGCTGCGGCGGTCGCCAAATTGCGGAGCCGAATCGGCGGCCTCGCGGAAGGGGCCATAAAACGCGGAGGCAAACTTGGCTGCATAGGAAAGGATGGGCGTCTCTGTGCACCCGGCGGAATCGAGTGCGGTGCGCATCGCGGCCACGCGGCCATCCATCATGTCCGAGGGCGCAACAATGTCCGCGCCAGCCTGCGCGAGGGAAACCGCCGTTTTGGCCAGCAGCGCGAGGCTGGCATCGTTGTCGACGGTGAAGGCAACGGCGGAATTTTTTTGCGGATGCACCACGCCGCAGTGGCCATGCGCGGTGTACTCGCAGAGACAGACATCGGCGATGAGGACCAGCGAATCCAACGCGCGTTCTTTCTTGAAGGCGCGCAACGCCTGCTGCACGATGCCGTCTGCATCCCATGCGCCGCTGGCCTGGTCGTCTTTGCTTTCTGGCAGACCGAAGAGCAGCAACCCGCCAATGCCCAGCGCGGCAGCGGCTTTAGCTTCTTCGATGGCTTGATCGATGGAGAGATTGAAGACGCCGGGCATGGAGCCGATCTCGCGGCGCACACCCTGCCCCGGGCAGAGAAAGAGTGGCGCAATCAATGCGCCGGGGTGCAGGTGGGTTTCGCGCACCAGGGAGCGCAAAGCGTCTGTGCGGCGCATCCGCCGCATGCGGGTTTCAGGGTAGGCCATCGCCTTTGATTCTAAGGCCGCGCACTGGTTTTGTGCGCCCACTTTGTGATGGCGTGGGGGTTAGCGTTCCTCAGGCCCTGCGGCAACGATCTGTGCATACTCCAAACCCGAGAGCGGTCCCCACAAAACCCAGAGCGTGTAAATGGCTAGCGCCGTGCCGGTGAAGGGCTTCAGCACCGAGAGAATCGCAACGACGATGGCAAAGGTGCGTCCCCAGGTTTGGCGCGTGAGCAGCGCGATGCCTGTGGCAAGCGACAAAAGGCCGCGCAGCGTGACAAAGACCGTCACCAGGGGCATCCACCAAAGGGCCGCGTTGGGCAGGGCTGGAGCGCCGTGCATCCACGGTGCTCCCATGTTCAGAAACCAAGCATGGCCGCTGGCCATCCCATGTAAGAAGCTGTAGGCCAGCAGCCACTGCAACATGGAGTAGCCCGCGAAGGCGATCCAAAGAATGCCGAGGGTATGCAGATGTCGCTGCACGCGCCCGCTCCAGTGTGGCGGCAATGCGCCCGGCGGCGGCACGGGAATTGGGCCGGGTGCTGGGGTTGATGCCAGCCCCGTCGCGGCTCCGCAGGCGGAACAAAATGCCTGATTTCCGATGGGTTTTCCACATTGGCGGCAAAACATGGGGTGCCTCGCTTTCTGCCGTATGGTTTTGGATACGCGCCGCGCACGGGGTTGGTTCCCCAGCGCGGGAGCTGGCGTTGAACGCTAGCCCTGTACCGATGCGTCCACGCTGTACTTGCCCGGCCCCGCCAGAACGAGGGCCGCCAACGCTGCCAAATAGAGCACGATCAGTTCGCCGTGATCGGCCCCGTGGCCAAAGAACAGAAAATGATGCACCATAGCCCACGCAACAAAGATGTTGGCAAAGCTGTACAGCGCAGCCCAGCGCGTGAACAGCCCCAGAATAATCAGCAGGGAGCAGATGGAGTCGCTGATCATGGCAATGGTGATTACGGCGTGGCCCATGGACGCTGCCATCTGCGAGTAGTGCAGAATCTTCTCCAGTCCATGCTTGAGAAACAGCGTGCCGCAAACACCGATGCGCAGCACCAAGAGTCCCGCATCGATATTTGCCGGGAAAAATTCAAAACGTACGATGCGCTGCATTTCCATTTCTCCTCCTTGCAAAAATCTTCCGCGGATGGAACCGCAGGCAGTATCGCACTTCACTGCGGCGTTGGCGCAAAAAAGTTCTGCGGCAGCGTGTGAGAAGATTTTGCTAGCATGTTGCCCACCATCCCCTCGCCGTTGCAACAGACCAGCGCAGAGACGCTGGAGCTGCCGCGCCTATTGGAGCTGATTGCAGGCTGCGCCAGCACGCCTGTGGGCCAGGCCTGGGTGCGCGCGCTGGTACCCAGTGGCGATCTGGCTTGGGTGCGCCGCGAGCAACAACACGTGCAGGAGATGCTCTCGCTGTTGAATGCGGGACTGAGCTTTGATTTCCACGGACTGATCGATCCTGCGGAAATCCTGCAGCAGGCGCGTATCCCCGGCATCGCGCTGGAGCTGGACTCCATCCGTGCGCTGGCCGTGTTGGTGGGCCGCATCGCCGCATGGCAGGCGGTGTTGCGCACGCTGCCCGAGACGAGCGCAGCGAAAATTGACGGCCTGCGCGTGCTTTCGGCTCCTGTGCTTGCGGGCAGCTTTCAACCCTTGCTGCGCGCCGTGGAAGGCAAATTTACACCTGACGGCACGCTGGCTGATACTGCCTCGCCGGAACTGGCGCGCATTCGCCGCCAGATGGAGCGGCAGCACCGACAAATTGAAGAGAGCCTGCGGGCCACGTTGCGCCGCATGGGTGAGGTCGGCTCCGCGCAAGAGGATTGGATTACCGTGCGCGGTGAGCGCTTTGTGATTCCCGTCAAGGCGGAGTGGAAGCGACGCATCGCCGGTGTAGTGCATGGAGCCAGCTCCAGCGGGCAGACGGTTTTTGTGGAGCCACTGGAAACCATCGAGCAGAACAACGAGCTGCAGCGGCTGCTGGAAGAAGAGCAGCAGGAGATGCACCGCATTCTGGCGGCGATGACGCGCGCCTTTGCCGAGCATGCCGATGCCATCGCCGCTGGTGCGGTGACGCTGGTAGAAATCGAATCGCTGTTGGCCCGCGCACGCTTTGCGCAGCAATACGCCTGCACCGCTCCCGAGATCGCTCCGTTGGTTCCAGCGGCCAGCACCGCGCAGGAAGCGTGGTTGGTTCTGCGTGCGGCACGGCATCCGCTGCTGGAACATCGCCTGCGCAGGAATGGCGGCGTGGTGGTTCCTCTGACGCTGGAGATGAACGAAGCGGCGCGCCAATTGATCCTGAGCGGGCCCAACACCGGTGGCAAAACCGTGGCACTGAAAACTGTGGGATTGTTGGCGCTGATGGCGCAATCCGGACTGCCTGTGCCCGCAGAACAGGCGCGGCTGCCGCTCTTCGACGCCGTGCTGGCCGACATTGGCGATGCGCAGTCGATCGAGCAAAACTTATCTACATTTTCCGCACATCTGACGCGTCTGCATGCGATTGTGCAGCGGGCAGGCGCAGCGTGGCTCGTGTTGCTGGACGAGCTTGGCTCCGCGACGGATCCCGAAGAGGGCGCAGCGCTGGCTGCAGCCTTTGCGGAACATTTTGTGCACGCGCGCTGCTGGTCGTTGATCTCCACGCATCACACTTCGCTCAAGGTGTATGCGGCCAACACGCCCGGTGTGCGCAATGCCTCGGCGGGCTTTGATGAGCAAACGCTGGCGCCGACC
>DAHWKP010000008.1:0-1567 GCA_027343585.1 Acidobacteriaceae bacterium
CAGAATCGCCAGGCTCAGCAGACCGATGGCGATCGAGAGAACCCTTCCCGTCAGGTGAGATCCAAGCATCACCAGAATAAGAGGCCGCAGAGCGTACATGGATGAACCTCCAACTTCAGCAGCGAGGGCCAGCCGCCCAGCCCGTGTCTGGGGAGATTATGACGCAAAAACGCTGCAGCGGAACAAGAAAATTCTGTGGTCAAAAGTGCGCACTGAGGAAAACGCATTGATGCGGGCGAATATATGGCGAAGATGCTATGCTTTTCTTGGCATTGCGCAGAGCGGAATTCGTGGGCGCGCAAGCCGGAGAATCCCGATGGACCCAGCCCAACAGCCCGAAGCGAAGACCAACGCGCTGGCCGCACCGCGCGTGGCCTGGCTGTTTTTGGATTTGAACTCCTACTTCGCCTCGGTGGAGCAGGAGCTGGACCCGCGGCTGCGCAACCGTCCCGTGGCCGTGGTGCCCTCGATGGTCGATACCACCTGCTGCATCTCCGCAAGTTATGAGGCCAAAGCCTTTGGCGTCAAAACCGGTACGCAGGTGGGTGAGGCCAAACGCATGTGTCCCGGTCTGGTGCTGCTGGAAGGCCACCACGAGGTCTACACACGCTATCACCACCGCATCGTGCAGGCAGTGGAGAGCTGCATCCCGGTTAGCAGTGTGCTCTCGATTGATGAGATGGCCTGCCGCCTGATAGGGCGCGAGCAATTGCTGCCTGCAGCGATGCAGCTTGCGCAGCGCGTGAAGCAGGCCATCCGCGAGCAGGTGGGCAGCACATTGCGCTGCTCGGTGGGCCTGGCACCGAACCGGTACCTGGCCAAGATCGCCGGGGATATGGAGAAGCCCGACGGCTTGACTGCGCTGACCGCTGACCTGTTGCCGCTGGCCTTGTTGCGGCTGGGCCTGCGCGACCTGGTGGGCATCGGCAGCCGCATGGAACAGCGCTTGCACGCGCACGGCATCCGCGATATGGCCGCGCTGCTGGCCTGCTCGCCAGAGCAGTTGCGCACGGCCTGGGGCAGCGTGCAGGGCGAGCGGCTGTGGCACTGGCTGCGTGGCGCAGACTTCCACGACGCAGAACGCGAGCATCCAAAATCCATTGGGCACCAGCATGTGTTGCCGCCGGAGCTGCGCACCCTTGACGGAGCTTATGCCGTGGCGCACAAGCTGTTGCATCGGGCCGCCATGCGTCTGCGCACGGCGCGCATGTGGGCCGGGGGCATGGTGCTCAGTCTGCGCTTTGCCGTGCCGGAACAGTCGGCGCGGCGCAAACACCACTCCGGCATTCCGCAGCAAAGCTGGTCGCAGGCGCTGCGTTTGGTCGAGTGCCAGGACACGCAGACGCTGATTGAAGGTCTGCAGAAGCTGTGGGCCGCGCGCCCGGCAGGCCCGCTGCAACAGAAGCCCTTCATGGTCAGCGTGACACTGGTGGAGCTGGTGCCCGAGGCGCTGCACTCGCTGAATCTATTTGCCCAGCAGGATGGAGAGGAAAGCCGTGCAGCGCTGGCGCGCACCGTGGACGGCATCAACACGCGCTATGGCACGCACACGCTGCATTACGGCGGC
>DAHWKP010000057.1:0-3906 GCA_027343585.1 Acidobacteriaceae bacterium
GCAACGGATTGGCGGCAGCAGTTTTTTGATTGAAGAGCGCAGCCCGGCGGAGGTATTTACACCGGAGGATTTTAGCGAGGAGCAGCGGCAGATCGCGCAGACCGCCCACGAGTTCGCCAAAAATGAAGTGCTGCCGCAGGCCGATGCGATTGAGGCCAAGCAATTCGACGTGACCAAGGGCCTGTTGCGCAAGGCCGGGGAATTGGGCCTGATGGGCGTCGATGTGCCGGAGGAGTTTGGCGGCCTCGAAATGGACAAGGTGACCTCGTCGATCGTGGCCGATCACATTGCGCAGTCGGCGAGTTTTTCTGTTGCCTTCAGCGCGCATGTGGGCATCGGCACGCTGCCCATCGTTTGGTATGGCACGCCGGAGCAGAAGCAGAAATATCTACCCAAGCTGGCCACAGGCGAGTGGATTGGCGCCTATGCGTTGTCCGAGGCCACCTCTGGCTCCGACGCGATGAACATTCGCGCGCGCGCCACGCTGGCACCGGATGGCAAACATTATTTGCTCAACGGCGAAAAGATGTGGATCACCAACGCAGGCTTCGCCGACATCTTCACCATCTTCGCCAAGGTGGATGGAGAAAAGTTCACTGCATTTTTGGTGGAGCGGGGCACGCCGGGGCTGACCGTGGGCGCAGAGGAGCACAAGCTGGGCATTCGCGGCTCCTCCACCTGCCCGTTGATTTTGGCCGACTGCACCGTGCCGGTGGAGAATGTGCTGGGCGAGATTGGCAAGGGCCATCATATCGCTTTCAACATTTTGAACATTGGCCGCTTCAAGCTGGGCGCAGCCTGTGTGGGCGGCGCGCGCACCTCGCTGGCCAACAGCATCCACTATGCCAAGGAGCGCAAGGCTTTTGGCAAATCGATCAGCGAGTTTGGCCTGATCCAGGAAAAGATCGCCGACTGCGCCGTCAGCATATATGCGGGTGAGAGCATGGCCTATCGCACCGTGGGCATGATCGACGTCGCGCTGGCCGATGTGGACAAGCACGCGCCCAATGCTGCGCAGGAGATTCAAAAACGCATTGAAGAGTACGCGGTGGAGTGCTCGATTCTGAAGGTCTGGGGTTCAGAGATGCTGGGCCGCGTGGTGGACCATGGCGTGCAGATTTTTGCAGGCTACGGCTATGTGGAGGAGTATCCGGCGGAGCGCGCTTACCGGGATGCGCGCATCAACCGCATTTTTGAGGGCACCAATGAGATCAACCGGCTCATCATCACCGGCTGGGTGATGAAGCGGGCGATGGGCGGGCAGTTGGCGCTGATGCCCGCCATTAAAAAGCTGATGGACGAGGTGCTGGCCGGGCCGGTGGCGCGCGAGGAGCGCGAGGGCGAGCTGGCCAACGAATATGGAATGCTAGCGAATGGGCGCAAGCTGACGCTGTTTGCCGCGGGAGCGGCCACGCAAAAATATATGCAGGCCCTGGCCGAACAGCAGGAGATCATGGCCGCGCTGGCGGAGATGATCGCAGAGATTTACGCTGTGGAATCGTGCCTGTTGCGCGCGCAAAAGATGTTGGACGCAGGCGGCGGCTCCGCAGCGGAGCTGGCCGTGACAATGAGCCGCATCTACGCAGCGCAGGCCATGGAGACGCTGGAGCGTTGCGCCCGGCGCGTGCTGGCCGCTGTGGCGGAAGGCGATGCGCTGCGCACGCAGTTGACGATTCTGCGCCGGTTGGTGAAGTATGAACCCGCCGACACAATCGCCTTGCACCGCAGCGTGGCCCGGCGATTGGTCGAAGCGGGAAAATACACGATTTAAGCCTGCTGGCATCGCGGCGGCTGGGTCGTCCGCTTTCGGGAAAGCGCTTCCCGCATGCAACCTTGGCGCAGTATATTTTTTGGTTCACGATTTTGCCGCAACAAAATTGCCTCCGATCTGTCTACACTAGGGGAGTTGTCTGTGCCGAGCTGTCGGGATGCAAACCCGCGATGCTCAGCCTGGAAAACGCAAATGATGGTGGTGGGATAAGCGATGAAAGTTCAGCAGAATTGGATGCAGCTTGGGCGTACCTTCGGCCTGGGGATGTTGTTTGCAGCCGTCGTCTCTACCGGTTGGGCCGTAGCGCAGAGTCGAGTGCAGAGCCGGATCCACGGGGCGATTCGCTCGGACCAAGTGGCGCTGGTGCAGGGCAGTCTGCATCCGATGACCGCCGTGGCGCACGATGAAGGCGCGCTGGAGGGTTCGTTTGCGATCCACGGCATGTCGCTGGTCTTCAACCGTTCCGTGGCCCAGCAAAAGGATTTGAAGAATCTGCTGGCGCAGCAGCAAACCACCGGCTCGCCCCTCTTCCACCACTGGCTGCAACCGTCGGATTTCGCCGCGCGTTTTGGTGTGAGCCAAGGGGATTTGCAGGCCGCTGCTGCTTGGCTGCGCAGCCAGGGCTTTACGATTGACCAGATTCCGCCCAGCGATGACCGCATCGACTTCAGCGGCACGGCGGCGCAGGTGAATGCGGCCTTTCACACGGAGATGCACCGCTACAGCCTGCACGGGCAGCAGAATTGGGCCAACAGCACGGAGCTGTCGTTGCCGCAGGCGCTGGCGGGCATGGTGATTGGTGTGCGCCATCTGCACACTTTCCACACGGAGAGGCCACATTTCAAACGAACAACGATCTTTTTGCAGCGCGTGCCCGGTTCCACGCAAGAGCATCCGCAGTACACGGTTCAATCCCAAGCCGGCCCAGCCAATTTTATTGCACCCGGCGACGCGCAGACCATTTATGACGTGACGCCGCTCTATAGCGCGGGCATCACCGGCACGGGCCAGTACATCGGCATCATTGGTCGCACGGACATTACGCAATATGAAAGCGACATACAGACCTTTCGTACGCTGAGCGGATTGAATGCCAGCAATCTGCCCACACAGGTGGTGGTGCCGGGCACGGGCAGCACCAGCGGCGAGGCGGCTGCGGGTGCAGCCAACGGCGACCTGGCGGAGTCGGATCTGGATTTGGAGTGGGCTGGAGCCATCGCCAAGGATGCCAATTTAATCTACATTACCGTGGGCAACGGACAGAGCAGCAGCATCTTTGACTCCCTGCAATATGCAATTCAGACGGATTTGGCCAACAACGGCAAGAATGTAATTCCCGTGCTCAGCATGAGCTATGGCAGTTGCGAGCAGCAGACCTTGCAGGCCGACGTGGATTCCGTGGTGCAGTGGGAGCAGCAGGCGAATGCGCAGGGCCAGACCCTTGTTGTTTCGGCGGGCGACACAGGATCGGCGGATTGCGATGGCACCGCAAACATCAGCCCGCCGGAGTTGCAGGCGACGATGGGCCTGACCGTGGATTTTCCGGGCAGCAGTCCTTTCTCCACCACGGCAGGCGGCACATCATTTACCGGAGATTTGAATAATCCGGCGCAGTACTGGAATGAGACAGGCAACACGACCACCTCGGCGGGGTCCACCAATAGCTCCGCACTGGGCTACATTCCAGAGGGTGCATGGAATAATACGCCCACGTATACGGCTGCGAAGACCAATGGGCAATTGAGTGCAGGCGGGGGTGGCATCAGCGAAATTTTTAATGCCCATCCGGATTATTCGATCGCAGCATCCTCTCCTGCGACACCCGTTCTTCCATCCAACATGAGTTATCTGGCCACCAAGCCTGTTTGGCAAACAGGCCCCGGCGTGCCCAACGATGGCGCTCGCGATGTGCCCGATATCTCTTTGTCCGCTGACCCCAACCACGATGGCTACATGATTTGCACAGAAGAAACCAACAGCAACGGAGCGGTCACCAATTCTAGTTGCAATGGTTCCACCGCCTATTTTGACGCAAATGGTTATAGCAGTCCCTACGGAGGCACATCCGTTTCCACTCCGCAGATTGCAGGCATGATTACGCTGTGGAACCAGGCCGCGGGGTATACGATCACCGC
>DAHWKP010000068.1:0-12141 GCA_027343585.1 Acidobacteriaceae bacterium
CCTTACAGAGAGCAGCCCGAAGAATATCCATCAAAAAAGAGCGCGAGGGTGAGCGCGGCCCGTGGCGCTGGAGTCTTGCGTAACCATACCCGACAATAATCTGCTTACCCGTCAACAGAGAGAGTTGTCGTCTATGCGAACGCTGTCGGGTAGGCTCGCATTTTCTAGTCTGGCGAGGGAATTATTGGAGGCCAAGTGCGCGCGCGTGAGCGTGGGTTTGGCCCCGTTTTGCTTTGCTGTGATCCGCGTGCCAGTTCTCAGGCCGAGAGATGGATTTATGCAGAAATCCGCGCGCGCGTGAGCAGGATTTTGCGGCAGCTATAAAAAAGGGGCTGGTGAGCATTACGCGGGGAGCGGAATTTTGTCATCCCCTATGCCGCATCTGCTACACGCATCGCGCGCGCGAGGTTTAGGGCAATTCGGACACCATAAAAGAGCTGAGAATCTCATTTTGCGAGCAGTACGCGCGGGCGCATGAGCGTGGATTTTGACAGGTTGGGACGGGTTTTGCAGAACGAATCGGCTTCTCGCGCGGCGGCTGCTAAAATTTGCTGCGTAGTCCCTGATCCATTTTCCCTCCAGTCTATTGCGGATGCGAGCGTGATGATGGCCACGAGGGGATTTCTCAGGGATTTAGCAGAGGGCCATCGGCCAAAGTTTGGGAGTCTATTCAATGGCAAACGGAAAGCGCGGCACAGTGAAGACCAAGAAGCCGGAGGCCAAAGAGTACCGGCACAGCGAAGCTGAAAGCCTGATGCGGCCTGAGATTGGGACGCAGACGCGCTTCAAGAAGAAGCTGCCCCCGGCAAAGTTCCGCTATGACGATTCGCTCGCCCCGGTGATGGAGTGGGACGGGCAGAATGCGGCGCGGGATAAGGGCGAATGGCTGCTGGGACTGATTGAAGAGGCATCCGCATTGCCCGCGCCCCACCTGTTTGTCCCGGCGCGGGAGTTGAAAGACAGCCAGGGCGCTGTGGTGGCCACGGTCACCGGCTTGCGGGATGCCGTGGCGCAACTCAAGGCCATGAGCAAGCCATTCCTCAACTGGAGCGGCAAGGCAGAGCGCACCAGCTTCGATGTGCCGTCGCTGCCCCTCTTTATTCATGAGCGGCTATCTACAAAGGCCATTCTGGAGACGCTGAAGGGACACAAGCGAGACAAGCAGACCGATATGTTTGATCTGTTTGGCGATCCTGAGCACTCCGGCACAGAGCAGATTTTGCGGGCCTACGAATATCAGGACAAGTGGGTGAACCGGATGATGCTGGGAGACTCGCTGGTGGTGATGAACTCGCTCCTGAAGTACGAGCAGATGGGTGGGCGGGTGCAGATGATTTACATGGACCCGCCGTATGGCGTGAAGTTTGGGTCGAACTTTCAGCCGTTCGTGCGAAAGCGCGATGTGAAGAATGGCGACGACGCGGACATGACGCGCGAGCCGGAGATGGTGCAGGCGTATCGGGATACCTGGGAACTTGGGCTGCACTCGTATCTAACGTACTTGCGAGACCGATTGCTGGTGGCGCGGGACTTGCTGACTCCTAGTGGGAGCATCTTTGTGCAGATTAGCGATGAGAATTTGCATCATGTCCGAGAGGTGATGGATGAGGTCTTCGGGAGCGAGAATTGCGTCTCCACAATTGCGTTCAGCAAGACTAGCAGCGCAAGCGGGGACTTGGTATCGTCCACTACGGACTACCTGGTTTGGTACGCAAAGGACATTGCAAGGGTCAAATTCAGAAAAATCTACCAGAGCAAGATTGTTGGGGGAGACGGCGGTTCGGCCTATAACAGAGTTTTGCTTCCCGACGGCGTGAAACGCACCTTGAGCGTCGAAGAAAAGCGCGACCTCAGCCTCTTGCCGAAAGACGCGAGGATTTATCGAATTGACAACTTGACAAGCCAGCGGCCTGCACAAGAGGGCGATGTTAAAGATTACGAATTCCAAGGCAAGAAGTACGGCCCCGGAAAAGGAACCTTCAAAACGGATCGAAGGGGACTGGATGCGCTGGCGGAAGCAGGACGCTTGGAGTGCACTGCAAAGGGCCTCTACTATGTGCGATTCTTTGAGGATTTCCCACTCTTTGAATTCACGAACCTCTGGGAGGATACCGGAATCGCAGGTTTCGCAGTTGACAAACTGTATGTGGTTCAGACCAGCGACAAAGTTATTAGCAGGTGTATCCAGATGACGACTGATCCCGGCGATCTTGTTCTCGATCCGACATGCGGTTCCGGTACTACTGCCTACGTCGCGGAAGAATGGGGCCGACGCTGGATTACCTGTGACACGAGCCGTGTTCCGCTTGCGCTGGCAAGGCAGCGATTACTCACAGCAACTTTCCCGTGGTACGAGTTGACAGACAATTCACGCGGTCCAGCGGCGGGCTTTGTCTACAAGCGCAAGCAGAATAAAAAGGGTGAAGAAGTTGGCGGCATTGTTCCGCACATCACCCTCAAGTCGATTGCCAATAACGAGCCGCCCGACGAAGAAGTTCTGGTAGACCGCCCGGAGACGGATAACAGCATCACCCGCGTCACCGGCCCGTTTTGCGTGGAGGCTACCATCCCGACGCCGATGGAGTGGGATGAAGAGGAATCGGCGGCGGATGGAATTGAAGCAGCGAATACCGGCAGCTTCCCTGAGCGCATGATGGAAGTCTTGCGCCGCTCTCCGGTGTTGCGGCTGGGCGGCAATCGCACTGTGAGCCTGAAGAACGTGCGCAGACCGGCAAAGAGCCTGAGCCTGAGCGCCGAGGCGCTGGTGGATGCGACGGCTGAGGGACAGGCTGCGACGCTGTCCGATGCTGTGCAAGAGGCGCAAGAGAAGTCCGGGCTAACCTTGCCGCTGTCCGCGCGCCCAGTGGCCTTTGTCTTTGGGCCGGAGAATGGAGCGGTGAGTATCCGGCTGGTGGAAGAGGCGGCGCGTGAGGCATACCAAAAGAGCTATACGCATTTGTACGTGATTGGCTTTGCCATCCAACCCAACGCGCGGGAAGCCATCGAGGTCTGCGAGCAGGTGAGCGGCATTCCGGCAACCTATGTGCAAGCAACGCCGGATTTGATGATGGGCGATCTGCTCAAGAATATGCGCTCCAGCCAGATATTCAGCGTGTGCGGATTGCCGGAGATTGCGCTGCATGACGCCAAGGGAGAGAACGGCAAGCCGGATGGCCGCAAACAGGTGCAGTTGCTGGGGCTGGACGTGTTTGACCCGGTGACGATGGAGGTGAGCCATAGCGCCGGGGACGATGTTCCGGCGTGGTTCCTGGATTCGGATTACAACGGAATGTGCTTCCGCGTTTCGCAAGCCTTCTTCCCTCGCACAAATGAATGGGACAAGCTGAAGCGGGCGCTGAAGGGCGAGTTTGATGATGCGGTATGGGCGCATCTGGCCGGGACCGTGAGCGCGCCCTTTGAGCCGGGCGAGCACAAACAGATTGCCGTCAAGGTGATTGACGACCGTGGGAATGAATTGCTGGTGGTGAGGGCGCTATGAGCTTTGAGGTAGGAGAGCCGATTCAGAATTCGCCCTTTGAAGAGCCAAAGCGGTATTGGTACATCCGCGAGGGCGAACACCCGCAACTGATTGAAGACAGCCGCCGGGCAGCGGTGGTGTTTCCGCCACGGGACCAGAAACGCGCGTGGGATGAGGATGAGCGGATATTGCGCCCATCGAAGGAATACGCGAACGGGTTTGAGATGGTGATGGTGAACCTGATTCGTGAGCGCGTAGCCGAGTGGAAGAAGCAGGGCTATCCGGGACTGACGCGCACCACGCTGGAATTGATTGAGTGGTGGACACGCGAGGGCCGGAAGCAGAATCTCTTTTACGCGCAGCTCGAAGCCGCGCTGACCGTGATCTTTTTGAAAGAGGGACGGCAGGACTTCTTACAGGGCATAACGATTCCGCGAGACGAGCCGAGCGACGAGGCAAGGCAGAGCGACGGATACACCGGCTTTGAACGCTATGCCTGCAAGATGGCAACCGGGACGGGCAAGACAACAGTGATGGGAATGCTTGCCGCCTGGAGCATTCTGAACAAGGTCAACGACCGGGGAGATAGCCGTTTCAGCGATACGGTTCTGGTGATATGCCCCAACGTGACGATCAAAGGCCGGTTGGAAGAGTTGAAGCCGGAACGCGGTGAGGCGAGCATCTACCGGACACGCGATCTGGTGCCGGAACGATTGATGCCCACTTTGGCGCAAGGCCGGGTGATTCCTTACAACTGGCATATCTTTGAACCGCGCGGAATTGAGACAGGCGGCACGGCGTCCAAGGTGAACAAGGCAGGTGTTCGCAAGGAAATCACCACGACCGTCTTGATTGGCAAGAAGAACACGACTACCTATCGCAGCCGGTATATGACGGCTGCATCGCTGGAGGCGGGGACGGCGGCGGGTGAGATACAGGTGATACAGGGTTCCGAAGTTTACGAGGGCGGCCATTTGAAGTCTGTCCAGATAAAGGAATTCAAGTATATCGAGAGCGAAACGGCGCTAGTGAATCGCGTCTTGGGGAAAGAGGTTGGCGGCAAGCGGAACATTCTTGTTTTCAACGATGAAGCGCACCATGCCTATCGAATTCGGCAAGAAGAGCCAGATGAAGATGAAGAAGAGGATGAAGAAGAACTGCTCAAAGAGGCTACAGAGTGGATTACCGGCCTGGACAAGATTCACAAACTGCGCGGAATCAATTTTTGCGTTGACCTTTCCGCGACGCCGTATTTTCTGGCGCGGGTAGGCCGCGAGACGAACAAGCCCTTCCCTTGGGTAGTAAGCGACTTCGGCCTGATTGATGCGATTGAATCCGGGCTGGTGAAGGTTCCCCAGCTTGCCGTGCGCGATACGAGCGGCGCGGAGGTTGCAAAATACTTCAATATCTGGCGCTGGCTGGTGGAAGAGAAGCTGACGGCGGCGGAAAAGGGCGGGAGTCATGGGAGCGTAAAGCCGGAAGCTGTGCTGAGGTATGCCCACACGCCGATAGCAATGCTGGGCGGGATGTGGGATGCACTGAGCGCGGAATGGAAGGAAAAGCAAGAGGATACGCGGCCACCAGTCTTTATTCTGGTTTGCAAAAACACTGCTATTGCAAAGGTGATATACGACTGGCTGGCCGACGACAGAAAGCCAAAAGGTATCCCATCGTCTAATGTGGCAGGGTTCCGTAACGAAGGAAACACGATCAATACAATTCGCGTGGATTCAAAGGTGGTCCACGATACCGATTCTGATTCCGGTCAGGCAAAGAACGATGCGAGCCGATGGATGCGTTACACGCTGGATACTATCGGCAAGGTGGATTGGTCCTATGATTCGCAGGGACGGCCAGTATACCCGGATGGCTTTGCTGACCTTGCCGCAAAGCTACAAAGGCCGCTGCATCCGCCAGGGCGCGATGTGCGCTGCATTGTGAGTGTTGGAATGCTCACTGAGGGATGGGATTGCAACACTGTGACGCATATCATCGGAATTCGCCCGTTCATGTCGCAATTGCTTTGCGAGCAAGTGGTGGGCAGGGGGCTGAGACGGAAGAATTACGAAGTCAACGCAGACGGCAGATTCAATGAAGAGGTTGCGAAAGTCCTGGGTGTTCCGTTTGAGGTAATTCCATTCAAGGCGAATGCGACGGGGCCAACAGAGCCATTGCCGAAACGCCACCACGTTCATGCGATACCCGAAAAGAGCGAGTTTGAGATTACCTTTCCGAGAGTGGAAGGCTATACAACGGCGATCCATAGACGCATCACAATGGACTGGGCGAATGTGGCAAGTTTGACACTGGAGCCGGGGAAGATTCCGCCGGAAGTGGAACTGCGCGGGCTGAGTGTGAACGATCAAGGGCGGTTGACGCTATCGGGACCGGGAAAGGTTGATGCAGCTACGCTGACGGAATGGCGAAAGCAACAGAGGGTTCAAAAGCTGGTGTTTGAATTGTCGGCGGCGCTGGCAAGGGAGTATTTGCAAAACAAGACCTGCGAGGTTCCGGGGCATTTTCTGTTCAAGCAACTCGTTCCGATTGTGGAGCGGTATATCCGCGAAAAGGTGAATGTGGTGCCTCCAGCGGATTTGAAGGATTTGTTTTTGGCTCCCTATTACGGTTGGCTTGTGGAGATGCTGGAATCGGGTCTGCGGCCTGATGTCGAGGCTGGCGAATCACCGGAGGTGCCAATCATCGAACGGAACCGGGACATGGGTTCCACCAGCGATGTTTCGTTTTGGACGAGCAGGGACGTGCGGCAAGTATCGAAGAGCCATCTGAATTACGTGGTAGCCGATACGCAAAACTGGGAGCAGACAGCGACCTATTACATTGACACTCATAAAGCCGTGGACGCCTTTGTAAAAAATGCGCAGCTTGGGTTTGCGATCCCCTACTTCAACAATGGGCAAAATCACGAGTACATCCCGGACTTCATCATTCGGCTTAAAAACGCGCGGGCGACGCATCTGATACTTGAAACTAAGGGGCACGATCCGCTGGAGCAGGTAAAGGCAAACGCGGCGAATCGTTGGGTGAATGCCGTCAACGCGAGTGGACAGTATGGGCATTGGGCCTATGTGATTTGCCGGAAGCCCACAGACGTTGGAAAGGCAATCGACAGCGCATTTGCAGGATTACCGATGTGAGCGTTTTTGCGGAGCCAGGCATCCGGGATTATCCAACGCATCGCGCGAGCGCGCGTGAGCGTGTGCGTGGACGGGTTGGGACGGGTTGAGCGAATGGGAAGCCAAGACGCCGGGGAAGGTCCGGCCTGCACCGTCAAGGTATCTCCACCGAAAGGGCCGGCCCTGGGCTGCTCCAGCAGTGCTCCATTCGTCCGATATGGTTTTTACCTGGACATTGCTTTGGGCTGGGAGCCGCATAGATACAGGCGATATTTCCGGTAACGCTACGGTAACGATGGAACTGAAACTTACGGGCGAATGGGTGCAAACAGAGGCAAGCACGAAACCGCCAGTATCTATGCGCCAATAGAGGAGATTGGTGAGTTTTGCACAACCCGTGCAAACCCTGCAACAATGTCCCAAATAGCCCTTTCACGGCGATAACACGGGTTCAAATCCCGTCGGGGACGCCAAATCCTTTCAAGCACTTACAGGATTTGGCCTCAATTCTTCGGGTACACTCTCGGGTACACAATTTCTCTCACTTTTCGGTCGAATCATGGCAATGACCTTGCTCTGCGCCTGACGCTTGGCTGAGATCACCACTTGGGTGTAAACATCCAACGGGATCCAGTGGCTCAAACAACTGTCCTGCCAATCCCGCGTCGAATCGGCTTTGCCGCCCTCTTCGCCGTTGTCGATTCGTTCCGTCTCCCGCTAATGTTGGACCAGCATTTCCATCGTGATTGTCTATTGGTCGCCTGGGCTGTCCGGATTGATTGCCATCTTGAATTCAGCCACGGCCCTTTCCGCAACGGCTTTGGCCCTCCTGGCGGAAGAAGCCAGAAGAATTGACGCCGCGCTCATTCCTTGTTCCACGGATTCTGCGTTTGATGGCAGCCAGCTGCGCCTTACGTTAAAAGCGATGCGACAAATCCTTTGAGTGTATATAGAAAACTGTCAATAGTGCTCAAGGAGGATGTGGGAAGCACTCGATTTCACGAGTACAACCAACGAAATTCTGCAAATGCTGCGAAATGAAGAATGCGGCCACACGGTCAAGGTAAAATACGGAGCAAGGCTTTTCTTGTAGGAATGGATGCGTAGGGGCTGAAGGAAATGATGCCTATAGTTGTGTTCAAAATGGAGAAGGAGAAAGCTCGATGAAAGCCGTGATCCTGGCTGGCGGGATGGGGAGCCGTTTGAGCGAAGAGACAAGTGTGCGTCCCAAGCCAATGGTAGAAATTGGTGGACGCCCAATCCTCTGGCACATTATGAAGATTTACTCCGCCCACGGGGTCAGAGATTTCATTATTTGCCTGGGCTACAAGGGCAACATGATCAAGGAGTACTTCGCTAACTATTTTCTATATTCTGCGGATGTAACCATTGATCTGGCCGCGAATAAGATTGAAAACCATCGCAATAGTTGTGAGCCATGGCGCGTCACTTTAGTCGATACAGGAGCCAGCACCATGACCGGCGGTCGGCTCCGCCGCGTACTGCCATACGTGGAAAAAGAAGAAATGTTTTGCCTTACCTATGGAGACGGTGTAGCAGATGTGGATATCCGCAAGGAGATCGAGTTCCACAAACAGCAGAATAAGCTGGTCACAACGACAGCCGTGCAGCCCACTGGCAGGTTCGGTGCTCTTCAGATCGAGGAAGGTGGATTAGTGTCGTCTTTTGCAGAAAAGCCCAAAGGGGATGCGCACTGGGTAAACGGAGGTTTCTTTGTACTTTCTCCCAAGGTGGGCGCATATCTGAAAGACGATACAACCATTTGGGAGCAAGGACCCATGGAGACGCTGGCGCGAGAAGGCCAAGTGTCTGCCTATCAACACCCCGGTTTCTGGCATCCGATGGACACCATGCATGACAGAAATATGCTCGAAGAACTGTGGGCCTCTGGTTCGGCTCCGTGGAAGGTCTGGTAACCCAATGTTCTGGGACCATCGCAGGGTCTTTATTACCGGGCACACGGGATTCAAAGGAGGCTGGCTGTCGCTCTGGCTCCAGCAGCTTGGCGCTGAGGTATGCGGCTATGCACTGGAGCCGCCCACAGGGCCGAATCTGTTTCAGGGGGCGTCCGTAGAACACGGGATGCAGTCGGTGATCGGAGACATTTGCGATCTGCCGAAGCTGCGAGAGTCGATGCAGGGTTTTAGCCCAGAGATAGTTTTTCACCTTGCTGCCCAGCCTCTCGTGCGTCAGTCGTATGCGGACCCAGTAAGTACCTATACGACCAATGTCGTTGGTACGGCAAATGTGCTGGAAGCCGTGCGTGCATGCGGTTCCGTGCGCGCTGTGGTCATCATCACCACGGACAAATGTTACGAGAATAAAGAATGGCTCTGGGCCTATCGCGAGAATGATCGCCTGGGCGGATACGATCCCTACAGCAGTAGCAAGGCCTGTGCGGAGCTGGTGGTTGCGTCGTATAGAAATTCTTTCTTCTCCGCGGAGCGTTATGCGCAGCACGGTGTGGCGCTGGCCTCTGCACGCGCGGGGAATGTAATTGGCGGGGGAGACTGGGCGCAGGATCGATTGATTCCCGACATCATGCGTGGATTTGCCCGCGGGGAAACGGTACGCATTCGCAATCCACGCGCCGTGCGGCCATGGCAGCATGTGCTGGAGCCGCTGCGAGGCTATCTGTTGCTGGCCCAGCGTCTGGTTCAGGATGGCCCGCAATGTGCCGAGGCCTGGAACTTTGGGCCAGAGTACTCCGATGCACGCCCCGTGCAGTGGATCGTTGAACACTTGGCGGCCAACTGGGGCGCAGATGCACGCTGGCAGGTTGATGCGGGCGAACACCCGCATGAAGCGCAGATGCTGAAACTGGATTGGACCAAGGCCGCTGAGCGACTAGGCTGGCATCCGGCATTGTCGCTGGAACAGGCACTCCAGATTACCGCAGACTGGTACCGCGCCAGCGCCAGCGGCGCAGAGATGCGCGCTTACACGGTGGGGCAGATCCATGCCTTCGCGCAGGCTGTGCAGGCCAAGCTCCTATAGAATGGAAAAAACTGTGGTCAAGGATGAGTTCGCATGAGTCAAGCCGATGCGCTGCGCAAACAGATATTGAATTTGGTGGAAGAATATGCGCAGGCTGCGTTTCCTGAAAAGCCGTTTGTGCCGGGGCAATCCCCCGTGCCGGTTTCTGGGCGCGTCTTTGACGGCAAGGATATTGGCACTCTGGTCGACTCTTCGTTGGATTTTTGGCTGACCACCGGACGATTTTCCGATGAGTTTGAACGCCGCTTTGCCCGCCGCTTTGGCGTGCGCGAGGCTCGGCTGGTCAACTCCGGTTCCTCGGCCAATCTGATCGCCATTTCTGTGCTCACCTCCCCGACGCTGGGCGAGCGCCAATTGAAGCCCGGCGATGAGGTCATTACTGTGGCGGCTGGTTTCCCCACCACCGTGAATCCCATTCTGCAGAATCAGGCCGTGCCAGTTTTCATCGATGTGGAGCTGGGCACCTACAACGCCGATGTGCAGAGGCTGGAAGAGGCGCTGAGTCCGCGCACGCGCGCCATCATCTTTGCGCACACACTGGGCAATCCGTTTGACCTGAAAAGCGTTTCGGCCTTTGCGAAGAAGCATAATCTCTGGCTGATCGAGGATTGCTGTGACGCGCTTGGATCCACCTATGCAGGCCAAGGCGTGGGCACCTTTGGCGACATTGCAACGGTCAGCTTTTATCCTGCGCACCACATCACCATGGGGGAGGGAGGCGCGGTGCTGACCGACAAGCCCGCGCTGGCCAAGCTGATCGAGTCCTTCCGCGATTGGGGCCGCGACTGCTGGTGCGCACCGGGCAAGGACAACACCTGCGGCAAGCGCTTTGAATGGCAATTGGGCGCGTTACCTTGCGGCTATGACCACAAGTACACGTATTCGCACATTGGCTATAACCTGAAGGTGACCGATATGCAGGCCGCCGTGGGGCTGTCGCAACTGGACAAGCTGGATGGCTTTATCGCCGCGCGTAAGCAAAACTTCTCCACGCTGCGCCGCGGGTTGGAGCCGTTACAGGATTTCTTTCTTTTGCCGCAAGCCACGCCGCAGAGCGATCCAAGCTGGTTCGGCTTTCCGATTGCGGTGAAGCCGGAGTCCGGGCTGACCCGCGAGCGCGTGATTCAGCATTTGGAGTCGCGCAAGATCGGCACGCGCCTGCTCTTCGGCGGCAATCTGGTGCGGCAGCCAGCGTATAAGTACAGCACCCTCCGCGTTGTTGGCGATCTGAAAAATGCTGACTACGTAATGCACAATGTTTTTTGGGTTGGCGTCTATCCCGGCCTGACCGATGCCATGCTGCGCTATATGGTGGAATCCTTGCATGAGGTCGCCGTCGGCAAATGCGCTGTCTCGTAACAGGAGCCTCTGGCTTTCTCGGTTCGCATCTGACGCGTGAGCTGTTGCAGCGGGGGCACGTGGTGACGGTGTTGATGCGGAAATCCTCACGCACCGATCTTTTGCAGGATTGCCTGGGTTCCGTCCGCATCGTTTATGGGGATTTACAAAATCTGCACGCACTGCAATTTGCACTGGCCAGCGAGCCTGTGGAGGCCGCCTTTCATCTGGCTTGGCAGGGAGTGACGGCGGAGCATCGCAATGATCCCAGGCAGATCACCGAAAATGTAAAAGGGTCGCTCAATGTATGGGAGCTGTTGCGCCAAACGGGCTGCCGGACTTGGATTGGCCTGGGTTCGCAGGCGGAGTATGGGCCGCACGCAGGTGTGTTGCGAGAAGACACTCCAACGCATCCCAAGACAACCTATGGAGTGGCCAAGCTCGCAGTCGGGCACCTGACGCAACAACTGTGCTCCCTGACAGAAATGCGATACGTCTGGGTGCGACTGCTTTCAGCCTATGGGCCTGGGGATGACGAGCGCCACATGATTCCCAGTTTGGCGAGCGCTTTGCTGGCCGGGCAGCGTCCGCGTGTTACAGCAGGCGAGCAGATGTGGGATTACATTTACGTGGAGGACGCAGTTGCGGCGCTGTGTGCGATGTTGGAGTCGGATGCCGCGGGAGTATTTCCGCTCGGTTCTGGAACTGCGGTGCGGCTGCGCAGCGTGATCGAAAGAATCCGCGACAGCATGGATCCCGCGCTGCAGATTGGATTTGGCGAAGTTCCGTATGCGCCAGATCAGGTGATGCATCTGGAAGCGGATATTAGCCGACTGAAAATAGCTACGGGCTGGGAACCAAAAGTATCCTTGGAAGAAGGCCTGCGCCGCACAATCGAGTGGCACAAAATGAAGGGTGAAAATGACGGAAGCCGCTAAGCTTCAAGAAATCGCGCGTACGCTGCGAGCGCAAGCTGTACGCATGGTGCAGCGTTCCCGCGCGTCGCATCTAGGAAGTTGCCTCTCAATGGCAGACATTCTTGCTTGTCTGTATTGGCAGACGTTGCGCATTGATCCATTGCAACCAGACTGGAAAGATCGCGATCGTTTCATCTTGAGTAAAGGGCATGGTGCCGCAATTTTATACGCTACATTGGCTGAGCGTGGCTTCTTT
>DAHWKP010000085.1:0-8707 GCA_027343585.1 Acidobacteriaceae bacterium
AAATCAGCCTCGGCCACCTTGCGTACGTTCAAAAGCGCCATGGTTTGATTATAGGATTGCGCCGGGGATGGAGCATTTTCCGGTGCATAGGTTCACGGTGGAGAATGTGTCGGGATCTTTCACGCCAGCCAACAATAGGCTGGAAGGGTGCGCCCAAAGATTTTCGTTGGCCGAGTATCCAGGTCTCAGAAGCGAGACCTGGGGCACCCGCATAATTTTTGAATGCTGGGCGGAAGATGGTTTATCGTGTTGGGCCATTGAGCACGGACTCATAAAACCGCTCATAGCTGGCGATGACGCGCGAGGCGCAAAAGGTGCGCTGGGCCTCACAACGCGCGGCCTTGGCCATGGTTTGCAGGCGCTCCGGGTCGCGGAGCAGCGCGATGGCCGCCTCGCTCATCTCCGCAACAGCGCCGACAGGGAAGAGCATGCCGGTCACGTTGTGCTCGATCAGTTCGGGCATGCCGCCGACGTCCGTGCCGATGGTGGGCACCTCGCAGGCCATGGCTTCCAGCGCGGCCAGGCCGAAGGATTCCAACTCGCTCGGCATCAGCATCAGGTCGGCCACAGGCAGCAATTCGTGAATGCTTTCCATTTTGCCGAGGAAGTGGACGCGGTCGTGAATTTTCAGGTGCATGGCCAGCCACTCCGCCATGGAGCGCTCCGGGCCGTCGCCGACCATGAGCAAGCGCGCCGGCATTTGTGCGGCGACGCGGGCAAAAATTTCGATCACGTCGCGCACGCGCTTGACGGGGCGGAAGTTCGACAGGTGTACCAGCAGCCGTTCCTCTGGCTGCGCATATTGTGCGCGCAGGCGCTCCGCAGCCGGGCGGTTGCGCAGATACAGATCGCAGTTCACGAAGTTGGAGATAACGGCAATCTCGCGCTGCACGCCAAAGGTGTCCACCGTTTTTTGGCGTAGGTAGTCGGAGATGGCCGTGACGCCGTCGCTCTCCTCAATTGCATAGCGCGTGATGGGCAGGTAGGCGCGGTCGGCGCCGACCAGCGTGATGTCGGTGCCATGCAGCGTGGTGACAAAGGGCAGGCGGCGGCCCGTGCGCGCCAGCATTTGCCGGGCCAGCAGCGCGCTGACCGAATGTGGAATCGCGTAGTGTACATGCAGCAGGTCCAGGTCAGAGTACTCGGCGACCTCGGCCATGCGTGTGGCCAGCGCCAGGTCGTAAGGGGGAAACTCGAAGAGCGGGTAGTTGGTGACGGGCACTTCATGAAAGCGGATGCGGCTCTCGCGTCCGGCAAGACGGAACGGCTGCGCGTAGGAGATGAAGTGTATTTCGTGGCCGCGCTCGGCCAGTTCAATGCCCAGCTCGGTGGCAACTACGCCGCTGCCGCCATAGGTCGGATAACAGGTGATGCCAATCTTCATGCGGCTCCGTGGGGTTGGGGTGAAGGATTCGCTGCTCGTTGCAGCATTGGATGCTGCGTGTCGCACTTTGGCTCCATACACATCGTTGCTTTTTTCCGCGCATTATCAGGGGAGATGGCCGAAGTGGATGCGCTGCGTTTCTGGGATGGCGTTCGGTTCCCCATTTTGCGCAAATACGGCGAGCAGCGCCTGCAACTCCACCTGCCGGGAGCCAAGCAAGCGCGTGCGGGTTGCGCGCAGCGCATCGTCGACCTGTGCAGGATGGCAGACCAGCTCCCACGTGCCTGCGGGAACCCGGGCGAGGATGGCGCGCAGCGCTGGAGCATCGAGCGTTCCGGTTGCCAGCACGCCCAGGCTGCCTTCAGGGGTGCGCAGGCCTGCAGCGCGGACGGAGCGCAGGAATCGAGTGCGCAGTGTGCGCAGCAGATGCACCTCCGCGCGGCGAGCCAGCGGGGCCTGTGGGGTTGCCTGCACACTCCACGCGGGTTCAAAGGGATTGCGAATGGCGCGCACGCCTTGGCCTTGCGCGGCGCGCAACACGGGCAGCAGAACGCGTGGGAACATGTGCGTGTGTTTATGCGTGTCGACGTGCGTGGGCTGGATGCCGTGCGCGCGCAGCTTGGCGATTTGCGCGGAGGCCTCGCGCTCAATATGCAGGGGATCGATGCGGCCCCAAAAAAGCGCACGCAGAAAACCGCCCAGCGTGGGATAAAAAGCGGGCTGCGGACTGGCTGGGTCGAGCAGCGTGGAGATGGCATCCGGCGGCGCAGTCGGCTCGCCGTCCACCAACACAACGTGGCAGCCGACCCCAAGCGATGGATGCGTCTGCGCCATCTCGACTGCAGCGGCAAAGGCTGGGGCGGCGGCCATCAGCGTGGCCGAGGTCAATGCGCCTGACTGATGCAGTTCCAGAACGGCTCGATTGATGCCCGGCGTCAGGCCAAAGTCATCTGCGTTGAGGATGAGGGAGCGCACGGCTCAGTCTACCAATTTGCTCCAGAAGAAAGTGCGCGCGTTCGCTGGGGGAGTTCGAGGAACGCGGGGCTGGATCTGCGATAGACTGAAGGTAGCGCAAGCTGCCCGTGGGGGCGGTTAGCTCAGTTGGTTAGAGCGCCTGCCTTACAAGCAGGATGTCGGGGGTTCGAGTCCCTCACTGCCCACCAGTCCAGTTCTTCCGGCGCATGCTCCTCCAGCCGCGCGTGGGCCGATCCGGGGCCGATGCCATTGGGAAATGGGGCCAAAATTCCGTCATGGCTTGGGTATTGCATGGCTGCAAAGTGGGAAAGCGCTGGCTCGCGTTGCCTAAAAGCGGAATTTCTCCCTGAATTTGCAACAATTGACCGCCGAAAATCCCCTTTCTGGACTATTGTGATGGGATAGGCTAGGCGGAGCCAACGATGCCACTCCAGCGCAACAACAAAATTGTTCTATCGAAACGTTTTGTCGGGGAAGGCCTGTTGGCTGGGCTGTGTCTAATGTTGTTGCTGGTTGGGGTGGAGTGGATGGGGCTTTCCTGGGCGGGCGTAGGGGGGCAAAATTGGGCTTCGATCTCCTCCGCAGAATTTTGGATGCTGCCGGGGCTGGCCGGGTTCCTGCTGGCGGTGTTGGTCTATGCGCTGCGTGAGGTCAATCGCGTCCGTGGCGGACATGCCCGCTTGGCAAGGTTTTTACTACACATGCACCGGCATCTGGACGAGGAGGGTAGCTTTGCCTCGCGGATGCAGCGCGTGCTGCAGGATCTCTGTGTGCAATCCAAAGCCATCCCTTGTACGCGGGCCATTCTGATTGGTCGGACCGAGTGGCCTGCGGGGGGCAACCGGCAGGATCCCGATGCTGCGCAGTCCGATTCCTCCGGTTGCAGCGAGGCGACATGGTCGGTGGTGGGCATGGCGAACGGAGGCGGAACGGATGCGCACGACGCAGAGCACACGGCCTGCTGCGAAAGTCTGAACGCGTACCTGTCCTCAGCGGCAGCAGCGGCGGGGCAGATCCTGGTCACGGGCGTTTGTCCAGCACTCTCTGGAAACTCCGCGCGGCCCACTCCGCATGGACATTGCCTGATTCCTTTGTTGAGCCATGGCGTGCTGGAGGGGGCGCTGGACATGGAGACCGAGGTGCAGGTGCATGTGCATGCCGTGACGCGGGATGTCCTCGACATGCTGGGCGCAGCGTTGGGCAGAGAACTGGCGCAGGAGCGGATGCGGCTGCAGATGCAGCGGTTGGAGCACTTTGATCCTCTGACCGGACTGTGGAATCGCGCGCAATTGATGGAGCGGTTGCAGCAGGCATTTTTGGCCGCACAGGGGTGTCGGCAATGGGGTGCGGCCGTGTTGCTGGACTTGGATCACTTCAACCCCATCAATGACTTGTATGGATATGCTGCCGGAGATTTCTTCCTGCGCACCATCGGCCAGCGGCTGAGTGTGGGGTTGCGCAAGCGCGACACGGTGGCCCGGTATGGCGGGGATGAATTTGTGGTGGTGTTGGAAGACTTGGGCCTGACGCAGGAGGCGGCCCTGCGCGCCGTCGAGCGCGTGGTGCAGAAGTTGCGTTTGCTGGCCTCGGATTTGGTGAAGCTGCCGGGCGGGGATGCATCCGTTTCGGTGAGCCTGGGCATTGCACTCTTTCCCACGCCGGATCAGGCGGGAGCCGAGGAGATTCTGCGCCAAGCCGACATCGCACTGCATCGGAGCAAGGAGTCTGGGCGGGACGGGATGAGCATCTTTACGAAAGAGATGGCGACCGATCTGCGCCGTCGTCGTGCCTTTGACCAGCCGCTGCGCGGTGCGCTGGCCCGGAATGAGTTTTCCTTGGCAATGCAGGCCAAGTGCAACGCGCAGGGCGGGATTCGGGGTGCCGAAGTTTTGTTGCGCTGGGAGCATCCCGGTCTGGGGCCGGTTGCGCCGGATATTTTTATTCCTCTGGCGGAGGAGAGCGGAGCCATCTTGGAGATTGGGGAGTGGGTGCTGCGGCAAAGCTGCATCTTGTTGGCGCAGACCGCACATCTGAGCCAGCAGTATTCGCTCTCCGTCAATGTCAGCCCGCGGCAGGTGCGGCAACCGGGATTTGCCGCGCTTGTACGCAGGATTCTGGAGGAGACGGGAGCTCCCGCCGGGCGGCTGACCCTGGAGGTGACGGAGGGCCAGTTTCTGTCGCGCATGGACAGCGTGGTGCAGGTGTTGGAGGAGGTGCGCGCCTTGGGCGTGCGCATTTCCATTGATGATTTTGGCACGGGCTATTCCTGCTTGTTCTATCTGCAAACGCTGCCGTTGGACGAGTTAAAGATTGATCGCAGCTTTGTGCAATCTGCACCCAAGGACGCCAACCATGCTGTGTTGATCGATGCCATTTTGTCGATTACAGCCCAGCTAGGGCTGGAAGTGGTGGCCGAAGGCGTGGAGACCAAGGCACAATTGGAATTTCTGGCTGCACGGGGATGCACGCGCTTTCAAGGCTTTTATTTTGGGCAACCCCAGCCGGTTTTGGAATTTCTAGCCAACCTGCAGTCCCACGAAGGGCCGATGCCATCTCCGGTGGAGTCGGGATTGCTCGCGTTTCCGCAGGTGCGTGCCGATAAGGCAGATGTGCGTCGATAGCGGTTGTGTTGTCGGGGATGCACAGGGTTGGAGGCGAGGAAGCAGGCATGCAAGTACAAAGTGCCCACAAGAAGGTAAAGCTCGGTGGACACGCCAGTGCGCGGCTGGGGGCAGGCCTGTTGGTGGTGCTGGGGCTGGCTGCCTGGGATGGCTTGCGGCACTGGATGCCAGGGCTAAGCCTTGCTTCGGGGGCCGGAGCTTTGGCGGCGACGCTTCTATTTGGGCTTGCAGTGGGCCTGGCATCGATCCCCTGGATGCGCGGGTTGTACCGAGTGCTGCGCCGATTGGGATGGCGCAATGCAGGGGTGTGCGATCTGAAGTTGATTGAGGCCGTTACGGCCACCCTGACGGAGACGATTCCAGACCATATCTACGCCAAGAATCGCAAGAGCGAGTTTGTGTTGGCCAACCGAAGCGTGGCAGCGTTTATGGGCGTGGACTCTCCGGAGATTTTGTTGGGGAAAACGGACTTCGATTTCTATCCCAAAGCCGTTGCCAGCCCATTTTTTCAGGATGAACAAAACATCATTCGCACCGGCAAACATTTGGTGAGCCAGGCAGAACAGATTTTTGACAAACAGGGCAACGAGCGCTGGTTGCTGACAACCAAGGTGCCGCTTCAAGAAGAAGACGGAACCATTGTGGGCATCGTCGGCATGGGCCGGGATATAACGCAGCAAAAAATTGCGGAACAAGAGATCGTGAAGGCCCACATTGCAGCTGAGGCGGCCAACCAAGCGAAAAGTGAATTCTTGGCCAACATGAGCCATGAAATTCGCACCCCGCTCAACGGGGTGATTGGCATGGTGCAGTTGGCGCTCGACACCAGCCTGACTTTGGAGCAACGGGAGTATTTGGAGACGGTGCAGTTTTCCGCCGACACGCTGCTCTATGTGATTAATGACATCTTGGACTTTTCCAAGATCGAGGCGGGCAAGATTGTTCTGGAATCGGTGGAATTTGATCTGCGCGATTGCGTGGAGATGGCCATGAAGACCCTGGCGGTACGCGCAGCGGAAAAGAAACTTGAACTGCTCTGCGATGTGGCGCCGGAGGTTCCGCAGCGGGTGGTGGGCGATCCAGGGCGCCTGCGTCAGATCCTCTTCAATCTCGTGGGCAATGCCATTAAATTCACTCATGCGGGCGAAGTGATGCTCTCTGTCGGGGTGGAACAGGGTGGAGAGGAATTCCTGGTATTGCGGTTTGAGATCTTCGATACGGGTATTGGCATTGCGCCAGAAAAGATGCAGGAGATCTTTCATCCATTTACCCAGGCGGATACTTCCACCACGCGGCAGTATGGCGGCTCTGGACTTGGCCTTACGATTACTGCGCGTTTGGTGCAGATGATGGGTGGCGCAATCCGTGTGGAAAGCCGTCTGGGCCAAGGCAGTCGATTTACGTTTACCGCGCGTGTGGCCAAGCGCCCAGACCAAGTACAAGATGTAGCGGAATCGAATGAGCGCCGAATCCTGGCGGGCAAGCGTGTTCTCATTGTGGACGACAATGAAACGAATCGAAAGATTTTGCAGGCGATGCTGCAGCGGTGGGGCCTGCGCAATGACGCCGTGGCCAGTGGAGAAGAGGCTTGGAATGCCATCCAAGAAGCGGCTTGCGCCTCCGATCCCTATGCGTTGATGTTGACGGATATGCACATGCCCAGGATGGATGGGCGGATGTTGGCAGAAAAAATCCGGGAGAACCCCTCCTATGCAGCGCTACGCATTTTGCTGCTGAGTTCTGGAGCGCATCCTGTGGAGCGCGCGCAAATGGAATCGTTGCAGATTGGGGCCTGTCTGCTCAAACCCATTCGCCAGTCGGAATTGCTGCAATCCATGATCGTGGAGCTTCAGCCTCAGTCTGCGGCGCTGGCCGATGTCCCTGCGGCAACGCAGCCTTTGGGACAGCAGCAGCATCTCGATTCGGCGGCCGCATTGCACGTCCTCTTGGTCGAAGACAACTTGGTGAACCAGCGCTTAGCCTTGCGCTTATTAGAGAAAAAAGGACATGCGGTCACCTTGGCCGTCAATGGGAGGGAAGCCCTGGATGCCTTGGAGCACTCCAAGTTTGATCTGGTGCTCATGGACGTGCAAATGCCAGTGATGGACGGCATTGAGGCCACACTTGCCATTCGCAGTATGGAAGAAGGTACGATGACGCACCAGGTCATCGTTGCGTTGACAGCGCACGCAATGCAAGGAGACCAAGAACGGTGCCTGAGTGCAGGCATGGATGGGTATTTGGTGAAGCCCATTCGCACGGAGGAATTGGATCAAGTCCTCCAACGCATCCAGCAGACAAAAGCAGAGGAGAGCTTGGTGCATTAAGAACCGAAAAAGATTCGGGGGGCGTACAAATTATGGCAACCGAAATGCAATCGCAAAGCGTGGATATTAACTTCGAAGAGTTGCTGGCGCGTGTGGAAAATGATCGAGAATTGATGCAAGACTTACTCGATATGTTCCGCGAAGAGTATCCTCGTCAGCGGCAAGTGTTACAGCAGGCTCTGGATGAAAACCAGATGCAGCAAATCCATTCCGCTGGGCATACCTTGAAAGGGATGTGCGCCAACTTGGCCATGCCGCAAGCTACACTGGCTGCGGCGCGGGTAGAAATGGCAGGCAAAACGCAAAATCAAGGGGAACTGGCTGAGGCGATTGCAGACTTGGATCGTGCCGTGGCCAGAATCTGGAGCCAGTTGGGGCAAAGTTCTGGAGCAACCGCATGAAGATTCTCATCGCAGATGACGAATACATGTCGCTGCATCTGCTGCGCTCCATGCTGGAACGTGCAGGCTATGAAGTGACCGCCGTGGACAATGGAGTTGCCGCAGCGGAGTTATTGTGCCGGATGGATGGGCCGCGCTTGGCGCTGCTCGACTGGATGATGCCGAAGATGGACGGCCCCAGCGTCTGCCGCGAGGTGCGCCAAAAACGCGAGCAGCAATATGTACACATCATTCTGCTGACATCAAAAAATTCCACCCAAGAAATCGTCGCAGGTCTTGAATCCGGGGCGGATGATTATCTGATCAAGCCGTTTAATCCGGAGGAGCTAAAAGCGCGCTTGCGCACGGGGCTGCGCATATTGCAGTTGGAAGACAGCCTGGTGGAAGCGCGCGAGAATATGCGCTATCAGGCTACGCATGATTCGCTGACGGCTCTCTTTAATCGCGGCATCATTATGGAGCTGTTGACCAAGGAGTTGACGCGTTCCACACGCGAGCGCGATTGCACCATGCTGCTCTTGGGAGACATCGATCACTTCAAACAGGTCAACGACACGCGGGGGCACGTAGTCGGCGACCAGGTACTGCGCGAAGTGGCGCGTCGCCTGACTGGAGCCGTGCGCTCCTATGATTATGTGGGACGTTACGGCGGCGAGGAGTTTCTGATTGTGCTCAACAATTGCGACCCGGATGGGGTGATGGCGCGTGCTGAGGAGATTCGCATGTCCATCGGGAGTCAGCCAGTCGCTTCGGATGTGGGGCCAATCCCGATTACGATGAGTTTTGGAGTGCTGATGAGCAGCGACTGGCCAGCACTGCCCGCGGATGAGTTGCTGCGCAAGGTAGATGCGGCGCTCTACGAGGCAAAGGATAGCGGGCGGAATTGTTGTCGCATGGCACGGCCCCCGGCACGGGAGCTTGCCCTGCACTCGGTGGAATTGCGCCGCGCCCATTTGTAAGCGATTGTGAGCAATGCGTGGTGCTTGTTAACGGCGGACG
>DAHWKP010000090.1:0-23751 GCA_027343585.1 Acidobacteriaceae bacterium
TGTTTTTTGCGGTCTCTGCGCTGTACATACTCGCTTGCGAACGGTTGAGGTGACAACGATGACAGTGGAAACGGCAATTGTTCTGGTGCTCTCCATTTTGCTGATGGGCTATTTGGTCTACGCGCTGCTGCGTCCGGAGAAGTTTTAATGACGATGAATGGATGGTTGCAGATTTTTCTTTTGTTTGGCGTGGTGCTGCTGGCGGCCAAACCCGTGGGCCTGTACATGGCGCGTGTCTTTGAACGCGAGCACACTTGGCTCGACCCGATCCTGTCTCCCGTGGAGCGGTTGCTCTATCGTCTGACGGGCATAGATGCCAGTGAAGAGATGCCGTGGACGGCCTACAGCATGGCCGTGCTGGCCTTCAGCTTAGTCTCCATGCTGATCCTGTACGTATTGGAGCGCGTGCAGGCCTGGCTGCCGTGGAACCCGCAGCATCTGCCGAATGTGCCCGCCGCGTTGGCGTTGAACACGGCTGCATCGTTCACCACCAACACTAATTGGCAGTCCTACACGCCTGAGACCACGATGAGCTATCTGACGCAGATGGCTGGCTTGGCATATCACAACTTCGCGTCTGCCGCGCTTGGCTTGGCCGTTGCCGTCGCCTTGATTCGCGGCATCGTGCGGCGTGAACAAAAGACGCTGGGTAATTTCTGGGCAGATATGACTCGCGCCATGCTGTGGGTACTTTTGCCGGGAGCCTTGGTGCTGGCCTTGGCGCTGGTCTCGCAGGGCGTGATTCAGAACTTCCGTCCCTACGATACGGCCAAGCTGGTGCAGTCGCAGCCCGCAACCCAGACCACTCCGGCCATAACCACGCAATCCATCGCGCAGGGGCCAGTTGCTTCGCAGGAAGCAATCAAAGAACTGGGCACCAATGGCGGCGGATTTTTCAATGCGAACAGCGCGCATCCGTTTGAAAACCCCACGCCGCTCACCAACTTTTTGGAGATGCTGGCAATCCTCATCCTTCCTGCGGGATTGACGGCAACCCTGGGCAAAATGACCGGCTCGCCCAGGCACGGTTGGGCTGTCTTCGCCGCAATGTCGGTACTGTTTTTTGCAGGCGTTGCCACAGCGTATTGGGCAGAGTCACAGCCCAACCCGCTTTTGCACAAGGTGGATCAAACCATCAGCCAGCAACAACCCGGCGGCAACATGGAGGGCAAAGAGGTTCGTTTTGGCATCGCTAACTCCGCGCTCTTCGCCACCGTGACGACGGATACGAGCTGTGGCGCGGTCAACTCCATGCACGATTCCTTTATGCCGCTTGGCGGGCTGGTGCCACTCACCAACATCTTGCTGGGGGAAGTTGTTTTCGGCGGCGTCGGCGCAGGCCTGTATGGCATGGTGATCTTCGTGGTGCTCTCGGTCTTCATCGCAGGGTTAATGGTGGGTCGCACGCCAGAGTATCTCGGCAAGAAAATCGAGTCCTATGACGTGAAGATGGCCATGCTCTACACGCTGATTTTCCCGCTGATTATTTTGAGCTTTGCGGCCATCTCGGTTCTGTTGCCCCATCTGGGTCTCAGCAGCCTGAATAACAACGGTCCGCATGGACTTTCAGAAATTCTCTATGCGTACACTTCGGCCACGGGCAACAATGGCTCCGCATTTGCCGGACTCAACGCCAATACGAATTGGTACAACCTGACGCTGGCTTTCGCCATGCTCGCAGGGCGTTTTTTGATGATCGTGCCCGTGTTGGCATTGGCGGGGAATCTGGCGGGCAAGCGCTTCACGCCGCCTTCGCTCGGCACCTTCCCCGTGACCACGCCCCTATTCACCGTGTTGTTGGTGGGAGTGATTTTGATTGTCGCCGGACTGACGTTTTTCCCGGCACTCAACCTTGGCCCTGTGCTGGAGCACCTGCTGCTCCGTGCCGGACACAGTTTTTAAGGAGAGATTGGAATGACATCATCCTCACGAGGCCGCAAAAAATCTCTATGGGATCGCAGCATTATCGCCACTGCTTCGGTGGAATCGCTGCGCAAGCTCAACCCGCGCTTTCTAATGCGCAATCCGGTAATGTTTGTCGTGGAAATTGGCAGCGTGCTCACCAGCGTTTTAGTCGTGCGCGATATGCTGGCGCATCGACCGGCGATTGGGTTTGATCTGCAAATCACGCTCTGGCTCTGGTTTACCGTGCTTTTTGCCAATTTTGCAGAGGCCATGGCGGAAGGTCGCGGCAAGGCACAGGCGGAGTCGCTGCGTAAGTCGAAGGCGGAGACCATCGCGCACCGCATGCTCGACAACGGCAGTGTCGAGGAGGTTCCGAGCACACAATTGCGCGCCGATGATGTGGTGTTGGTCGTCGCGGGCCAGATGGTTCCCGGCGACGGCGAAGTGATCGAAGGCGTGGCCTCAGTGGATGAGTCCGCAATCACAGGAGAGTCTGCGCCGGTGATTCGGGAAGCAGGAGGGGATCGCTCGGCGGTCACTGGCGGTACGCGCGTGCTCTCCGACCAATTGCGCATTCGCATTACATCGAATCCCGGCGAGACGTTTTTGGATCGCATGATCGCTCTGGTTGAAGGAGCAGAGCGTCAAAAGACGCCGAATGAAATTGCGCTGAACATTTTGCTGGCTGGTTTGACGCTGATCTTTCTACTGGCGGTAGTCACGCTGCAACCCTTCGCCGTGTACTCCAGCGCGCCACAAAGCATCTTCGTTCTCGTCTCGCTGCTCGTTTGTCTGATCCCGACCACCATTGGAGGATTGCTCTCCGCAATCGGTATCGCGGGCATGGATCGCCTGGTGCAGCACAACGTGCTCGCCATGTCGGGCCGCGCGGTAGAAGCGGCGGGTGATGTGAACACATTGCTGCTCGACAAGACGGGCACCATCACACTGGGCAACCGCGAGGCCACGGAGTTTGTGCCCGCGCCGGGCGTCAGCAAGGATCAACTGGCCGATGCGGCGCAGCTCTCTTCCCTCGCCGATGAAACTCCGGAGGGCCGTTCCATTGTTGTGCTGGCCAAGGAGCGGTATGGTTTGCGTGGGCGCGAGATGGCTCCGGCTCATGCTGAGTTCATTCCCTTTAGCGCGCTTACGCGCATGTCGGGTGTGAATCTGGATGGACGCATCATTCGCAAAGGCTCCGTGGACGCGATCGCAAAGTTTTTGCAGGAGGCTGGCAGCGATTTGCCTCAGGATGTGCGCAATGCGGTAGAGACCATCGCTCGCGCAGGAGGGACGCCGCTGGTGGTTGCGGAAAATAAATCCGCGCTCGGCGTCATTCATCTCAAAGACATCGTCAAAGGCGGCATGAAGGAGCGCTTTGCTCAACTGCGCAGCATGGGTATTCGCACGGTGATGATTACCGGAGACAATCCACTGACCGCTGCAGCGATTGCGCGTGAGGCCGGCGTGGATGATTTTCTTGCTGAAGCCAAGCCCAAAGACAAAATGGATCTGATTCGCCGGGAACAAGAGGGCGGCAAGCTGGTGGCCATGACCGGTGATGGCACCAACGATGCGCCCGCATTGGCGCAGGCCGACGTGGGCGTGGCCATGAACACAGGCACGCAAGCCGCCAAGGAAGCGGGCAACATGGTGGACTTGGATTCCAACCCAACCAAGTTGATTGAGATTGTGGAGATTGGCAAACAGCTTTTGATGACGCGCGGCGCGCTGACGACCTTTTCTATCGCCAACGATGTGGCCAAGTATTTCGCTATTTTGCCAGCCATGTTTGCCGTGGCCTTTCCTGTGATGGGCGCGCTGAACATTATGCGCCTCCATTCGCCGGAGTCGGCAATCCTTTCAGCGGTCATCTTTAATGCGCTCATTATTGTTGTGCTCATTCCGCTGGCGCTGCGCGGTGTGAACTATCGAGCAATGAGCGCAGAGGCTCTGCTGCGTCGCAATCTTTTGATCTATGGACTGGGTGGGCTGGTTGCTCCGTTCCTGGGCATTAAGCTGATTGACGTTGTTCTAACCGCGCTGCACTTGGCGTAGTGCGCCGAAGTTGCAGACTGGAGATTTGCCATGCAGAAACTATTGTTAATTTCGCTTCGCTACACACTCGTCACAACGCTCTTGCTCGGCCTGGGCTATCCGCTGCTGGTGACGGGCATCGCGCAGTCTCTCTGGAAGCAGCAGGCCAACGGCGATTTAATCGTGCAGAATGGAACCATAGTTGGCTCGCACTGGATTGGCCAAGCCTTCACCGGCCCGCAGTATTTTCACAGCCGACCCTCTGCTGCTGGCAATGGATATGATCCGACGGCTTCCGGTGGATCCAATTGGTCGCCGTCCAACCAGAAGCTTGTGGATCGCATTACGGCCAGTGTGCAGGCAGAGCAGGCGGGTACATCCACCGCGCCTGTGCCGGTTGATTTGGTCACCGCCTCGGCCTCTGGACTCGATCCAGACATTACGCCAGCAGCCGCGGAATATCAGGCTCCACGCATCGCCCAGGCACGCGGCCTAACTCTGAATCAGGTCGAAGTGCTCATCCAGGAAAATACAAACGATCGCCAATTTGGACTACTCGGCGAACGCAGTGTGAATGTACTTGCACTCAACTTGGCGCTGGACAACAAGGTTGCCAGCGTCCAGTAACCCCGCAAGGGATTGCTACAATCGCGCCCGGGGCAGCACCTTGAAAATGCTGCTCCTGGTGATCCAGCAGACACAACACGAACCTTCCCCAGAGTGAAAAACATAGAGCGCGCTACTTTGCGGTTCTTCCTTCATTTTGAGCGGACGATGGGCGATACCACTGCGTGTGGTGGGGTTCCCGACTGAATCCTATAGTCTCCGTAGTCAATGTCCAAGGTTGCAGTCCCCCCTAGTCGAATTGTCGAAACGCTTCTGTCATGTTTGGAGAACCAGAACTGCCCAACCTTTGCGTAGGTATGAACCAGCTGTCCGCTGGTGATCCAAAACGAAGGAGTCTTGGATGGGTAGCCTTCGATACGGCAAATGGCAAAATCCCGATCATTTACCCAGATGCGCCCGCGATAGAGCAGTTTGTTGGGAACGACGGGAGCGACATCCAAGATATAGGAACATCCATCCAGGGCTGGCTGATACTGGAGATTCGTGAAGACATAATTTTGCCGATTCGGGAGTAAGGCTTTTCTGTTTTTCCATGGTTGCGAATCCGCCTCTACCGTCAGCAGTTTCTTCAAAATATGATCGACCAGCAGCCCAGGTCCACTTTCAGAAATAATGGTGAATTTTTTCGTATCGGGAGCGATGTAATCCAGATCGACGACCATTTCGGCATGCAAGTCGCCGAAAAATCCCTTGTAGACGACCTTGTACGTGCGACGGCTTTGGTATCCAAGCAGTGAGTTCGACCGTTTTATGTTTTCAGCAATGAGTCGATCCACGACCTGATTCAGCGTTAGCGAAGATGTTGGATTTTTCCGTGAAGTTGGCAGTGCAATTCCGCGACTTGGCAGCAGCAATATGCACCCAAGAAAAACTGCAATTCGTAAAAATCTAAAATGCCGGAGAATCAATGCGAAAACCTTAGGAATGAAAATTTATGCGACTAGAGCCAACGCTACGGTATTCCACGGTATGCGTTGTAGACACTCTCAAAAACATACTCCCAAGAGTGCGTCCGTGCATATTGACGAGCAGACTCCTGCATGGACCTTTGAAGTGCGGGTTGCGAGATTAGAGTAGCCACGGCGATGGAAAACTCCTCCACGTTCTTCGTGACGTACCCTGTGATTCCGTGTTGCACGGTGAACTTTGGCCCGCCTTCTGCCGTTACCACCGCAGGCACACCGGATGCGAGTGCTTCCAGTACAACCAGTCCGAAGGTGTCCGTCTCCGAGGGAAATGCCAATACATCCATATTGGCATACGCGCGCGATAAATCCTTGCCGGTAAGCACCCCGCAGAGCTCCACGTGCTGCATGTTGGCCTGCAACCAGGCAGCCTCTGCGCCTTGCCCCACAACCACGATGCGAAAATTTCGATGGCCTGCCTGCAATAATCGCTGCTCCAGTATGGCGAGCCAACGAATGTTTTTTTCTGCGCTCAAACGACCCACATAGCCGATCGTGAATCGGTCATCCTGGCGATCTCGATATTTTGGAGAAAATTTTTCAATATCCACTCCGTGATCCATGGGGAGGCAGGGTTTGCCGATCGCGGCCTCCAGCATGGCAAGGATTTCCGGGTTGGGTGCGAAGACCATGTCGGGAATCTTGTAGAAGCGGGTGGCGATGGCAGCACTGCATCGTTCTGCAACTCGCGCCAGCCCGTGCGACAGAGATGGAGGCAGTGATGCCAGAGCCTGCGCCGTACGCAGGCCAGCGTATTGGGGCAGATTGGTTTGCCAGAATGCAGCTAGCGGCACCTTGTGCCGACGCGCCAGCAAAGTGCCCAGGATGCCTGTGTCACTTGGCCCGGTAATCTGGATGATTTGTGGAGAAAACTCTTGCAATAGATCCGCTACGTTTCGATAGTGTCGCGCGAGCAGCAAGTCAAAGCGATGCGCCTTGTCCAGCGGAAATTGCATCGGCCCACGTCGCAGCTCCACGCGTGTTGTTGAACCATCGCGCACAATTGCATCCCGCGTTCCGGCGTGAACCATAAGAAAGGGGATGTTGCGTTCTTTGGCGTAGGCTTCGAAGTGCCGGGCGAAGATGGCTACGCCATCAATTTCGTGGTATCCGTCCGGGAAAAACGCGACTCTCACAACGCTTGCTTTCAAAGAGTAGCCCCGGAGACCGTATCCGAAAACACGTACGCCTCAATTGGATCCGAGTAGACGCGCTTCAACGCCCATTGCACACTCGTATGCTCTGCCAGGCGGAAACAGGAAAAGGCGTGTTGCATATATCCCGGCGGAGCCTTCCAGAGTGAGGAGAGCGGCAGATAGCTTTCTCCCGCGCCTGCTGGATGGAAGACACGATCATCCCAGGATCGAGAGCCGACGGGATGTTCCGGATAATAGCGAATCGTATCCAGCACGGAGCGAACCACGCGCACACACATTGGCTCAGTGTATTGCGGCAGAAAATGCACGTGGCTGCGTTGCTCGTTGCGAATCTCATGCACAAACTCGGCAAAGCTCTGTGCATTGCTCAGATTGACATTGGCATTTGGCTCACACGCATGGCGATCCCCGCCAGAAATCAACGGGAGCCGCCAACGGTCTGCCAGCGGAACGACTTTTTTATTTTCTTCGCGCCGCCGCATTCCATTCAGTTCCAGTGCGTGGATAAATTGGATATTTTGGCTGAGGAACGTATCCAGATGCTGCGCCTGTTTTTCAGCGGCAAAGCCATACATGTTCCACAGGGGGTGATTGAAAATAATCAACACCTCTGGCAGTGCATGCAGCCCCGCAAGCAGTTCGGTAATCGTGTGCTGCGAAGACTTTTGCGTGAAGGCTTCCAACTCCGCCACAATCGCATGGGCAGTTTGGCTGGGTAAATTGTGAATGCCAATATGGAAGACCGTTTCGCCGTAGGGGACGCTCCACTCAAAGGACAAGGGGACTTCCGCCGTTTCCTGAGATTGCCGCAGCCGACTGGGCGCTTCCATGGAATCGTGATCGGTGAGGGAAACCAAACTCGACAGTCCCAGCACGTTTTCAATTTGGTCGCGCTCAGAATCAAAGACCTGTTTTGGGGTCAAAGGGGGCGTCCAATAGGCGCGGGAGAAGTCCACGGGAATGGCCGAATTTCGGCACAAGCGATCCATGGCGCGCTGCAACAGAAACCAGCGTCGCGCGAAGGCTGGGACAAAATGCAGCTTTTCTTTCGAACATTGCGTGTGGCTATGCAGAGAGATCCCTGTGCGATAGCCTCGCCCGGAATCAGGATTTTTCCATGCACACGAAAGTTTTGTAGACGTCACAGACGGATGACCTCAAAGAAGCATTGAACTCTACCAACGCATATTCAGAATCGGATCGTGCAGTGATTGTAGTCCCTATTTTGACCAAAGTTGATCAACAATCGATGAAAGTGATTCTGACCCAAATTGGTAAACTTGCCTTTTTGTTGGACTGTTTCGATGCCTAAAGGTTAGCAGGCTCGCTAAAAAAAATGCAATCCATGGATCTTGCTCCGTATGGTTTGCCAAGTAGCTTTTGGCTCATGACGTTACTGCTTGACAAAGCGCCGAGCACGGTTGGTTGACCCCGGTGGATCCGCAATTGGTTCGCCGTGCGAGAAGTCGGAATCGCCATGTGACGAAAAGAGTGAGCCTCTGTACTATGGGTCTGTTAGCCCGTGGGGCATATCTACAGAACCGAATGAAGGTGGAACCAATGATGAAAAACATGGACACGGACAAACAGGCAGGCGCAATCAGCCGTCGCAAAATACTCCAAGGAGGCGCGCTGCTTACGGCGGCGGCGGCCTTCGAGCGCATCGGCCTCGGTTCCGCTCACGGCAAGGTTTCCATCCCTTCCGTGCGGTTGAACAACGGCGTCCGAATGCCGAGGCTCGGCTTCGGAACCTACAGCCTGCGTGGCGATCTGTGTACGGAAAGCGTTGCCGACGCCATCGCTGCGGGCTACCGGCTCATCGACACCGCCAAGGTGTATGAGAATGAGGAGGCCGTCGGCGCGGGCATCCGCAAGAGCGGTATCGACCGCAAGTCTCTCTTTGTCACCTCGAAGATTTGGGTCGATGACTCCGGCTACGAGCCAGCCAAGCGGGCCTTTCAAACCACACTCGACAAACTCCAGCTTGAATATCTCGATCTCTATCTCATCCACCGTCCGCGCGGGGACGTGAACGGCTCATGGCGGGCCATGGAAGAGTTGAACGCCGCCGGAAAAATCCGCGCCATCGGCATCAGCAATTTTGATCCGGCACAACTCGCCAGCCTCACCGCTGCTGCAAAGACGAAGCCAGCTATCAATCAGGTGGAGACGCATCCGTTTTTTCAGGAGACGGCTGAGCTGGAATCCCTGCGCGCTGCCGGTGTGCAAATGGAGGCGTGGGCACCCTTTGCTGAAGGCCGCAACGGTCTGTTTACCAATCCTGTGCTGGCGCAGATCGGCAGCAAGCATCACAAAACCGTCGCGCAGACCGTGCTGCGCTGGCACTTTCAGCGGGGAGTCGTCGCCATCCCGCGTTCGTCGAACCCACAACATCGCCGCGAAAATTTGAACATCTTTGACTTTGCTTTGGACGCAGACGACATGCGCAAGATCGCCGCCCTCAACCTGCATCACTCGCTCTTTCCCGAGTGGACCTAGAAGCAGAGCGTGGACCTGGACGCACGCGCCCCACTCAAACCCTGCTTGGGTCGGAGTGGGGCCGATGGGTTGACGATGCCTATGCAGCCGGAAAGCCACACCCATGTACATGGCTGGGATGCCGTTACGCATCCGCCGCAGGCCGGGCGGTCCATGCAAGCCTGCCGTTAGCTTGTAGGGCCACCCGGCAAAACCGCACCTAGCGCAGACTTCCGGTGGTCGTATCGCCGGGGCTTCCGATGGCCGCGCCCGATACAACCAGTTCCACGCGACGGTTCTCTTGTCGGCCAGCGGGGTTCTCATTGGAGGCAATGGGAAGACTGCTGCCGAATCCCTTCGCCGTCACGGAGTCGGCGGCCACACCCTCTTGCAGCAGAAAGTCGCGTACAGCATCCGCGCGATTCTCTGACAGTTTCTGATTCATCGCATCGCCGCCGGTATTGTCCGTGTAGCCGCCCACCTCGATATTCAGGCTGGGGTATGCGATCAGAATCCCGGCAACCTTTGCCAGCTTCTCCCTGGCGTCCGGCTTCAAGATGGACTCGTCAGAATTGAACAATACATCGGGCATGCTGACGATGATTCCGCGTGCACTATCGCGCGTTGTCAGCACTTGGCTCAACTGTTCAGACAACTGTGTGCGCAGAGCCATCTTGTCGCTATCTGCCTTGTGCTCGCCCTGTTGTGCCTGCCGGGCAATTTGCCGGGATTGGTTGGCGTCAGCCTGCGCTGCGGTGATCTCCACTGCCGAGGCTGCTTGATTGGCCGCCAGATCCGTCTGTGCCCGGGCCATGGCAGATTGGGCCTGTTCGTTTTGCAGGGTTGCAGAACGGGTCTGCTTTTGCGATTGCGCCAGCGCCTCAGCAGCGGCGGTGCGCTCGTGCGCCGCGCGGTCTTCTGCAATGGTTTTTATCGAAATCTCGCGTGCATCTTCTGCGGCCTGCACCGTATCGCGTGACGTCGCGATCAGTTGCTGCTTTTCGGAGTGACCGCTGGTGGCGTATCCATCGGCTGTTTTCATCAGTTGGGCAGCATGTTGATAGCTGTCACTGGCGTATTGCTCAGCCCCTTCAGACCGTGCGATGCGCAGGGCATTGCGCGCCTCCAGAAACTCCAGCGGCAACTTGGCATTGAGCACCACGGGGTCAAACTTGTACCCAGTGGGAATGTAGCTGCCTCGTGCCATCAGCTCATATTTCGCATGTACAATTTCGGCCGTGCCCTTGGTGTCGGGCCGGATAATGTTTTCAAGCACCACGACATCGCTCGGCTGACGGACGGCAAAATATGGTTCTGCGGTGACGATCAGTGCGAAGGCCGGAAGATTGGTGGTGGCGGTCAGCTTGCTGCGCTCGTTGCTGCCTGTCAGCACCTCGCCCAGGTTGACAGAGCGGCCATCTGGGGAAATCGCCCACAAAATGTAAGTGAGATATTCGCCGCCAAAAGTTGTCGGACTTTTCAGGTTGACGAACTCCGCTTCAACTTCCATGGTGCCGCTCTTGCTGCGCACCTTGGCCTTGCCGCCCGCCGAAGGCATCAAATCTGTGCCGGCAAGCTGCACCTCAATGGCTCCGCTGCGGTGTTGATAGTTGATGGCTTCCACTGTACGGCTGGTCATGTTGGCGGTAAAAACCGCTGCTGGGCTGGTGGAGGCTGGATTGACCGGAGCTTGTGGGCTGGATTGAGCCACGGCACTCAAGCTGAGGGAACTTCCGATTGCGAACAATAGAGCGTGTTTCACGAGACCTCCTGGAGGCTGGAACGGTTGTCTTGCGTTAATGCCTTGGGTTCAGTGTCCTGCCCGCTTCTGCTGCCAGGGCTGAGGTGCGTCAACGCCCAACGCGAAATTGCGGCAGATGTTGAAAGACTCCATAGAGACTGGCGATCCACAAAACCAAAACAAGAACAACCATGCCATTCAAGATGGACTTAACTTGTGCCTGCATGGGGATGTACCGGTTGACCAGCCATAGTAGTAGTCCTGCTGCGATCAGTGTGATGACGACAGTGGTAAGCGGCATAGTGTTCCTCCAATCGTTTCCCTGGGTCGGTCTGCAATTAGAAGCCGCCAAGCCTTTGCGGCAGCTTCAATTCGCAGCGTGTTTCCGTTGGTTCTGGGCATCTCCCTGGCTGCTTGCGGTGCGTGAAACCCATACGCCGGTGGGGCGCATTGTGACGCCCATGGACAATCTGTCCCGCAAGGACGGAGTCTTGGATGCGCAAATAAAACCGCACTCGCAGAGCGAGACGGTCAGGAGGAAGAGTGAAGATCACTCAACTCCACGTTCTGATTTTTGCAGGGTCAGGCAGAAATAGCTGAGCAGGAAGGCTCATTTGGATGCGTCGGCAAGACCAAGAGCCGCAGAGTTGGCCTGCTCGGAAAAAGCCAAACAGGCTCACGGACTTATCGGGCGGCCTGGAGCGGGACTTAAACCCCACGGAGGGGTATCTCTCGCGGATGTTTGATCTATTTTTGATGGTATTCAGCCACTAGCTTTGCGCAAGCCTGTCCCATCCGGCATCGCTTCGACCGTGGAGATCGCTACGCGACAGAAACAATCGCGCGGATACAAAATGTCAGTTAGGCCGAGGGACTCGGGAGGGATCAAGGAAAATGCCGTCGAATCTTGCAATATAGAGTCAACAAACCGCTCGTCTTTTGGGGAATACGCTAACTTGTTGCTGTAATTGGTGGACCTGGTCGGGATCGAACCGACGACCTCTTCCATGCCATGGAAGCGCGCTCCCAGCTGCGCCACAGGCCCACAAGGTTGGATTGAGGTCAGTGTATCAACTCTCGCGAAAAGAATCCAATGCGCCACCGTGTGCAGGAACATCGTGGCAGTGTGCAGCCTGCACAGTGGCGCAAACGGCACCGAGGCGATCCGTGCTGAATCGAAAAAGATTGGCCAGTGCATTGATCTTGATGAAGACACAACCACAACCCGGGGACAAGGAAGACAAATCTTCTGCGAATCTAAACAAAATTTCGCCAACTTTTTCTTGAAAATCTGGGAACCTTTTGCTGTCGTCTCTTGTCTAAGTAAGCATGTGGGGGTACATCGTTCGGTAACGGAAATACACAGATTTTGCGCACTTTTTAGTTGAGTAGAGCCTTGGCTGCTGCTACGGTAGAAGATGCCAGCAGGTATGAGGCTTTGCGTATGGGACACGTAGCCAGCATCGTAGAAATGCGACCGGAAGAGGCCGCAGTTGTAGCCGAGCTGAAGGCCGGCTCCGAAGACGCCTACGCTTCACTGATTGCGCAGTACCATCAGCCTGTATACAGCTTGGTGGCGCGCATACTAACCAATGCCGATGACGCCCCGGATGTAACCCAGGACGTGTTCATTAAGGTTTTTCGCAACATTGGCGGTTTTCACGGGCAGTCAAGTTTGAGAACGTGGATCTATCGCATAGCGCTGCACGAGGCTTACAACCAGCGGCGCTGGTGGTTCCGGCATAAGGCGCAAGAGGTCACGATTGAAGTGCAAGCCAGTGAGGCTGAGGACGCAGGCTCACGGCTTTGCTGGAAGGATGCACTGGCCGATGAGCGGCAGTCTCCGTTTGAGTCTGCGGCCAAGTCCGAGATGCGCACGGTCGTGGAGTCTGCACTGCGGCAGGTGCCAGAGCCATTTCGAACTGTGGTGGTGCTGCGCGATTTGGAAGGTTTGGCCTACGAAGAGATTGCTGAGGTTCTGCATTTGCGCGTGGGTACAGTTAAGTCGCGCTTGATGCGTGGACGCACCGCGTTGCGGCAGTACTTGGCAGAATTTGTTTCCCAGGCAAACCAACGCGCCGGAGCAGTTGCGGCGAAAACAGTCAACGGAAAATTGTGCAAGGAGGCGGTATGAAAAACAATCCGTGCCGGTCCATACAGACACTCTTCTCCGGTTATTTGGACGGAGCGATCCGGGGCACACAGATGCAGGCGGTTTCTGCGCACTTGGAACAGTGCAGAGATTGTGCAGCCGAGTTTGAAGCCTGGTGTACGATGCAGCGCATGTTGAGCGCGGTCGGCCCGGCCAAGGCTCCGGCGGGCTTGGATCTGCGTCTGCGCTTGGCGCTGTCGCGCGAGCGCGCTTCGAAGACCGTCCGTCGCCGCTTGGACAGCTGGCATACCTATTGGGAGAACGCTGCTGCTCCGTTCCTGATGCGTGCTTCTGCGGGGCTGGCCAGCTCCATCGTTTTGCTGGGTACGGTGGCCATGCTCATCGGAACCATGGCGACGCCCAATCAAGTTGCGGTCGGTGACGCTACCATTGACACCTCCAGCGCGCCCCATTTCCTGTACTCGGTTGCGGGCGACGACGTGGATTCTTCCATCAAGGTGCCGATCGTTGTGGAAGCCAGTGTCAACCAAAACGGGCGCGTGTACGACTACAAGGTTGTCTCCGGTCCGGTGACTCCCGACGTGCAGGCGCAATTGAATAATGTGCTGCTGAATAGCGTCTTTAGCCCGGCGCGTGTCTTTGGCCATCCTGTGGACAGTCGCGCTGTACTGAGCTTCACTCGCATCGCCGTGCGCGGGTAACCCCCGCGCGCGGCAACGCGCCCTCACTCGCATTTTCCACTTTTTCCCCTCAAAATTCATCGGCTATTCGCGCATCCTTCAAGGGAATTTCTCTCAACCGGAACTAGAGTTGGGGCACGCTGCGCAGGTGTGCATCGCTGCATCTGTCCAGCGCAAGCACTCCGGGAGGATGCCCCATGTTGTGGAATCGTTTTTGTTCGAAGAGCAACGCGGCCTTGTTGTCCGCGCTGTTGATGCTTGCGGCCCACGCCGTGCCCGCAAGCGCACAGGATCACCGGGATCATGAGGATGCCGATGACCGCACCCGCACCCCGATCAAGCATGTCATCGTCATCATCGGTGAGAATCGCAGCTTTGACCACGTCTTTGCCACCTACGCCCCCAAGAATGGGCAGAAGGTGGACAATCTGCTTTCCAAGGGCATCATCAACGCCGATGGAACGCCCGGACCGAATTATGCACTGGCCACGCAGTTTTCCGCAGTCGATGCGGCCAGCTATGGCTACTCGGTCAGCCCGATGAGCAAATCCGTCTATTCCTTGCTGCCCACGCCTCTGGCAGGCGGAGCCACGAAGCCGCTCTTCTCCACAGTGGCCGCAGCTCAGGCTGCAGAGACCGGCTTGTCGGCTTCGTATTACCAGTACCTCACCACGGGGGGAACCGGACTGAAGCATGGAGTGCCGGATACGCGCATCCTGAATGGCAACGATCTGCCGCCGGGGCCGTTCCAGATTACGCCGGGCATTCCCTATGACGCATACGCCGCCAGCCCGGTACACCGCTTTTATCAGATGTGGCAGCAGGCCGATTGCAACATGGCCTACGCCACGCAGTGGAACCCCAGCGGCTGCAAGGCCGATCTCTTTCCCTGGGTGGAGACGACCATCGGTGCAGGCTCCAACGGCAAGCCGGTGCCCGCGCCCTTTACCGAAGAGACCACGGGAGAAGGCTCGGCGTCCATGGGCTTTTACAATGTGCAGCAGGGCGATGCGCCGTACCTGAAATCCCTGGCGGACCAGTACGCGATGAGCGACAACTACCACCAGGGCGTGATGGGCGGAACAGGTGCCAACCACATCATGCTGGGCACCGGAGATGCTCTTTGGTATAGCGACGGCAATGGCAACGCCATCGCCCCGCCGCACAATCAGATGGTCGCCGCCGGTTCTCCGAACGCGGGCATCGTGGATGAAGTGGAGAATCCCAACGCGGCGCAGGCCAGCAACAACTGGTACTCCGAAGACGGTTACGGCGGTGGCAGCTATGGCTCACCCTCCTATGGTGGCGGCATCTACAGCAATTGCTCTGACCCGAATGCGCCGGGCGTCAGCTCTGTGCTGGAGTATCTCGGCTCGCTGCCCAACAAGGTGAATCCGCGCTGCGATGCCAACCACTACTACCTGCTCAACAACTACAATCCCGGCTACTTCGGCAACGGTGCCAACGCCGCCACGGACTTCAGCAAAAACAACACCGTCTTCACCATTCCGCCTTCCACCGTGCACAATATCGGCGATGCGCTGCTGGCCAAAAATATCTCGTGGAAGTACTACGGCGACCAGTGGAACCTTTACAAAAACGATCCGTACTATCTGAACCCCAACAATCTGTACTGCAACATTTGCAACTTCTTCCAGTACTCCACATCGATCATGACCAACGCGGCTGTGCGCAACGCGCATCTGCAGGACACGGTCGACCTGTATGCGGACCTGCAAAACGGAACGCTGCCCGCCGTCTCCTTCGTCAAGCCCAGCGGCTATGTCGATGGACATCCCTCCTCATCCAAACTGGATTTGTTTGAGGGCTTCGTGAAAAAGATCGTCGATGGCGTGCAGGCCAACCCGGAGTTGTGGAAGGATACGGCGATCTTCATCACGGTGGATGAAGGCGGCGGTTACTATGACTCTGGCTACATTCAGCCGGTGGATTTCTTCGGCGATGGCACACGCATCCCGATGATCGTCGTCTCGCGCTTTACCCAGCCGGGACACATCTCCCACCAATACAACGACCACGTTTCGATTCTGAAGTTCATCGAAGCCAACTGGGGTCTGGATCCTTTGACCCAGCGCAGCCGCGACAACCTGCCCAACCCCCGGCAGGATGGCGCCAACCCGTACGTGCCCACCAACGGCCCGGCCATCGGCGATCTGATGGACCTTTTCAGCTTCGATCGTGACCACGACGATCGTCGCTAGATTGTTTTGATGGGTATACACTCCTCCACCGGCGAGAGAATTTCTTGCCGGTGGATTTTTTATTCGTTAAGAAAATGCAAAAACTTACTCGTCATTTGCTGGGGGTGGAGGAGGCCACGGAGCTGGCCTCTGCATCTTCTCTACACTTTCGCGAACGGGCATTGAATCGTTGGCAATTCCACGATTATTATTGTGCCTATCTTCTCTAATGGGTTGTGGAGTTTTAGCCGGTGGATGCGGCGTTTTAGGTGTTTCTTTGTCACTCATTGCAAGCCTCTAGCTTTCAGTACGCATTGATATGCTTTTGTTCTTAATTTTTCGTCTCGGGGAACGATGCTCTCATCTATTTGTGATTCTCTTTGTTTTGTAGCTTCAAATTCATCCCACGATCCTGGCTGACACACATTGGGATCTTTTTCCCATTGGAGTTGATATTTGATTCTAATTTCCCTCCAAGTGGCGAATAATCCGGAAACTTTACTTATCCTTTCTGAAGGGAAAAAATTAGAATGATATATAGACAGGACACAGGAAGCTCCCGTAATTATTTTCCACACTGCTGGATACCGTGACCAAATAGCCCACGCGGCGATTGCGGTCCCTGAGGATGTTAACGAAATAATGAACTTGAGCCAGCGATCTCTTGACACAAATCGCTGACAAAGTGCTTCCCAGTAATAAACATTCATATCTGCATCTAACATGGAATCCCATAATGCCAATCGATGAGTTTGATTCGTAGACATAATGTTCGTAGATTCCTTGAGCGCATTCTAGCATCACTGGTAATAGTTGAGTTATTTGATTTTCCTTTAGCGACTCAATAAATATCGCGATGCCCATTTATTGATTTGTCGGCTATCTATTTATTCGTCAACCGATTGCGCGCTGCGTACCCAGGCGGTCACCACCATGTCGCGCAGCCTGGCTGCGCCGGCAGCCAGCCGCTCCGCGGTAAAGGTGCGCGACTCCGCACTGCCTGCACCGCGAAACTCGCCATGCGCATCCAGCCGGTACACGGTATCCACATTTTGGTGCGTTGTGCGCAGATAGTCCAGGAAATCTTCAAACGGAGCGCCACGCAAAATGGATGGCCGCTCTGGCACCAGAGGACGCACGTCGCTTTCGCGAATGTTGGCCGAGACGAACTGCGTCTCAAAGTGCGCGTGTAGGCCCGGAGTGCGCGTGTAGCCATGCGGATTGTCGCGCTCCACCCAGCCGTCATAGTTGATGCTGGTATGCAACGGCTGCGAACCATCGCCCACGTAATGCCCCAGCCAGCCAATGTCAAAGAGCACGGCCAACTCCGCACCGTTGGTATCTTTGCGCGCGCTGCTCAACATGCGATAGCGGCGCAGGTCGGCTTGCAAGCGTTCGTAGACCTCCGTCGCCTGCCACGGCAACAGGCCAATGTGTTGCGGCAAAAACCGTTCTGCCAGCCCGGGATTTTGTTTCTGCAATTGGAAATAGGCCGCGTAGGCATCGCGCAAAAAATCAAATCGATAGGGCGGCAATCCGTGCGGCTCCAGTGCATCGGCCACTTCCAAGTCCAAGTAGTGCTCCGGGGCCTGCGCGTTGTTCAGCTCCGGTTCCGCCGGAGAGCGCCAACGGTCCGGCTCCGGGCCAAGGGATTCCACCTCGGCCACGGCCAAGGGCGTGCGTAAAAATGCGGGCACATCGGTGGGTAGCGTTTCCATGGCGATGCGGTTGATGAGCTTGTGGCCTGCCTTGCCCCAGCCCAGGCAGGCAGGCGCACAAAGCAGCGGCAGAAGCAGAGCGAGAGCGGCGCGGCGAAGCATAGGCAAAGTATAGGCGCTGGAAAAATTCCTGTGAAAATTCTGCACGAATCTGCGGCAAAATCAACGGGAACCCACGATAAACACTGTGAGTTTTTGATATTCTTAGTGTGTATGCCAACTAAAAAAGAAATTCTCAACCAACCGATCCGGCACATTGATGTGAAGCAGCATGATGTGACTGCGCTTGTCGACGCCATGCAGCACATGGCCTACAGCTCCCGCGACCTGGCCCGCGCCGCGCACATCTATGAGCGCATGCTGGTGGATAAGGAATGTGGCGTGATCCTCTGCCTGGCCGGATCGCTGATCAGCGCCGGACTGAAGCAGATCTTTGTCGACATGCTGCGCAACAACATGGTGGACGCCATCGTCTCCACCGGTGCGAACATTGTCGATCAGGACTTCTTTGAGGCTCTCGGCTTCCAGCACTACATCGCCAACGAAGTCTACAAGTCGGGCACGCTGGACGGCGAACTGCGCGAAGCGATGATCGACCGCATCTATGACACGCTGATCGACGAGGAAGAGTTGCGCATCTGCGACGAGACCACCGAGAAGATCGCCAACTCCCTGCCGCCGCGCCCGCATAGCTCGCGCGAGTTCATCCGCGCCATGGGTGCCTACTTGCAGCAGCAAGGCAAGACGCCCGCAAAAGGCGGCGTGGACTCCATCGTGCTGGCGGCCTATGAAAAAGATATTCCCATCTTCTGCCCGGCCTTCAGCGATTGCTCGGCAGGCTTCGGCCTGGTGGCGCACCAGCACGCGCGGCAGGATAAGCCCAAGGTCTCCATCGACAGCGCCAAGGATTTTTACGAGCTGACGCAGTTGAAGATCGCCAACCCCACCACTGGATTGTTGATGATTGGCGGTGGCGTGCCCAAAAATTTTGCGCAGGACATCGTCGTGGCGGCGGACATTCTTGGCAACGAAGCGCCCATGCACAAGTACGCGGTGCAGATCACTGTGGCCGATGTGCGCGACGGCGCGCTGTCGTCCAGCACGCTGAAGGAAGCCAGCTCTTGGGGCAAGGTGGACACAACGTTTGAGCAGATGGTCTACAGCGAAGCCACGCTGGCGCTGCCGCTGATTGCGGGCTACGCCTACCACAAGCGCGCTTACGCCGCGCGCACGGAGCGCCGCTGGGCGCGTCTATTGGAGCCGGTCACTGCATAACGCAATGCCCGCATCGCAACCGCCATCGCCGCGTCTGCGCATCACTGTTTATGCAGTGCTGCTTGCGCTCTCTGCGGCGATGGCCGCATTTTCTCTGCATCAGATTTCGCTGCAAGCGCGCACGGACAGAAATGCTGCGCTCGCTGTTACTCCAAAACTGCTGCACGTTCAGCAGATGCAGCTTGCCGCTGCGCGCGCAGTGCTCGACGTGTTGGCGCGCAATGTCTCCGCACCGGATGTCTTTCCTGCCGCCGACCTGCAACATCAACGTCGGCTAATGCAGGCAAGTTGGCTTGGACTGGAGCAACTGGAAGCGCAGGACGCGCCGCGCCAAGGGTTGATGCTCGAAACACGAGCCAGTCTGGCGCAGTTCGATGCAGCACTCGATGCGGCGCTCGTTGCTCCACAGGATAAGGAAGCGAACGACTTCTCCGTACACCTACTGCTGGCTCTAGCCCGCATGGATCGCGCACTGACGAACGACTCTGGCTCACTGCAACAACAGGCCGTGCAGGCGTTGCTGCCCCCATCTTTCGGCATCAGCGTTGGAGTCTGGTTCGGCATGGCTGGCATGCTGCTCGTTGCAATCATTGGACTTAATCGTAAATAGCCCTTCCGCTTCGCTCCAAAGACTTCTATCTTGTCCTGCAATGGTAAAAATTTGGGTACATTCCGCAAGTTTTTGTATTTTTTTCTTTACACGCACAGCGGTCGGTGTACTGTTATAGGCAGAGAATTCCAACATCACAGCGGTACAACGGGGCAGACCATGAAGTCCAAGGTGCTGGTAGTTGATGACGACCCATTGGTAGCCGATACGCTGTGCCTGATCTTTCAGAAGCGAGGCTACGATTGCCGCGCTTCCTACTCAGGCAACGAGGCGCTGTCTTGCGCCAAACAATTTGCTCCAGAGCTGCTGCTCTGTGACATTACCATGCCCGGTATGAGCGGATTGGAGGTTGCCTCCTCCATCGCAGATACGCTGCCTAGCTGTTGCATTCTGCTGTTGACTGCGCATTATGGCAACCTTAAATCTGCGCGGCAGTGCGTGCATACGCTCAGCGTGCCCAACCGCGTGATGACTAAGCCGGTGCAACCCGATGAGTTGCTGCATCAGGCACACACTCTGTTGCATGCCGTACACTAGGGTGCTTGTGTGCCCGGACCCGGTGCCAGCGCGTTTTCCTGCCCAGAGATCACAACGGCGCGGCGCAAAATTTTTGGTGACGCAGCACCTGCCATGTTACTCGCTGTTTCAGCCCCAATCTAGAGAAAGCTTGGCGATGGTGGAAGCGAGGTCGTGCGTGCTGTGAAGTCCATTCGTACTTTTCCACGTAGCGAGAGATTCGTTTCCACAATGGCACCTGTTGCATTTGGTTTGTGGATGTCCAATGACTCTAGTGCGCGTCTGCACTGTGCGTAAGAAGACCGGCGGGAATAGGTTCGATTGTTTTTCCGGGCGGCTGCCAAAGTACTCGAAAATTGTCGATCCCACTTGTACGCAATGACCGTAAACACGTAACCACCGTCTTCCGGGACGTTGATGTCCGTCGAAAATTTTACAGAGTAACTTCCTTAAAGTACAAATTCTGAGCCGCGTGCATCACCGGTGTTTTCTGTCCGTCAATCGTAACCATGAAGTGATTGGAAGCAATTTTGGGTGGTACCGGAGCCAACACGTGACCGCGCGCCCACGCAGAGGGTACCCACAGCCCCGTCCACAAGGTGAAGGCCAGGATGCATGTCTTTGTGACGGGGCGGCGAAGAAAATCTCGCAGCGCCATGAAATATCCAGCTTGTCCGACTTCTTAGCCAGCATCCCCATAGCCTATATGGTATCGATGGGAAAATGATTCAAAGTTGAGTCTGGCATAGACGCAGATGTCCATTTTTCTTTCCTTTCAAGTGTCTCTGGCGCGTTGCCGATAAGCAAACTGAGGCAGTCTGGACTTCGCCGAACCTAGGCAGAATGCGTGATTGTGTGACCTTGCTGGAGGCAACTCTGGAATTGATGGAGGAGGGGATCGCTGTTCTCGATCCGCAGTCGAACGTGGCCCATTGGAACAACGTGGCTGCGGAGCTGACGGGATACAGCGCGGAGGAGGTTATTGGCCGAAAATTCTCGGAAAATCTCTTCCACATTAATCAGGAACATCAGGATCACGTCGCAGCCAGCCTGCTGGCGCGTCGCACTGCGCGTGCGCAGGGGATTCGCATGCACGCCGGATTTTATTCCCGAACGCCGGTTGCGCTCGATAAGCCTGTAGAGAAAAAAATCGCAGTGCGGCCAACGTTGGTTTCCATCCACCACAAGCTGGGACACAGCGTGCCCGGCATGTTGCATAGGGCCGATCTGCACGATGAACAAGATGCCAAGATCGGCGAAGCGCTGATGTTTTACCCCGTGGAAGAGGCCGCGATGTTGCCGCATGGCGACAGCGACGAAGGCACAGAGATTGAAGCCGATCAGGCGGAGATGGAAGACCGGCTGGCGGCGGCCTATCACCAGTGGTTGACGAGCGGGCTGCCGATGAGCTTGCTGTGGATCCGCGTGGATCAGGCGCGAACGCTGCGCAAGACGCACGGCCACGAAGCCTGTGAAGAGATGCTGCACCGGGTCAGCGACATGCTGCTGCGGCAAAAAAGGCCAGCGGAAACTCTGGGGCGCTGGGGAGATGATGAATTTTTGATGATCTCGCATGAACACTCCCCAGAGGTTTTGTTGCAGCACGCGCAGCGGCTGGCTGGGCTGGCCCGAACTGTCGAGTTTTTGTGGTGGGGAGATCGCGTGGAGTTGACCATCAGCATCGGGCTGGCCCATGCAACGGCAGACGCCAAACTGGAGTTGTTGCTGGAGCAGGCGCAGGGCGCGATGCGGAACAGTGAATTTGCCGGTGGCAACCGCGTTACGCAAGCTCATGCCGCGGAACCCTACATCGCGGAACCAAGGAGAGATTGATGTTTTCCATCATTGGCATTGTCGTCGTTTTTGGCGCAGTCATCAGTGGCTTCCTCATGGAAAAAGGCCACATACTGGTGCTCATTCAACCGTCAGAAATGGTGACGATTGGCGGAGCCGCCCTGGGAACGATTCTGATTGCAAATCCTCTGTCAACGATTAAAGCCATGGTCTCAGGTGTGCTCGGCGTCTTGACTCCGTCGGCCTTTGGCAAAGACCGGTATCTAAGCACACTGAGAATGATGTATGAACTCTTCAACAAGGTGCGCAAGGGCGGTCTCACTTCCATTGAGGCCGATGTAGAAAAACCGCACGAGAGCGAAATCTTTAAACGTTACCCGCAATTTTTGCACGATCATCACTCCGAGGCATTTATTTGCGACACCATGCGAACAGCCATCAGTGGGGGTGTTGATCCGTTTGACATGGATCAGATGATGGAACTCGATATGGAAGTGGCGCATCATGAAGCACTGCAGCCCATCCAAGCGCTCACCACAGTGGCAGACTCACTGCCCGGACTGGGCATCGTGGCCGCTGTTTTGGGCGTTGTCATCACGATGGGATCGCTGGGTGGCCCGCCGGAGGAGATCGGGAAAAAAGTGGCTGCTGCCTTGGTCGGAACATTTCTCGGCATTCTCATGTGCTATGGCGTGGTGGGTCCGCTGGCCGCCAACATGACCAAAGCCGTAGAGGAACACAACGCATACCTGCATGTACTGCGCGTCATCATCCTGGCGTTTCTCAAGGGGCTGGCACCGATTCTAGCCATAGAGATGGGCCGTCGCGCCATTCCAGAAGGCGTTCGTCCAACCTTTGACGAGATGGAAAAGGAATGCAAGAAGCCGGCCGCAGCGGTAACCGAAGCCAAGCACGCCGACGGCGCGGCAGCATAAGGAGCGAGGCATGGCTGCCGACAGCAAACCCGTTCGCCCCATTATCGTCATCAAGAAAAAAGTTTCCCATGGCGGCCACCACGGCGGCGCGTGGAAGGTGGCTTACGCTGATTTTGTGACGGCGATGATGTCGCTATTCATCGTGCTGTGGCTGATGAACTCCACGCCGAAGATCAAAAAGGCCGTCGCCGGTTACTTCAACGATCCCAACAGCAGCGGACACGAAACCGGCACCACGGAGATGGGATCCAAAATGGGTTCCAGCAGCACCATCTCCGTGGATCAGCAGAACATGCAAAAGTTGAAGGATCAGATTGAAGCCATGATTATGCAGGAATCGGATCTGCACCAGCTCTCTGATCAGATTCTGATCACCATCACCAATGAAGGCCTGCGCATGGACTTGCTGGAGAACAAAGGCAGCACATTTTTTGAAAGCGGAAGCTCCAAGCTAAGCCCCAGTGGAACCAAGCTGCTTACACTGATCGCAGCCAAAGTAAAGCTGCTGCCCAATAAGCTCTTGATCGAAGGCTACACAGACGCTGCACCCTTTTCCAACGGTAGCGACTATACCAACTGGGAGTTGTCGGCGGATCGAGCCAACGCAGTCCGGCGGCTCATGCAGCATAACGGAGTTGGGTCGAATCAGGTGGCTGAGGTGCGCGGCTACGGCGACCAAATGTTGCGTGTGCCCTCGCGCCCGATGGATCCATCCAACCGGCGGGTGTCTCTAATCGTGAAGTGGCAGGATGGCCCTCCGGTCGCCAGCACTCATGAGAATTCTTCTCCAGAAAAAACGCGCAAAGATGAAAAAGCGATGCAAGGTCCCGCCGCGATCCCGGCTGCGAGAAGCCGATCCGCCAAGCCAGCCGTGCGGCCGTCATAGGCGTACTCCAGCGCGAATGGAAGCGCGGGATGAAGTGTGGTTTGCTCAGAGTTGGTGGAGGCTGCTGGATTCGAGCATTTTCACAGCCTTTGCATTGTGTAGGCTGCTGATTC
>DAHWKP010000102.1:0-5720 GCA_027343585.1 Acidobacteriaceae bacterium
GTGCGCCTGTACACTGATGGCATGAACGAAGAAAAGATGCCACGGGTTGTGGGTGTGATTCCGGCGCGATTGGCCAGCACGCGCCTGCCGCGCAAGGTGCTGTTGCCGATTGCGGGCAAGCCCATGCTGGAGTGGGTATACAAAGCGGCCAGCGGCTCCGGCGTTTTTGATGCGGTGCTGGTGGCGACCGACTCCGACGAGGTGGCCACGTTTTGCCGTGCGCGTGGATGGGATGTGCGCCTGACGGGCGCGGACTTGCAGAGTGGGACCGATCGCGTACACGCAATCGCACATGAGGAGCCGGCGGATATTTACGTCAACATTCAAGGCGATGAGCCTCTGTTGCGCCGCGAGCATTTTGTTGCGCTGCTGCGGCCCTTTGCGCGTTCTTCGGCTGTGAATGTTTCCACGGTGATGACGCACTGCCCGCCGCAGGATGTGGCCAATCCCAATGCGGTGAAGGTGGTTGTGGCCCACGATGGCCGGGCGCTTTACTTTTCGCGCGCGCCCATTCCGTGGGATCGCGACCAGAGCGGCACGGTGGCCTACTGGAAGCACCTGGGGCTGTACGCCTACCGCAAGGCTGTGCTGCATCGCTTTGCCGCGCTGCCCGCCAGCCGGTTGGAACTGGCGGAGCGGCTGGAGCAATTGCGATTTTTGGAGAATGGCATCGAGTTGTATGTGGAACCGGTCGAGCACGACACCATTGGCGTGGATACGGAGGCCGACCGGCAAGCGGTGGAAGCGATTCTGACCCAGCGGCGCTAAGGGTCGGTTCTTTCCTGGGAATTTCCCCGCCACGGTGCCCGCGCGTACACGAAACGGTGCGCATCCGATACACTGATTCTTACGACCCAATTGGAGAGCGGAATGGATGTGTTTTGCCTGCCTCCGCGGCCAGCGAGCCGTTGGATGCAACGAGTGTTTGTGTGCGGCCTGACCGTGATGCTAGCCGCCTTGGCTCACGCCCAGTCGAGCAGCAGCAGCGACAGCCAGATTAACAACCCGAAGACGGGCACGGTGAGCACGGGCAACTATATTCCGCCGCCGCCGCCGACGGGGCCGGACGTCCACTATGACCGTCCGTGGGATGTGTACGCAGGTATGGGCTACACCAACTTTCTGGCCGGCCCGGCGCTGATCCAGCGTTCGAATCTGGGCGGCTGGGAGACGGCGGGCAGCTACTGGCTCAACTGGCACTGGGGCATGATGGCCGACGCGCGCATGTACATTGGCACCTCAGGCGTGTACCCGAATGACATTCCGCAGCCCGTGGGACGCATCACCGGTCCGCGCATCATGCAGTACTACTTCATGGCTGGGCCGGAGTATCGCATCTTTCGCCGCAACAAAGGCTCGATGACGGTGCATGCCATCTTTGGCAACACCTATGGCATTTATGACGCGGCCACGCTGCACGGAGCGAATGTGGCCAGCTTTGGACTCTTCCCGACGCAGTGGACCTTTGCCGGTGCCGTGGGCGGCACCTACGACTACAATTACACGCCGCGTCTGGCTTGGCGCGTCCAGTCGGAAGTGTTGATGACGCACTATGGCTCCAGCGATCCGGCCAATTATGGCGGCACGGCACAGCAAAACTTTGCATTCTCCGTGGGATTGCTGGTGCGTTTGGGCCATATGAACAAGGCGCGCTTCCAAGAGCACGGCGCGCAACTCTGGCCACATCGGTTGCGCTTCTAAGCAAAGCTCGGAACCCGGCTGCGTTTTGAAGGAGCGGGACTTGCGTCCCGCTGTCCGTCGGCTGGAGTAAAAGTTTAGTCGCGCACGCCGGGGCACAGATACTCTGGCCCGACGGGATCCAGCACGGTCTTGGCCAGGATCGACTCAATGGCCTGCATGTCTTCTGGCTTTAAGCGCCAATCGACGGCCTCGCGCGCCGGGGCCAATTGCTCCAACCGCTTCGCTCCCCACAACGCAACGGAAACTCCCGGCTGATCGAGCAGCCAGCGCAAGGCCAGGTGTAGCACGCGCTTGCCGTAGTGCTGTTGTGCGTAGGCATCCAGCAAATCAACGGCACGCACGTATTGCTGCAAGCGTGGCGGCTGGAATTTTGGATCGACAGCGCGAATGTCGCCCGCGGGGAAGGTTTGATCGAAGCGAATTTTTCCTGTGAGCAGGCTGCGGCAGAGCGCGCTCCAAGCCAGCACACCGATGCCGCGCTTGTGGCAGTAGGGCAGCACGTCGCGCGCGGCCTGCTGTTCAAACAGGTTGATGGGCGGCTGGCTGGAGTGCAGCGGCGCCACGCTGCGGAATGCGTCCATTTGCTCTGGCGAACAATTGCTGACGCCGAGGGCGCGAATCTTGCCCGCTTCGTAGAGGCGCAGAAACGCTGCTGCGGACTCCTCCATGGGCGTCATCGTATCTGGCCAGTGCAACTGGTAGAGATCGACGTACTCTGTGCGCAGACGGCGCAGGCTTTGGTCAATCTCGGCCTGGATGCTCTCCGCGCGGCCATCGGCGACGACGCGATTGCCGCTGCGGCGCAGGCCAGCCTTGGTGGCGATGTAGAAATCCTCACGGCGGCCATGCGCGGCAATGGCCTTGCCGACGATCTCTTCCGCGCGGCCATTGCCGTAGATGGCCGCCGTGTCGATCAGGTTGATGCCGAGGTCGAGGATGCCGGTGCAGGTGGAGATGGCGTCCTGCTCATCGACCGCACCCCACTCACTGCCGCCAATGGCCCAGGTGCCGAGGCCGATGCGTGAGACGCGCACTCCGTTCAGTGTGGTGGTTTCCATGGTCGTCCTCGGCGTGGGTTGTGTGTGGAGTTACTCCAGTTCGTATCCGGCGAAGAAGTAGCCAATCTCAAACTGCGCGGTCTCTGCCGCATCGGATCCATGAATGGCGTTTTCTTCAATGCTGCTGGCGAACTTTTTGCGGACGGTGCCCTCTTCGGCATTGGCCGGGTTGGTGGCACCCATCAGCTTGCGCAGGTCGGCGATGGCGTTTTCTTTTTCGAGCACCATCACATAAATAGGTCCGGAGGACATGAAGGTGGTCAGCGAATCAAAGAACGGGCGCGCAGCGTGTACGGCGTAAAAGCCTGCGGCCTGCGGCTTGCTGATGCTCAGCTTTTTGATGGCGGCAATGCGGAAGCCAGCGGCCTCGATCATGGCGAGAATGCCGCCGGTGTGGCCCTTGCGGACTGCGTCTGGCTTAACGATGCTAAATGTGCGTTGCAAAGAACTCTCCTTGGTGTGTGAATCCATGTCTGTGCATCCAGTGTATCGGATGCGATGTGCCTTGTTGGGGCGCCCGCCGACAGAGAAGCATCCAGCCAGCCTGCGCAGTGCGCCTTCTGACTGGATGCTGCGGACTGTTGATGACTGCCTTGCTGTTTATGCCTTGCCCAGCGCCTTGGCCATGGTTTCGCCGATCAGCGCCGGCGACTGCACCACATGAATCCCTGCGGCGGTCAGCGCCTTCATCTTGTCGGCAGCCGTGCCCTGGCCGCCAGAGATGATCGCGCCCGCGTGGCCCATGCGACGTCCCGGTGGTGCGGTTTGTCCGGCGATGAAGCCGACGACCGGCTTCTTGACGTGTTGCTTGACGTACTCCGCCGCCGCTTCTTCTGCCGTGCCGCCGATTTCGCCAATCAGAATGATGGCCTCCGTCTCCGGGTCAGCATTCAGCAGCTTCAGCGCGTCCACGTGCGTGGTGCCGATGATCGGGTCGCCGCCAATGCCGATGGCCGTGGACTGGCCGATGCCGCGCTGCGTTAATTGATGCACGGCCTCATACGTCAGCGTGCCCGAGCGCGAGATGATGCCGACGGAGCCTTCCTTGTGAATGCGTCCGGGCATGATGCCAATCTTGCACTTGCCCGGCGAGATAACACCGGGGCAGTTCGGCCCGATCAGCCGCGAGGCGGAGTTCTTCAGCTTGCTCCAAACGCGCACCATGTCGAGGGCAGGAATGCCTTCGGTGATGCAGACGATCAGCGGCAGGCCCGCATCTTCGGCTTCCAGAATGGCGTCAGCAGCAAACGGCGGCGGCACAAAGATCACCGTGGCGTTGGCGCCGGTTTTTTCGACGGCTTGCTGCACGGTGTCAAAGACCGGCCAGCCTTCATGCTGCGTGCCGCCCTTGCCCGGCGTGACGCCGCCGACCACGTTGGTGCCATACTCGGCGCAGCCCTTGGCGTGGAAGGTGCCTTCTTTGCCGGTGATGCCCTGCACGATCAGGCGCGTATTTTTATCAACCAAAACTGACATATCGCTTTTAGCTCCTAGCCGTTCGCTTCTAGCCTTTGGCTACTCAAGTTCCTGTCCATGCGGGTGCCCCATCCCAGCCCTGTTTTTGCGGCCAGGGTGGGATGGAGGCCAACAGCTATTTGCCGCTCTTCGCTGCCTTCACCGCAATCTCTGCCGCATCCTTCATGGTTTCGCCGATCAAAAAATTCAGGCCGGAATCCTTCAAAATCTTGCGGCCCTGCTCGACGTTGGTGCCTTCCAGGCGCAGAATAATCGGCACCTGTACGTTCGTCTTTTTTGCGGCTTCGACCACGCCTTGCGCCAGTGTGTCCACGCGCAGAATGCCGCCAAAAATGTTGATGAAAACGGCCTTCACATTTTTATCGGAGAGCAGAATCTCAAAGGCGTGCTCGATCTGCTGCTGGTTGGCGCCGCCGCCCACATCCAAAAAGTTGGCCGGCATGCCGCCCGCGTACTGAATAATGTCCATCGTCGCCATGGCCAAGCCCGCGCCGTTGACCATGCAGGCGATGTTGCCGTCCAGCTTGATGTAGTTCAGCGCGTACTTGGAGGCTTCCACTTCGAGCGGGTCTTCTTCGGCCACGTCGCGCAGTTCCTTCAAGTCCTTGTGGCGGAACATGGCGTTGTCGTCAAAGTTGATCTTGCAGTCCAGCGCGAAGAGCCGGTCATCCTTGGTGGTGATGAAGGGGTTGATCTCCATCAGCGAAGCATCCGTCTCCGCGCAGGCCTTGAAGAGGCCGGACATCAGTTGCACGGCAGGCCCGATCTGCGTGGGTTTTAGCCCCAGCGCGAAGGCCAGCTTGCGCGCCTGATACGGCTGGAAGCCGACGGCGGGGTCGATGAACTCCTTGTGGATGGCCTTGGGGTCTTTGGCCGCAACCTCTTCAATCTCCATGCCGCCAGCCTGCGAGGCCATAAAGACCATCTTGGCTGAGGCGCGATCGAGCACCACACCCAAATACAGCTCGCGGTCAATCGGCGCAGTCTCTTCGATCAAAAGGCGCTGCACCTTTTGCCCTTGCGGGCCAGTCTGGTGGGTGATGAGCTGCATGCCCAGAATTTTCTTGGCGTACTCCTCGGCCTCGGCCAGATTTTTGGCCACCTTGACGCCGCCACCCTTGCCGCGGCCTCCGGCATGAATCTGCGCCTTGACGACCACGCCGCTGGCGCCTGCGGCAAAAAGCCGCCGCGCCACGTCTACGGCCTCTTCCACCGTGTTGGCCACTTCGCCGCGCGGAACCGCGACGCCATATTTAGCAAGTATGTCTTTTGCCTGATACTCGTGAATTTTCATAAGGGGTCAATGCATCACCGGCATCCGCGCCGCGCAAGGGGTGGTGCAGCCCTGAGCGGGATAGCAGCAAATGAGGCGAACACTCGATATTATCGAACGAGCGGGAGACGGGCAAATCCAGCCCGGACGACCACGCGGCGACACGGCAGAAAGCAGAGGCCCATGCAGAGCTTGCAACAGATTTTGCGGCA
>DAHWKP010000106.1:0-9067 GCA_027343585.1 Acidobacteriaceae bacterium
AGCAGTAGATCAACGGAGCGAGGATTCTCTGGATTCTTCGGTCGTCCGCTGCGGCGGACTCCTCAGAATGACGCTGCGTGGATAGGGAGGGTTGGGACGATGAGCGGAGATTCTCCTCCCACACAAGCCGCCAAGGACGCGACTTGTATGGGGCACCTGTCCCCTAACACATCCCACCCTACGCAACAGAGGCTTGTATGGGGCACCTGCGCTTGCAAGCTTAGGATTCCGGACCCCATGTCTCCAACGCGAGACATGGGATCTCCTGTGAAGGTTGGACTTTGTGCGGGGCCCCTGCGCATTCTGCGGCGCGCTATTGCGGCATGGAGCGTTTGGCGGGTTTGGCCGCAGGGTCGAGTGGGAGCGAGCCAGCCATGTCCAGTGGCAGTTCGCGCTGGGCGCGCTGAAAGCTGTCATAGGCGCGGACGACGCGCTGGACAAGCTGGTGGCGCACCACATCCTCATTGACGAAGTGGCAGAAGCGCACGCCCTCGACGCCCTTGAGCACTTCAAGCGCTTCGAGCAGGCCGGATTTGCGCGGGTTGGGCAGGTCGATCTGCGTGATGTCGCCGGTGATGACGGCCTTGGAGTTGTTGCCCATGCGGGTCAGGAACATCTTCATCTGCTCGCTGGTGGTGTTCTGGGCCTCGTCCATGATGATGAAGGAGTCGTTGAGGGTGCGGCCGCGCATGAAGGCCAGCGGGGCGACCTCGATGACATTGCGCTCCAGCATTTTGTCGACGCGTTCCGGCTCCAGCAAATCGTAGAGTGCGTCGTAGAGTGGGCGCAGATAGGGGTCAACCTTTTCTTGCAGCGAGCCGGGCAGAAAGCCGAGGCGCTCGCCGGCTTCGACGGCCGGGCGCACCAGCACCAGGCGGCTGACGCGTTTGGCCGCCAGCGCGGCGACGGCCATGGCCACGGCGAGGTAGGTTTTGCCGGTGCCAGCGGGGCCGATGCCGAAGACCATGTCAGTCTGCTCGATGGCTTCAAGATATTGTCGCTGGTTGAGTGAGCGTGGTTGCACCATGCGGCGGATGCCGTTGGAGCGTTGCTTGCCGCTGTCCACCAGTGAGCGCAGCGTGACGGCTGGGTCAGCCACGACCAGCTTGAGCATTCCGTTCAATTCGCCATTTTGCAGCGTGACGCCGCTCTTGCGCAGGGATTCATAGTCGGCAAAGATGCGTTCGACGCGGGTGACGCTCTCCGCATCGCCTTCGACGTAAAGAGCGTCGGAGCGCAGATCGATGCGGACGTGCAGCGAGTCTTCCAGCAGATGAATGTTTTCGTCGCGCGTACCGAAGATTGGCTCAAGATTTGGGGTGATGGCGATGGCCTTTTTCATTGGGAAGATTGATTTCCTTTCTGGGCTGCATGCATAAGGAAGCGCACAGGTATGTGCGGTATGGCGACATTGCAAAGAGCAAGCAGGGACGTGCGCTGAGGATGCTGGTGACGTATCTGTGGTGCGGGATGTGGGCGCTGCTCACCGCGCAGCCGGTCCGCAACCATTGCGGAGGCCATCGAAGCACCGGGAGTGGCGCAAGGGACTCGAATGGGCACAGATTAGCGCCGAAGCGCGGGCGCGTCAACCGGGAAATGGAGAAATGTGCGTCGTGCGTGCCGAAGATGCAAACCCGGCGGATGTGCGCAGGGCGGCGGGGGCCGGTGAGCGGGCGCACTTGGCGTGCGGGCGGCAATCTGCCAAACTGAATACAGGCGCTTTCCGCGCAAGCGGGGGCGGCCTGCAAACTTCGCCAGAAAGCTACCCGAATATGAGCGCACCCGCAGCCGCACAAAAAGTATTTGCCGACCGCATCCACCGCATTGAAGTATCCGCCACGATGGCCGTGACCGCCGAGGCCGCCAAGCTGCGCGCCCAGGGCGTGAACCTGGTGGACTTTGGCGCGGGCGAGCCGCACTTTGCCACCCCGCGTCATATTAAGGATGCGGCTATTGCCGCCATTGAAGCGAACTTTACGCGCTATACAGCGGTCAGCGGCATTCCAGAGCTGCGCACGGCCATTGTGGAGCGGCACGCCGCCGACTTTGGCAGCAAGTACACGCCGGAGGAAGTGGTGTTCACCACGGGAGGCAAGCTGGCGCTCTTCCACGCCGTGCAGGTGCTGGTGGATCATGGCGATGAAGTGGTGCTGCCTGCGCCCTTCTGGGTTTCGTTCAAGGACATTATTCAGTACGCCGGCGGTAAGCCCGTGATTCTGCAAACCAACGAGGCGGACAATTTTCGCGTCACGGCGCAGGCGATTGAAGCCGCAATTACACCACGCACCAAGGCCATCATTTTGAACACGCCGTCCAATCCGTCGGGTGCGGTGGTTTCTCCGGCGGATCTGGAGCAGATTGTGCGCCTGGCCCATGCGCGCGGCATCTTTTTGCTGCTCGACGAATGCTATGCCTACTTGCAGTACACGGGCGTGTCGATCTCCGGCGGCTCGTTTACGGATTGCAAGGAGCACCTGGTGGTGCTGGGGTCGCTCTCCAAAACCTACGCCATGACGGGCTGGCGCGCCGGATATGCGCTGGGGCCGAAGGCGGTGATTGCGGCCATGTCGAAGTTGCAGAGCCAGGACACCTCGTCCACGGCGTCGATTGTGCAGAAGGCGTCGATCGCCGCGCTGACCGGATCGCAGCAATGCGTGGCCGATATGCGGCAGGATTATCTGTCCCTGCGCGATGAGGTGATCGCCGGGCTGCGCAAGATTCCGGGCATCACCTGCACCGTGCCCGAGGGCGCGTTCTACGTGTATCCCAACGTGAAGGCGTATCTGGGCAAGGGCGGCGTGAAGAACGGGATCGAGCTGGCGGCCAAGCTGCTGCATGAGGCACATGTGGTCACCGTGCCCGGCGAGGCCTTTGGCACCAACGAGCACATTCGACTTTCGTATGCCGTGAGCCACGCCGATGTGGCCGAGGGTACGCGGCGCATGCAGGAGTTCTTTGCCAAGTTGGCATAAGAGGGATGCGCGGCTGAAATACGGTGGGCCGGAGATATTTCCATCCCACCCTTCGCAAAGGATGCGAAGGATGGGGCACCCGACGGTGTCTTTTGCGCGGTCGTTGTCGTATTTGCCAAGAGCGTCTGGATTCTTCGCTCCTGTGGGTCGCGAAGAATGACTCGGTGTTTTTGATGCGGGCATTGTAGCCAACCTACTCTCTTTGCATCCCACCCTTCGCAACCGCAGCGGAGGATGGGGCAGCTGAAGCCTTCGGCCGCCTGCGCCAAAAGCGAAGCGCAGATTCCCCGGCTTGCGTGACGAAAAAGCGCGAAAATAGTAGTAAATAAAGGGTGTATCCACGGTATACTGGCCCCGGATACCTCTGGGGCCTATGGTTCGTTTGCGATGGATCGCGTGGATTTTTTCCGGTTGTATGGCCGTGTCTGCCCTAGCGCAGAGCACGCCGGACGTGGCCGCTCTGCGCGAAGCCGCAGAAAAAGGCAACACCATTGAACAACTCATTTTGGCTGGAATGTACCTGCAGGGCCAAGGTGTGCCCAAGGACGATGCGCAGGCGGCTCACTGGTACCGCAAGGCGGCCGAGGAGGGCGATGCCACGGCGCAATTCGACCTGGGCGTTTTATATGACGCGGGCCAAGGCGTGCCCAAGGATGATGCGCAGGCAGCCGACTGGTATCGCAAGTCTGCAGAACAGGGCAATGTGGACGCGGCGTTCAATCTGGCAGTTTTGTGTGACGCGGGCCAGGGTGTGCCGAAGGATGATGCGCAGGCGGCCAAGTGGTACGGCAAAGCGGCGGAGCATGGCATTGTGGCGGCGCAATTTAATTTGGGAGTTTTTTACGATCAAGGCCGCGGCGTGGCCAAGGATGATGCGCAGGCTGCTGTCTGGTGGGGCAAGGCCGCTGCGCAGGGCAATGCGGATGCAGCGTTCAACCTGGGCGAGCTGTACAACCAGGGCCGCGGTGTGACACGGGACGATGCGCAGGCGGCCAAGTGGTATCTCAAGGCTGCCGAGCAGGGTGAGCACGCGGCACAATTTAATCTGGGACTGTTGTATGCGCAGGGCCATGGCGTGCCCAAGGATTTGGTCGAGGCGTACTTCTGGCTGACGATCTCCGCGACCATGTTGCCGAAGGGCACGGATCCGTATGCGGACACGCAGACGGATTTCAACCAAGTGCGAGATGCCATTGGAATGCAAATTTCTGCGGCGCAGCGCGCCGACGCCAAGACGCGCGCGCAGGCGTGGCTGAAGGCGCATCCAACGCCGACTGCGGGCCAGTAACGGCGGTACCCATTCTGTTGCGCAGCGATCGATCCTCCAAACAACAAGGCAGACTGGGCATGTTTTGTGGCTGCGCGAAGGCAGCGTGCCGCCGGTACAATGGAGGCAGACGAAAATTATGAGCACGCACACGCACGCAACTCCCAACGCTTCTGCCCACAATGCGATTCACGATACGGTGATTCTTGGCTCCGGCTGCGCCGGATTGACGGCGGCCATTTACGCGGCGCGCGCCAACTTGAAGCCAGTTGTGCTCGAAGGCCACGAGCCGGGCGGGCAACTGTCCATTACCACGCTTGTTGAGAATTTTCCCGGATGGCCAGAGGGCATCCAAGGGCCGCAGTTGATCGAGAACATGAAGCAGCAGGCAACGCGCTTTGGCGCGGAGCTGCGCATGGCGCACCTGGTGAGCGTGGATTTGTCCAAGCGTCCGTTTGCGCTGAATCTGGGCAAGGAGACGCTGCACACGCGCACGCTGGTGATCGCCAGTGGAGCCAGTGCGCGCTGGCTGGGGCTGCCGAGTGAGCAGGCGCTGATCGGCCACGGCGTCAGCAGTTGCGCCACGTGCGACGGATTTTTCTTCAGCGGCAAAGAGATTGCCGTGATCGGCGGCGGCGACTCGGCGATGGAAGAGGCGATCTTCTTGACACGCTTTGCCAGCAAGGTGACGCTGATCCATCGGCGCGACCAGTTCCGCGCCTCGAAGATTATGCTGGAGCGCACGCTGGCGCATGAGAAGATTCGCATCCTGACCAACACCGCTGTGGACGAAGTGCTGGATGTGACGAAAAAAGAAGTGACCGGATTGAAGCTGCGCAACGTGGTAACGGGCGAGCAGAGCCTGTTGCCGGTGAGCGCAATGTTTTTGGGCATTGGCCACGAGCCGAACGCAAAGATGTTTGCCGGACAGATTGACCTGGACGACGATGGCTACGTGCGCACACACAACAACGTGATGACGCGCGTGCCGGGTGTGTTTGCCTGTGGCGATGTGCAGGATCGTCGCTATCGGCAGGCGATTACCGCTGCCGGTTCTGGCTGCATGGCTGCGCTGGAAGTGGAGAAGTTTTTGGAGGAGCACGGGCGCTAAACGCGCCAGCTTCTGTGCGCGCACATGAGCATTGCGGAAAATCTCGCGCGCGTGGAGCAGCAGATCGAAACCGCCTGCCGCAAGGCGGGCCGCGTGCGGACAGATGTGCGGTGGATGGCCGTCTCGAAGACGCAGCCTGCGGATCGTATCGTGGAAGCCTATGCCGCCGGAGCGCGGTTGTTTGGCGAGAACCGTGTGCAGGAGTTTGCCGCCAAGCGCGATGCACTGGCGGCTGCGGGGATTGTTTCTGGCAGCGATGCGGCAACGGTGCATTGCATCGGGCCGCTGCAAACGAACAAGGCCAACCGCGCGGCACAGATTTTTGACGCTGTAGATTCGGTGGATTCGCTGCGTGTGGCCGAGTGCCTGCAACGCGCGGCATCGGCAGCGGGCAAGGTGCTGCCCATTCTGTTGGAGATCAAACTCAGCGATGAGGCGGCCAAGCACGGCTTGGCCCCGGATGGGTCGGAGTTGGCCGAGGTGCTGGAGCGAGCACCGGACTGGACGCATCTGCGCGTGCGCGGGTTGATGATGGTGCCGCCGTACTTTGAAGATTCCGAAGCGGCGCGTCCCTACTTCCAGCGCTTGCGAAGGCTGCGCGATGCTTTGGCGCAGCGGCATCCTCAATTGCAATTCGATGAACTTTCCATGGGCATGTCGCACGACTACGCCGTGGCAATTGCTGAAGGCGCAACGTGTGTGCGCATCGGCACGGCGATTTTTGGTGCGCGCGCTGCGCAGCCTGCGCCATGATTGCCGTGCGCGAGACGCCGCAGGGCGCGGCATTTCTGGTGCGCGTGCAGCCGCGCGCCCGGCGCACGGCGGTGCAAGGCGTGATGGGCGATGTACTGCGCGTGGCCGTGCAGGCTCCTCCAGTGGAGGGTCGCGCCAACGAGGCCTTGATCCGTTTTTTCGCGGAGATGTTTTCGGTTCCACGCGGCGCGGTCACGCTGGCCAGCGGCGAGCACGGACGCAACAAGCGTGTGGTGATTGCCGGACGCACGGCGGAGCAGGTGCTGGCCGTGCTGCAATCGCTGTCCATATAAGATGAGCGCATGAACTACTTGTATGCCGGAGTGCTGGCCGCTGTGGTGCTGGTGCTGCTGGTGGTTTCTTTGGCGCGATTGCACACGGTAAAGACGCGCGCGGATTATCTGCTGGCCGGCCGTTCGCTGCCGACCGGCGTGCTGATCTTTACACTGCTCAGCTCCTGGATTGGCGCGGGATCGCTATTCGCCGGTGCGGAGAATGCGTACATCAACGGCTTTTCTGCGCTGTGGCTTTCTGCGGGCGGATGGGCGGGGCTGGGGCTGATCTACGTGCTGGCGCCGCGCGCGCGCCGCTTTGCTCAGTACACGATTCCCGACCTGCTCGAGGCGCGCTACAACCAAACGGCGCGGCTGCTGGGCGTGGTGGCGATTCTGTTTGCCTACACCGGCATCGCCAGCTATCAACTGCGCGGCGGCGGTGACATTCTCCACTTAATTTTTCCGGCCACGGTGAGCAGCACGCAGGGCATGGTGCTGGTGGCGGTCTTTGTGGTGGTGTTTACCGCGCTGGCCGGTATGTCTTCGGTTGCGTACATGGATGTGGCGATTGGGCTGCTGGTGACGGGCATCTGCATTGTGGCCACGCCCCTGCTGCTGCATCGCGCCGGAGGCTGGGCAGGATTGCACCGGACGCTACCCGCATCGCATTTTCAGGCGCTCGGTTCCATCACCTGGGTGCGTGCGATGGAGTTTTTTCTGCCCACGTTGCTTTTGTTGCTGGGCAATCAATCGATGTATCAGAAATTCTTTTCTGCCAAGTCAGAGAAGGCAGCGCGGCAGGCCGTGGTGGGCTGGGTGATCGGCACGGTGTTTCTGGAGACGGTGATCGTAGCCATCGCGGTGATCGGCTCGGCTCTGTATCCCACGGGCGAGGCGCAGCAGAATCCGCGCGAGATCATCGCCTACACGGCGCGGCACGGCTTGCCCGCAGTGCTGGGCGCGCTGCTGCTGGGCGCGGTCTTTGCCAAGGTGATCTCAACGGCGAACAATTATTTGTTTTCTCCGGCGACGAATCTGGTGAATGATGTGTACCTGCGCTACGTTCATCCGCAGGCGAGCAACAAGAGCGTGTTGCTGGTTTCACGCGTGGCGATTGTGGCGCTGGGCGTGTGGACGCTGGTGCAGGCGGCGTACACGCAGTCGATACTGGAGAAGTCGCTCTATGCGTACACGGTGTACGCTGCCGCGCTGACGCCGGTGATTCTGGCGGCGTTTTTCTCCAAGCGGGCGACAGCAGCGGGCGCGGTGAGCGCGATTGCCGCAGGTACACTGGTGACTGTTTTTTGGGATGCGGAGTTTGTGCATCGGCATCTGCCGACGGTTTTGGCGCAGCGTGAGGCGCTGTTTCCTGCATTGCTGGCTGCGGTGTTGTGTCTGGTGGTGGTCAGCGCATTCACCCGACCGCCGCGGGAAGAACAACTGGCGCAGTTTCGCGCGTAGGGCGGGGCGAGCGCTGGATTGCAGGATTTCTCACCCTGCGCAAACGCGGCGAAGGATGACTGCGGTATTTCCTCTGCGCATTTCGTAAAAATATCCGCTACAAAAAATCAGCGCTGCAGTGGATCGACGGGCGCATGAATGTCTGTGACGCGGATGGAGCGGGCGAGTGTGGGATGCGTTTTGGCTAGCGCCTGGTACATCTCCCAAGCCACGCGGCGGTAGGAGATGTGTCCTTGAGGGGCGCTGCGCAATTCGGCGATGTAGGCAGCTTCGGCGAAGTCCATTTTGAAGAGCGCGCGACAGCGTGTGCCGAGCGGCAGCAGATATTGCGCAGTCGAGTTGGCTTCCGGAATGGATGCCTGCGCCAGATGGCTGACGGCGGCGTGCGCGGCTTGCAGCGCAGAAGCGTACTCCGCTTGTAGCGCGGAGGGCAGGGCTACGTTGGGCAGCATCTCTGGTGTGTCGAAGCCGTGCGCGCTGGTGAAGGATTGTACGGTTTGGATGCAGCGCCGGTGGCGGTGCATGTCGCGGAAGCCGCCGATGTCCATGCAAATATCAAAGCGCAGCGCGGCCCCGGCGGCGAAGGCGCGCAGCATCTCATCGTGGCGTCCGCGATGGCGCGTGCCGAGTTCAAGTAATTCTGCGCGTCGAGCGCTGTTCAGCGCGGCTACGTGATGGAGCACCTGCCGGTACGGATGGTGCGACGCGCCGTAGAGCAACGTGGCGAGGATGTCGATTTCCAGCGCCTCTGCGTGGCTGCCGGTGTTCTCGACGAGATCGACGAGCGGGGCCGGTTCAATGGCCACGCTTGCGAGCAATTCGCTGGCAGCCTGCGCCATGGCAATCTGTGTTTGTTGGGCGTACTCGACGGGTGCAGCGTATTTGACCAATGTGGGCGCGGTCTTCACCTCGCGCAACAGCAGCGCGGCGGCCTCTTCGCCAAGCGCGGGATCGAGTGCGGCAATCTTGGTGTGCAGTGCTTCCAGCGCAGCGTGCTGCACATTCCACGCAGGGCTGGCTGCGGCCTCGCGCAGGCGCGTGCCGAGGCTGCGCACCTCGGCGTGGGAGTGTGTAAGCAGGCGTGAGACCTGGGTTTCCAGCGTGCGTGCGTTGACGATCTGGCCGAGAGAGGTGTTGGTGGCCAGCGGCAGTAGATAGCGGGCCACGTCAAAGGCGCGTGCGCGCAGCGTGCGCTGGTAGGCCTCGGGCTGCATTTCTGCAGGGCAGG
>DAHWKP010000111.1:0-3918 GCA_027343585.1 Acidobacteriaceae bacterium
CCAGCGGATGAGCCTCTGCTGCGTGTGGAACATCTCCGCAAGGAGTACCGCACAGGCCCCAGCACCCTAGTGCTCTTCGACGATCTCAATCTGACCGTGCAGACGGGCGAGATGGTGGCCATCTTGGGCGAATCGGGCGCGGGCAAAAGCACGCTGCTGCATATTCTTGCCGCGCTTGATACCGCAACCAGCGGTCACGTATACTGCGCCTCAACTTGCATCGGAGAGCTGAGCGCCAGCCAGGCCGCCCAATTTCGTAATCGCGAAATCGGCTACGTATGGCAGATGCACTATCTGCTGCCGGAGTTTACCGCATTGGAAAATGCCGCCATGCCGCTGTTGGCCCGCGAAACACCGCGCGCCCACGCCTTTGCCCAGGCAGAGACGTGGCTACGCCGTGTGGGCTTGGAGCAGCGGCTGCACCATCGCGCTGGCGAACTCTCTGGCGGCGAGCAACAACGTGTTTCACTGGCGCGCGCACTGGTCACGGAGCCGCGACTCCTGCTGGCCGATGAACCCACAGGCAATTTGGACAACCGCACGGCCGAGGCCGTCTTTGCGCAGATGGAAGCGCTGCACAGACAGCATCGGCTCACATCCATTCTTGTTACCCATAACGTTGATTTCGCGCGACGTTGTGGCCGCAGTCTTCGGCTGCATCAGGGCAGGCTGGAGGAGTGTACGGGGCGCATGTAAGTACGTTTGCATCCATCTCGCACGCAACGGAGTCTAATCGGTAAGTTCGAACCACGCTTTCCAGTTCGCTGGAAGGCACAACACGGGAGAAAGATATGTTCGAACGCTATACAGAAAAAGCACGCCGCGTCATCTTTTTTGCACGATATGAAGCCAGCCAGTTTGGTTCTCCCTACATTGAGACGGAGCACTTGCTGCTGGGCCTGTTGCGGGAAGACAAGGCTCTGAGCAATCGCTTTTTGCGCTCGCACGCATCTGTGGAGTCGATCCGCAAACAAATCGAAAGCCACACCACGATCCGCGAAAAGGTTTCCACCTCCGTCGATCTGCCGCTCTCCAACGAATGCAAGCGCGTGCTAGCCTACGCTGCGGAAGAAGCGGAACGGCTCTCGAACAAGCACATCGGAACGGAGCACCTGTTGCTCGGTTTGCTGCGCGAGGAAAAATGTTTTGCTGCAGAGATTCTGCAGGAACGCGGACTGCGCCTGTCGACCGTGCGCGAGGAGTTGGCGCGCACCACGCAGGAGCGCGCACCGCAGGCACAGCGCAACCGTGAATCCAGCACACTGGCTGAGTTTTCCCGTGACCTGACGCAGGCCGCACTCGACAACCAATTGGATCCACTGGTGGGCCGCGATCAGGAGTTGGAGCGTGTCATTCAAATTCTGTGCCGCCGCACGAAGAACAACCCCGTGCTCATCGGTGAGCCAGGCGTGGGAAAGACGGCCATTGTCGAAGGCCTCGCGCAGAAGATTGCCGACGGCGACGTGCCCACCTTTCTTGCGGACAAGCGCGTACTCGGCCTCGACCTGTCGCTGATTGTGGCAGGCACAAAATATCGCGGCCAGTTTGAAGAGCGGCTCAAAACGATCATGAAAGAGCTGGTCGAAAATCAAAACTGCATCATCTTCATCGATGAGTTGCACACGTTGGTTGGCGCTGGCTCTGCCGAGGGTTCCCTCGACGCGGCCAACATTTTGAAGCCTGCTCTCTCGCGTGGTGAAATCCAGTGCATTGGAGCCACCACGCCTGCCGAGTATCGGAAATCGATCGAGAAAGATCGCTCGCTCGAACGGAGATTTCAGGCCGTCAAGGTTCCACCGCCCAACGAAGAGGACGCGATCAAGATCATCATGGGGATTAAAGATCGCTATGAGAAATTCCACGCGGTCAGCTACACCGATGATGCGATTCTTTTTTCCGTGAATCATTCGAATCGCTATATCCCCGACCGTTTTCTGCCCGATAAAGCCATCGACCTGATTGACGAAGCAGGCGCGCGTGTCAAACTGCGCCAGACCTCGCTGCCAGAAGAGATCACCGAAGTGCAGAAGCGTATCAAGTTCATCGTGCATCGCATGGAGAATGCCATTGCGAATCACGAGTTCGAAAAAGCACGCTTCTATTCCGACGAGGAACGCAAGGAGCGCGAGAACCTACGCGCGCTGCGCGATAAATACCACCTCGACGATTCTTCTGCAGGCATCGTCTCGCGCGAAGACATTGAGGATGTCGTGAGCCGCTGGACAGGCGTTCCGGTCACTTCTATTAAGGAAGAAGAGACGCAAAAACTGCTGCGTGTGGAAGAGGAACTGCACAGGCGCATCATCTCGCAGGAGAAGGCCATCTCTGCGCTGTCGCGTGCCATTCGGCGCTCGCGCGCGGGCTTGAAGTCTCCAGCGCGGCCCATCGGCTCCTTCCTGTTCCTGGGACCAACCGGCGTGGGCAAAACCGAGATGGCGCGCACGCTGGCGCAATTTCTCTTTGGCAGCGAGAAGGCGCTCATTCGCTTCGACATGTCGGAGTTTATGGAGAAGCACTCGGTCTCGAAGCTCATCGGCTCGCCTCCAGGATACGTGGGCTACGAGGAAGGTGGACAGTTAACCGAGCGCGTCCGACGTTCGCCGTACTCCATTGTGCTGCTCGACGAAATCGAGAAGGCGCACCCGGATGTCTTCAACATCCTGTTGCAGGTTTTTGAAGACGGACAGTTAACTGACGGCCTCGGAAACACGGTGGACTTCAAAAACACGATTTTGATCATGACCTCAAACATTGGCGCGCGCCACCTGCAGAAGCGGCAGGGGCTGGGTTTCCAGTCTGACCGAGACGATCTGGTCGCCGAAAAAGTTGAGGAGCTGGTCAAGGGTGAAGTGAAGCGCACGTTCAATCCAGAGTTCCTGAACCGCTTGGATGAGATCATCCTCTTCCAAGCGCTTACGGATGCTGACCTGATCCAGATTCTCGAACTACTGGTGCAACAGTTGAACGTCAATCTGGCACAGAAGGCCATCACGCTCTCTGTGACGGAAGAAGCGAAGAAGTGGATTCTGGAGCGCACGATGGTCGATCGCTCCTACGGTGCGCGTCCCTTGCGCCGCGCGTTGCAACGCTACGTGGAAGATCCTCTCTCTGAGGCGTTGATCGCAGGCAATATCACTGATCGACCTGCTTTTTTGGAGGTCTATCTGGACAACAACCAGCTCTTCTACCGGCCCGTACTCAAAGAAGGCGAAGAGCGCACAACCGGAATTTTACTCTTCAGCAATTGAGCAGTTGCTGCACTCGAGAAAAGGCCCCGCACGCGCGGGGCCTTTGATTTGGAAGCCAGGGCCTCCCCTTTTCCAGTACGATACCCAAGAGACATCGTGCAGACAGAACACCCAATTCTCACGCTGCGCCAACGGCTGGAATACGCCACAACTTGGGGCCTAATCCACCTGCTGGGTCTGCCAGGGCGCACACTTGCGCGCAGCATCGGCGCGTGCATTGGAGCCATTGCCTATCACGTGCTGCCACGGCTGCGGCGCATCGGCCTGCGCAATCTACAACTAGCCTTCCCGGAAAAATCGCTGCGCGAGCGCAACGATATTTTGCGCGGCATGTATCGCTCTCTCGGATGGCAGTTGGCGGAGTTCTGCCACATGCCCCGTCTCACACTGCCAGAGGCTAGCAACTCCATTCGCTATGAAGGGCTGGAGCACTATCAAGCCGCCAAAGCGCGCGGACGCGGCGTGCTCGTGCTCACTGGACACTTGGGCGCGTGGGAGCTGAGCAGTTTCTTTCATTCGCTTGCCGGTCATCCCATGCGCATGGTTATCCGCCGCTTGGACAACCCCGCCGTCGATGCGCTGGTCAACCGCATTCGCTGTCTGCACGGCAACCAAGTGTTGCACAAGGATGACTTTGCGCGTGGTTTGTTGCACGCCATGCACGCAGGCG
>DAHWKP010000115.1:0-36339 GCA_027343585.1 Acidobacteriaceae bacterium
GTACTCGATCCAATCGGTGCCGTTCGGCACCTGGAGTGAGAAGAAATCCGTCACGCCATCGTGCATCCCGCCCGTCCAGTACAGACGAAAGCCGAGCAGCTTGCGATAGAAGGCATCCTCTGCGGGCGCGCTATGCACCACGAAGCCCGCATGAATGATGCGCGAGCTGATGGAGCGGGGATTGGAGACGAGGTGCGTTGGCTTCGTGCCAGCTTGGAGGAACTCGACCAGATTGCCTTCCGGGTCGTGTACGCGAAAACTGAGGCTACCATCCTTCCAATGTGTAAGTGACGCTGGCACAGGAACGCCGTGTGCGGCCAGGTAGCGGCGCATCTGCTCGGCGTTCGTGGTGGCAAAAGCGATGTGGTTGAAAGGCGGATCCGAAGGCCTGGTCGCGGGTGCAACATCCACCCACTGCTTTGCTGTGCCGTAAAAACGCAGGCCGCCGGGGGATTCCAGTGAAGGCGCTGCCGACCAGCCGAGCATTTGATCGTAAAATTTTTCATCGGCGCGCAGACTTTGCGCCACTAGGCCCACATGGGAGATGCCGGTGATCTGCGGGCGGACAACAGGAACGCTTTGTGCGTGCAGCAAGGACCCCAAAGCGAGGAGCAAAGCGGGGCACAGATTTTTTTTCATCACACATCCTTGGCGGCGGCAGCCGTCGGGCTGCATTTTACCGCTTGCATGGATAGCTTTGCACGGTGGGATTTCTCCGCGGCTGAATCGATGTAGATCCGCCCACGGCATCCACAACATGATCAATGCCTCCATGATTGCCCAATGCCACCGTGATCATGTCCCGCATGCAGATATGGGCACCGGTTTGAGTCTCGATGGCATCGCCCAAATCGACTCCTGAATTCGTAAAGACACTATAAATTCCCAGTCCCCATGCAGCATGGTCAATGACGGAGTCGGCTACTTTGTACGATGCCCAGCCCTTTGTGTTCGGTGCGCTACGATACGCGGCTTGGTTCGGAGGATCATAGGGGATTTCGGATTGATAGAAATACGTCCGCCCAGCATTGCCATTCCAAAGAACTTGATATTGCTGATGGTGCTCCACGAATAATCCGTAGATCGTCACATGGCTGCCCTGGACCACCAAGCCATTTTTACTCGGATTGCTCTGCCAGCCGATTCCTCTGCCATGGTCTGCGCGCCAAATCCATGTGTGATCAACAATCGTGTCCGCGCTGTTGATTTTTAAGTTGATCCCAGCTCGCGCAGCCCCGGCCCCGCCCACACGAAAAAATACATCGTGCAACACGATGGGATTGTTGATGTGTCGCGTACTGCTTCCATCCGGCCCCACTTGCAGCAGCACGGGAGAAAGATGCGGGCCTGCATCGACAAGAATGCCAGCGATGGTAATGCCATCCACATCCGCTGTTGTCAGGGCTGGCGCTCCGCGCATGGGTTGCAAAGTGGCGAATCCCAAACCCAGCACGACCGTGCCCGCGCGTTCCACGTGGATCGCGTCTGTCAGCTTGTAGATCCCCGGCGTGAATAGCAGGTCTTTGCCCTGTGCCAACTGTGCATTGATGCTTGCCGCCGTATCGCGCCCAGCCTGCGCCAAATAAAAGTGACTCAATGGAATCCTGCGCCCCGGCGTAGTGCCTGCTTTCCAAGAGATGCCTGCGCTGTTATGGCGCAGTGCAGGCACGCAGACTTCATATTGCCCAGCACCATTGATCTCCAAAAATGGTTTTTCGCGAACCACCGGCGTGGTGGCAACGCTTGTGTACGCAGGCTTCGGCCACGATCCCCTTGGAGCATGCAGATCCCCAACAAAGACCATGTTCCAGTTCGATCCGTTCCATTGCTTCCAAGCACTATTGCGCGCAATCCACTGCTGCTGCGTTCCAGAGTTCACCGAGCCATCCACTCGATCATCTGCCATCCATCCGCCACTGGCCCAGCCATTGTGTTGGTTGAGTACCAGGTCGCCGCGAATGTGCATTCGGCGCAAGGGTGCTCCTTGCGAAACCGCCCATTGCATTGTCCCACCCGTTGGCTGCACTGAAAGTCCCGCAGCCGCTCTCCAGAAGGTTGTCGTCGCATTGTTGTTGTCCAGGCTGGCATCGGCGTGTACCGCTCCGGTGATCTGTACGGCATCGGGAGAGGCTCCCAGACCCAACACCTCGGTGTAGTACCCAAGGGGAACATTTACGTGGTACGTCCCCGGCAAAAATAGGATTGCCGTTCGCTGGGCCCCAAATTCATTGTGTTGTTGCAGCGCGTAGATATGGTCGATCTTTTGCTGCATCTCCTGCGCTGGAAGATCGGGACGAATCAGCAGTACATTCGGACCAAAATCTGGCGTTGCGTTTGCGGCTGCGGGCAAAGCTGTTGCCGTGCAGCAAAGAAGCAGCAACGTTGCACCGCAGGCCTTGATTCTCCATGGAAACCTCTGTTGACAGTTGCGGTTGTATGGCTGCATGGGTCTCCTTGGGTATTGCCCGCGTCTGGCGAGAAGTTGTAAAGCTGAATTGTAAGCGTGGCCGTCTGCTTTCTGCAGGAATCTTCAGGCGGAGACATGCAGCAATCCGCACCAAGCGATGGAGAAGTTTGTCGGCAAGTTGTCGGGTGTTTCCGCAAAAAAAAATGGGGCCAGAGCCAAGCCTGCACCTTGTGGATGCAGACCTGTGCCCTGGCCCTGTGCTTCCTTGCGGCCTACGCTCCGGTGGCAGTGATGCCGCAGATTTGCGGCTGCCCTGCGCTACCGGTCGTAAGCTGGATGATTACCTGACCACTGCTGTTGGCCGTCGCAGAGAAGTTCTGTTGGATGGCCTTGTTTGCAGCTCCGGTATTGGCGAAAATATCAAAATTCGTCAATACCGTGTTGCCGTTGATGATGACGTTGAACTGCCGTTGCCCTGCCGCTGTATTGTTGATTTCGGCAAAGTACAGATTCAGAGCCACTGCTGCCCCCGGCGTGAACCCGGGAAGTGTGTACGTGACCACTCCCTGCCGTTCATTCTGGAAGACGGATTGCGGCGGTACCGGTGCGGAGATCAACGATGTGTCGATGGTTGCCGTGGTGGAAGCCGTCGTCCCGCCGCTGTAATCCGTGTCGGCGACGAAGGAGCCAGAAGCAGGCCCGCCGGCGCTGATGGACGTCGATCCAGAGGTCGTACTGGACGCCGGTGCCACCAGTGCGTAGGCCAGTACAACCACATTCCTGTTGTTGGGCAATGTGAGGCTCTGCACGGTCTTTGCACTGTTGATCGAGAACGAGTACCCGTAGAGATTGGGAGATCCGGAACTCGTCGTGCCCGCACTCGTATCGCGATAGGTCATCGTCTTCACGATCGATTCGCCCGTGTAGCTTTGCGGGGTGAACCAGTCGCTCAGGCTCTGGGTAATCGTCGTAGTCGTGCCGTCGGTGTATGTGACGGTGAACGTCTGCGAAGCCTGATCCCCGTTGACGCCCGTCGCCAGCAACTGCAACGTGCTGTACTGACCCGAAGTTAGCGGGATCGTCTCACTGCTGTAGACATCCGGCACGTTCGGCGTGCCGAAGGTGAAGGTGGAACCACTCCAGGAGAGCGTCGTGCCCAGCTGGCTGGAAGAGTAGGCGTAGCCGTCGTTGTCCAATCCGCCGGTCGTGAACGAAGTGCCGTCGGTGTAGATGCCATTTACGTTGTAGGCGCTGCTGCCGCTATTCAACGCAAAGGCCATGGAGTTGATGTTCCAGCCTGCTGCATCCTGATTGAGTGTCAGCGTCTGCACCCCTGCGGGCAATGTGACGGTCGCCGTCACGGTTGTCCACGTTTGCCAGCCGCCGGTGTTGGGAACGGCAACCGCGCCGCTCAGATTGGTTCCCGCCGCGTTGGAGAGATGGAAGGCATCGGCAACTGCAGCGCCGCTGCCATCGGAGACCAGGAAGGTGACCGTGTACGTCCCAGACGTGGCGACGTTGACGGTGTACCGGAACCACTGTCCGGCAGCCGTCCAGCCAATATCGTTGCCGGTTGCAGGAGCTGAGGACAATTCCAGATCGACGCCATCGGAGCGATAGGCATTATCCGACCCGTTGATCGAGGTCACGTTGTAGGCAACTCCCTGGCCTCCCGTGTCGTAGTTCTCCGCCATCACCGTGCCCGCAATCGCAGCAGGCGTGCCGCCATACGGAGCCTCGGTGCTGCTAGCCGCAGGCGTGGTTACGGTCAGAACCGAACTCGCGGGCGAAGTGCCAGCGGCATCGGTTGCTTCCACGGTAAAGCTGTAGGTGGTGGAAGCCGAGAGTCCAGTTACGGCAAACGAAGTCCCCGTTGCCGTTCCCACCGAGCTGCCATTCTCAAGCACCGTGTAGCTGCTGATCGAGCAGTTGGATGGAGCCGTGTCGGCCGTCCAAGTTAGGCTCGTTCCGCTGCTGCTGGTACCAGAGGCGGCAAGTCCTGTCGGTGCGCTCGGTGCGGAGCTGCAGTTTGGTGCCACTGCCGCAAAGGTCATCGAGTTGATGTTCCAGCCGCCAGCATCCTGATTCAGCGTCAGCGTCTGTACGCCTGCGGGCAGGGTTACAGAAGCCGTCACCGTCGTCCAGGCTTGCCAGCCGCCCGTGTTGGGAACCGCGACGGCTCCCGTCAGATTCGTTCCCGCCGCGTTGGAGAGATGGAAGGCATCGGCCACTGCAGCTCCGCCGCCGCCAGCAACCAAGAAGGAGACCGTGTAGGTTCCTGCCGTGGACACGTTGACCGTATACCGGAACCACTGTCCAGCAGCCGTCCAGCCAATATCGTTGCCGGTTGCAGGAGCTGAGGACAATTCCAGATCGACGCCATCGGAGCGATAGGCATTATCCGACCCGTTGATTGAGGCTACGTTGTAGGCAACCCCTTGGCCACCCGTGTCGTAGTTTTCGGCCATCACCGTGCCCGCAATCGTCGCAGGCGTGCCGCCGAATGGAGCTTCGGTGCTGCCGCCACCGCCGCTGCCACTGGTCCCACTGGTGGTTCCCGGGCCGGTCGTTAGCGTTCCTTTTTCTGACATCAGTGTTCCCGCTGGAACACTGAAGACGGTCCCATCCGAGAAGGTTACCGTTGCGCTGGATGTGGTCGTGTTGTAGGCAACGTGGGTCAACGATCCATTGTTGTTGAACACGGCATAGAGCGGGGTATCCGCTGTTACGCTCTCATCCACCTGCCCTAATGTTTGCAAGTTCTGCAGCCAGTAGTACTGGTGCGCCTTGCTCTCTCCGTCGAAAACAAAGCTGGTGTTGGTCCATTGAGAAATGGCCGTGGTGGGGTCATAGAAGGCTTCATACTCTTCCATCAAGTCCGGCCAGTTGGTGCTGCTGGGGGAAAATGCGTTGGCATCGAAGCTGGTTACCTCGGCCAAATTCTTTTGCACATAGGCTGGGTCGCGCCCCAAGTACAGGGAGCCGCCATGGAATGGCAGAAATTCAATGCCATGTTCCATTTCGATCTGTCCGCTGAACCATGTGCCGGTATCGCCCTTGTCGTCAAAGATGTTGGCAATGGCAACACGCGGGAATCCGGAGGGGAAGGTCGCAATGGGGCCGTCATTGAACCAGTAATCAAATACGGAATTGGTTTCCAGCGTATACATCCAGATGGCGGCATCGCGCAGTTGCGTGTTGCCCGTCTCCGTTGCATACAGAATCAAGCCCGTCCACGCATTGACGGCCTCCGAGCTGGACTCTTCATTGACGCCATCGCCAAACGGAGCCTGCCCGGATGCCCATGAGTGCCCGGCATAGACGTCAAAGTGACGCAGAAACGGGAACATGGTGTCATTGCGTACCGGGGTGGCGATGTCGCGCGCCAGCATGTTCACCATGCCGCCCCAGCTGCTGGTTTGGATCCAAGAGGGGTTGAAGAGTCCCAGGATTGCCGACGCATGAATCCAGTAGCCGTAGTGGAAGTGATGGTCGTTGAGCGTCGAGGCGCTTCCGTAGGCAGAGGGGTAACCGATCAGCGTTCCCCAGGTTTTGTCGTAATAAAAGACGTTCGTGGTCTGGTTATTGGCCGGGCCGTTGTACCAATTCTGCAGCTCGCCTTCCAAGCTGGTCTCCAGGCTGTTGAAATCGGCCGTATCTCCAACTGCGCTGGCAATGGGAAGCAGATGTGCAACGCGAGCCAAGTCTTTGCCCACGTCATACGTGTCCGTGCCTGTGATGTTGTATTGGTTGGTCTCCGTGGCCACGCTATTCAGATCGCTTTGCATGGTGGCGGTGTCGTAGTTGCCCGTAGGCGGCAAAAACGGAATTACACCGGGATAGGTGTTGACCGTTGTAAACGACGTGCCCTCTTCCACTTCCAAGGTTCCCACCGGGCTGGGGTAGGTGTAGCTGGTGTTGATGGTTCCCTGTAGCGAGACATATTGATGCGGGTATAGAGCCATCAAAGTGCCTGTCTGCGTGCCTTCCTCGGCCTGGGTGGTTACGGTGTAGGTCGTCGTTACCTGGCTGCTGCTCTGGTTGTAATTCCAGCTCACCTGTGTGTTGGTGGGGAAGGAGAATGCGTATTGTGCATAGGTGCTCAATGCGGCCTGGTTGGGCAACAACGCCAGAGAAAAGTAATTATGGCCGCTGGGCAAGTTACACGTCAGCACCGTTCCGCCCACGCCGCTCCAGGTGCCACCAGTGGGGCAAAATAGCCCATAATTGTTGTTGGCAATGCTTACGCCGAGTATGTTGCCATTGTTGGCAAAGACCGTTGGCTGTCCGGAAAACGTTACCGTCGGATTTGATCCGTTGGTAAAGGCGTATACGAACGGCATGCCGCGGCCCACGCGCGTAGTGATCGGGCCAAAGTTAAAGTCCACCGTCCAATCCGTGGCTCCGCTTACGGGGACGCTGGTGGCATTCAGGCCGGCCACGCCCAAAGTCAGATCGTCTTCATCGGATTGATAAAAAGCTGTCGCCGGGCTGCCATATTGCGTGATCGTTGCATCAAAGCCCAGCATCAACCCTGACGGGGTCGTTTGCACGGCCAGCGGGTGCGGAACCATGTTGTACGGCCCGCCACTGCTGGTCAAGTTCGTGGCAAACCAGTTCTTTGCCGTCCAGAACTTGTGCGTCATGATCGGCCCGGACATTGTGTTATAAATTTGGCTCTGCGGTACATGGACGCCCGCAGGTAGCGTGGTTGTATAACTTCCGGCGCCAACGGTCACGGTCTGCGCGATCGCGCTGACCATCAAGCCGCTGCAGATTCCTGCACAGAGCAGAATCTTGCGCGCGGCACGGTGCATACTTCCTAGAAGTGGGGTTACTGGTTTGCTTGTCAAAGTGATTGCCCTTCGTTTCTTGCGGATTCAGCTTTTTGGAGCGCTGCTGGTTTATAGTGCCGTGAAGGAATCCTTAGCAACGTAAATCCCGTTACAACAGGGTTGCTCTCTGGATTTAGAAATGTTACATTTCTATCGGCTTGATTCTAAAGATGTCTTTTATTGATCGGTAACAGGGTAATCATTTGTGGAGGCGAGAATTTACCTGCAACGATGCGCAGTTTGCAGCCTGAAATTCCGCTACTGAAGGCCTTCGTTGATCCACGGAATGCAAAGGTTGCTTCTGCTGATTCCCAGTTCGCACACGTAGAAAACCAGTCCGCTTTGCTGGGATCTCCCTCGCCGCAGTCGGTGGGAGGCAAGCTTTGTGGATAGCATGAGAGATAGATGGCTTCAATATGACGACCCCGGATCCAGATATCGATCCCGGCAAGGATGACTTCCTAGAGCAACGTGCCACGTTGCGGGCGGTGCTTGCTTCCAAAACTTTTCAGAAAAGCCCCCGCCTCGGCAGACTGTTGGAATATGTCTGCAACAAATATTTCGACAAAACCTCCGACGAAATCAAAGAATACTCCATCGCCGTGGACGTCTTTCATCGTCCGGATTCCTTTGATCCGGCCTCGGACTCCATCGTTCGTGTTGAAATCTTTCGACTCAGAAAAAAACTGCGGGAGTATTACGCCAAAGAAGGCGCGGCACAGAGGCTGGAAATTATCCTCACCACGGGCAAATATCTGCCTGAGTTTGTCGCCCGGACCGTCGAGGCGCTGCCGCAAACCCCTATTGACGGGGCGGCGCGCTTGTTCCGTAGGCGCTGGCAACTCTTTGGATGGAGTGCAGCAGTACTGACCGTATGCGTTTTCATCGCTGGGGGGGCACTCTATTGGACGCTGCATCATCGTGCACCCGTGACGTCAAAATCTTCCAAAGCCCTTTTGTCGAAAGCCGCTGCTCCAGCACCGGTGCCAGACACGGTGCGCATTCGCTGTGGGTACCCGCGCCCCATGTATCGAGATGAGGATGGTAACGTCTGGTTGGGTGACCGTGATTTTGTCGGGGGTGCTGCCAGTGAGGTCCCAGCGCGGTATATCGTAGGCACGCGGGATCCGCATCTCTTCTTTACGTTTCGCTCCGGCACGTTTGCCTACAATATCCCTCTGCAGCCGGGAACCTATGAGCTGCATCTCTACTTCGCCGAAACTACCTATGGGCCTACGCATACCCTGGGCGGCGGAGAAAACAGTCGCGTCTTTAATGTCCAGCTCAATGGCTCTCCGCTCTTGAATCAATTTGACATTGTTACAGATGCCGGTACCGATACCGCCGACATTCGCATCTTTCGCAATGTGCATCCTGCGTCAGATGGCTTTCTCCATCTCAACTTTTTGGGCGTGATTGGCTCGCCGATGGTCAATGCCATTGAGATCATTCCCGGAATCCCCGGACGATTGCATACGCTGCGCATGGTCGCACAGGACAACTTTTACACCGACCGCAACGGCAACCAATGGTTCCCGGACCGCTACTTCAGCGGAGGACGTTTGGCCGCAGACAATGTTGTCATTAACGGCACTGACGATCCCGGCCTCTATGCCGGCGAGCGCTATGGCAACTTCAGCTATGCCTTGCCCGCAGACCACGGCAAATATGCGCTCACCCTGCATTTCTCAGAAAAATACTTTGGCGTCAGCGCAGACAAAAATGACCCGTCCAACAAGCGCGTCTTTGATGTGTATTGCAATGGCGTCGCGTTAATCCGCAATTTGGATATTGCCAAAGAGGCTGGTCCTGCGCACGCTCTGCAAAAAACCTTCCACGGCTTGGAGCCAAACGCTCAGGGGAAAATCATTGTCTCCTTTGTCCCCGTTGAAAACTACGCATTGGTCGATGCCGTTGAGTTGCGTCAGGAGTAACCATAGTCGCGGCACTCATGCGTCGTGCTCCGAATCCATCGCGCCCATACTACAATAGGAGTCGCCATGATGACCTTGATGGACGCCAAGCCGTACGATGCGCGCAAGGCGAAATTGCGCCGCAATATTCTGGTGGGAATCCTCATTGCCATCCCCATCATTGCCGCTTTCAGTTGGTACTTCTGGAATTGGCCAGAGGAGCATCGCGTCAATCGCTTCTTCTCCGCTTTGCAATCGCAAAACTACACGCAGGCGTACGCGCTCTGGAATAATGACCCCCAGTGGCAGCAACATCCCAACCGTTACAAGCCCTACGACTTTCATCAGTTTGAATCGGACTGGGGACCATCGAGCGATTACGGTCGCATCCATAGCCATCAGATTCTCGTCTCCCGTCAATATGGTTCTGGCGTAGTCATTGGCGTGGGCATTAACGGACAGGGCCGCAAAAATCCCATCTTCCTCTGGGTGGAGCGCTCCAGTAAAACCATTGGATTTTCTCCCTTCGAGTTGCGTTTCTAGCCGCTGGATGCCGCGAACCATGCAGCCTTTCTCTGCGCAGTCCGCGCATGTACCCGCAGATTTGCAGCGCATCGCCGACGATGCGCGCATCACCGTGCGCCGTAGCGGCCCGCCAGCGCCCGGAGGCCAATGCGTCGTCTACTGGATGCAGCGTTCCCAGCGCGGCCTCAACAATCCTGCCGTCGACGTTGCGGTCCAAGTTGCCAATGCTCTGGGTTTGCCACTGCTGGTTTACTTTGCCGCCATTGCCAACTTTCCCAGCGCGAATCTACGGCACTACGTTTTTCTGAACCAAGGCTTGCCCGATATTGAAGCCGACTTGGCCGAGCGCAACATTGCCTTCTTCGTACGCAGACCGCCGGAGAATTCGCTGGAAGCATTTCTGGAGGAGGTCCATGCAGCGCTCTTGATCGGCGATGAAAACCCCTGCCGCGAACCAGAGCGTTGGAGAAAAACCCTCGCGCGGCGGCTGCGCATTCCCTACTGGACGGTGGATGCCGATGCCATTGTCCCCAGCAACTTGTTTCCCAAAGCGCAATATGGAGCGTACATTTTGCGGCCACGGCTCTACCGGGAATTGCCCAACTATCTGCACCCGCTGCGCAATCTCAAGGCGGAACACACCTGGCCGCGCCCGAAGAATTTCTCCTGCTTCCCCACCACAGCCGACATCACCGCAGGATGGAAAAATCTGGACCGCGGCATCGGCCCGGTCGAATCCTTTCGCGGTGGATCCCATGCCGCGCGGGCGCGCTTGCAATACTTCGTCAAAAACTTGCTGGCCGATTACGCAACCCAACGCAATCATCCAGAAACCGACGGCACCAGCCGTCTATCGCCCTATCTGCACTTTGGCCATATCGGTGCGTTGGAGATTGCGCTGGCGGTCGATGCCGCTGCAAAAAAAAATCCAGCGCTGGCCTCTGCGCGCGACGCCTTCTTTAATGAACTGATCGTCTGGCGCGAGCTGGCCATCAACTTTGTGCGCACCCATCCACACTATGATTCGGAAGAGTGCGCGGAGAATTGGGCGCGACAAAGTTTGGCCGAACACGCACGCGACCGGCGTGATTGGCTCTACACGCTGGAACAAATGGAGCGCGGCGAAACCCATGACGAGCTATGGAACGCCGCCCAGCGGCAGATGGTGGACTTCGGCTGGATGCACAACTATCTACGCATGTATTGGGCCAAGAAAATTTTAGAGTGGTCGCCCGACCCGGCCACGGCATATGCCTACGCCGTCTCGCTCAACGACCGTTACGAACTCGACGGACGCGACCCCAACGGCTACGCAGGCATCGCCTGGGCCATCGTGGGCAAGCATGACCGACCATGGTTTGACCGACCCATCTTCGGCAAGGTGCGGTATATGTCCGGCGCATCCACAGGAAAAAAATTTCAGTCGAAAGAATATATCCGGCTCGTCAACACCCATGCGTCTAGCGGAAAGCTCTGGTAGTTTTAGCGCCTCTCAAGCTTGGGAACGCTGCAAAAACTGCGGTGCAATCGCGTAGTTCAACTGCACGGCGAGGATGATGGCAATGCTCCAGCGTGGATTGAAGACGCAGGCGGCTGCGCCCAGCGCGTAAAGCGACTGCGCGATCACCACGCGCTTGCAAATGGCCGCGCAAACCGCTGCAGGCACATCGTCGCGCACCAGCAGTGCATGCTGGGCATACTTCCAGCTTGCATACAGGACTGCGCCCATCCAGAAAATATCCAGCCAATAAAGCAACAGCGCCGTGCGGTAGCCGATGAATGCTGCCAAGAGGCGCGTGGAAAAAGGCACCAGCGTGACTGCAAAGAGAAACGCAATATGAATCCACGACAGATGCCGGTCGCTGCGGGCCAGGTAGTTCAGTTGCGTCTGCTGGCCATTCCAAAAAATTCCCAGAGTGATGAAGCTCATCAGGTACAACAAAATTTGCGGAGCAAGCCCGGCCAGAGCATGAATTAAATCGCGCTCCGAGTGTATGCGTGAGACCGCAGGCAGGCGCAGATCCAGCACCAGCAGTGTCATGGCAAAGGCGAAGACTCCATCACTCAGCGCAGACAGTCGCTCCAGACTTTGATTCGCAATTTTGTTGTAGAGCGTCGCCATACGGGGTCTCTCCTCGCTACGGGTGCAAGCGCAACATCACTACGCCGTGGCTGGGAACAATCGCAGTATAGGAGTCCTGAATCCGGCCCACATCCTTGTGCGCCCACAGATCGCGTGCCTGTACCGGATGGCTGTAACCAATCTGGCGCAAATGGAATGTGATGGGATAGGCGGTGGTGCCGCGATTGAAAAGAGCCACAGCTTTTTGCCCATGCGCAAGTGGCTTTGCCCACACCTCAAACGGCCCCGTTGCTCTCACGCGGTCGCCTTGTTTGCCGAGCGGATCCTGGTCGACAGCGATCACTTCTTTGTTCAGCAAAATTGCGCGCGTGGCCGGGGTCATCTTGCTGAGATCGTTGCCCGCCAACAGTGGCGCGGCCAGCATGGACCACAGGCTCATGTGCAAGCGATATTCATCATCCGACATGCCTCCGTTGCCCACTTCCAGCATGTCAGGATCATTCCAGTGGCCGGGGCCTGCGTACTGGGCTAAACCTGCCTGCGAAAAGCCGATCAACGTCATGCGGTTCCAGGTGTCCTTGATGTCGCCGGTGGTGCGCCATAGATTGCCGCCCACCTGAGGCCCCCAATTCCAAACCGCGTTGTAGCCATACTGGCACAGGCTATAGACGATAGGCCGGTGTGTCTTTAACAGCGCTTGGTGCATCTTCTCGTAGGCCTGCTGCATCATCTTCCACTGCTGCTGCTCGTCGCCGGGCGCTTGTTTTTGCATGATGTCGCGATAGCTGCACAGGTCGTACTTCAAATAATCAATGCCCCACTTTGCGTAGGTCGCTGCATCCTGTTCCTCATGGCCATAGCTGCCCTCGTACCCGGCGCAGGTCTTCGGGCCAGGCGAGGAATAGATGCCCAGTTTGAGGCCTTTGGAGTGTACATAATCGGCCAGTGCCTTCATGTCTGGAAATCGGCTGTTGCTCTGGATAAAGCCGTGCGCATCGCGCTGGCCCTCCCAGGTGTCATCAATGTTGACGTAGACGTAGCCTGCATCGCGCATACCGTTGGCAGCCATCGCATCCGCGGCGGCGCGCACATCAGCCTCGGTCACATTCCAGGCAAAGTGGTTCCAGCTATTCCAGCCCATCGGCGGCGTGGCGGCAGTGAGGGTGGATTGAGCCAAGAGCGGGACGGCACCCAAGAAAAGCGCACCGCACAACAAGACTCCGCGGCGGATTTGACAAAGGAAAGGACGCATGGGCAACTCCAGATTTTTTTGCAGACGCCTTCACTGTATCGTGCGGGTTTGGATTGCGTCCATCCCCGTGCTGGGTTGCCGGGCCTCGTGTAGACTCAAAGTGTCTGCGACGATGGTGTCCTCTGTGCGAAAGTGGCGGAATTGGCAGACGCACCAGACTTAGGATCTGGCGGGGCAACCCGTGGGGGTTCAAGTCCCCCCTTTCGCACCAAAAACATTTCCAAGCGGCTGCCGCAACAGCGCAACAGACACTCCCCAGCACAAAAGAAAAACACCAAGCGCGCAGGCTCCGAATACAGTCAAATTTTCATTCAGCAGCGCCACCCAGTGCCAGAGTCCATGGTGAAGTCCGAATTTATATCCAATCAGTCCTGCGATTTCGATACCACCAATCAATGCAGCCATCAGCACGGATGCGGCGGTGATGGTGAGGTTGTACCAGAGCTTGCGCAGCGGCTGCACCAAGGCCCATCCGTAGGCTTGGGTCATCAGCACACTGTCCGTAGTGTCCAGCAGCATCATGCCTGCAGTAAAAAGCGCGGGCAACGTCATCACCTGCGCAAAGCCAATGCCATGCGCGATCTGCGCCGCAGAAAGCACAAGCAGTGCCACCTCCGAGGCCGTGTCAAAGCCGAGTCCAAATAAAAATCCAACAAAGTACATGTGCCAACTTTTTCTGGTGAGGCGCAAAACCGGGCCAAAGATGCGCACCAGCGGGCCACCGAGCAGTTCGAAGTGCAGCACTTCGTTCTGAATGGTTTGCGAAGATGGTTGCGCACGCAGGCGAAGCATCTGTTGCCACAGATTCTGGAGAATGCCGAGATTCATTGCAGCCAGCAGAAATAGAAACAGACTCGAAACTCCGGTCCCCACCACTTGGCCAATGGTTTGCAGTGCATGCCAATGCCGATGTGCGGAGAGTGTAAGTAACGCGATAGCCGCCGTGGCCGCCACAACAATGGTGGAGTGTCCGAGCGAAAAAAACAGACCCGTTGCCAAGGGACGTTCGCCACGCTGTACCTGTTTGCGAACCACATTGTCGATGGCGGCCAAGTGGTCAGCATCGAGTGCATGACGCAAACCTAAAACCCAGGCCAACAGCGCGGTGCCCATCAGCGCGGGGCGTGTGTGAAAGGCCAGCCAGGCCCACGACCAGGCCAGCAGATTAACGCAGGTCAAAAGTGAAAACAGGGAATAGATCGCCGTGCGGTTGGCGATTCGTTGCGGCGATGAAGTGAGTGTGCTCAAGCATCCCTCTCTGTCTTGGATAGGATGGTTTGCGCGGCAATCCAGGCTTGTCCCAGGCTTAGGCCTCCGTCGCCCGCTGGAACCAAGCTGTGGGTATAGACGCGCAAGCCACGTTGTCGGAGTTCGTCTTCGAGTGCATGGGCAAGAAAAACATTTTGGAAGCAGCCGCCAGTCAGGCAGATGGGCGGATTGCCCTCTGTTTGTGCAATGGATGCTGCGGCATCTGCCCATACACGCGCAAGGCCCAAGTGAAATCGACGGCTGATGATGGCGGGAGCGCGGTGCTGGCGCAGGTCTGCGAGAATCGCACCGAAGAGAGGAACCGTGGAGATTTGCAGCGGATCGCCCGCAAGAATTTCGAAGGGATAGGCAGCGGTGTCGGCACTCTGCGCGCAGATGGCTTCGAGTTCGATGGCCGCTTGTGCTTCAAAGCGAACGGTGCTGCGCAAGCCGATCAAGGCAGCAACGGCATCAAAAAGTCGTCCGCATCCAGAGGAGAGTGGGGAGCGCAGGCGCAGGTCGATCATGCGGCGAATCGCACTCGTGTTGACCCCGTACAACGATTGCAGGTGCGCCACGCCTTCGGTGTATTGGGCCTCTGACCCCTGCGACAAGAAACCAACTGCCATGCGCCACGGTTCTTGAATGGCCTGTGTGCCTCCGGGCATGGGTGTGTAGGCGAGATGCGCTTTGCGCTCGAACTTTGTGCCGTGGGCAAGCAGAATTTCTCCGCCCCAGAGGTTGCCGTCAGTACCATATCCCGTACCATCGAGCACGATGCCAAGCGCTGTCTCTGTCAGCGCATGTTCTGCCATGCACGCGGCCAGGTGCGCGTGATGATGTTGCACGGTGCAGACGGGGAGGGATTGTTGTTGCAAGGCCCAGCGCGTGGAGAAATACTCCGGGTGTAAATCGCAGGCGATGGCCTGTGGCGTAATTTTCAAAATGTTTTGCAAGTGTACGATGGTTTCTTCAAAAAATCCGTATGCCGCCAGATTTTCCAAATCGCCGATATGTTGACTAAGAAATGCCTCACGTCCGCGCGTCAGGCAGATTGTATTTTTTAATTCACCGCCCACAGCCAGCACGCTGGGCAGCTCGCAAGCCAGTGGAATGGGCAAGGGAACGAAGCCGCGCGCACGGCGTAGCAGCGTTGTGCGTTGTTGCGTGCGGCGCACGATGGAGTCATCGCAACGCAAGAGAATATCGCGGTTGTGAATCAGGAAAAAATCTGCGATGGAGCGCAGTCGATACAGGGCTTCGGCATTGTCGATGCATATGGGTTCCTCGCTGCGATTGGCGCTGGTCATCACGAGTGCAGCGAAGGCACCGGAATGCAAAAGCAAATGCTGCACCGGCGTATAGGGCAAAAAAATTCCCAGCTCCGGCGTCCCGGGTGCGACTTGGGGAGCAATCGGGGTGTCGGATTTGCGCGGCAACAAAACAATAGGCCGCTGCGGCGATTCCAGCAACGCTTGCTCTTCGGGCGCAAGGTTGCACAAGCGTTCCGCCGCGGCAACGTCGGCGACCAGAATGGCCAGCGGTTTTTCCCAACGATGCTTGCGCTCCCGCAGGCGAGCCACGGCCTCTGGCTGCGTGGCATCGACGGCAAGATGAAAACCGCCGAGGCCTTTGATGGCGACGATGGCACCACCGCGCAGCTGCTCGATGGTTTTCTCTATTGGGTCGCCGGAGATTGCGTTGCCGTTGGCATCAAGCAGCGCCAACTGCGGCCCACATTGCCAGCAGGCGTTGGGCTGGGCGTGGAAGCGGCGGTTGGCGGGATCGTCATACTCGGCCTGGCAGGCTGCGCACATGCGAAAGGGCTGCATGGAGGTATTGGGGCGATCGTATGGAATGGTGCGCAGAATGGTGAAGCGCGGGCCACAGTGGGTGCAGTTTAAAAACGGATAGCCATATCTGCGATCCCGTGGGTCGAAGAGTTCGCGCAGGCAGTCGGGGCAGGTGGCGCTGTCGGGTGCGATGAGCGTGTGTGCATCCCCGACAGAGGTGCTCTGCAGGATGCGGAAATCATTTTCCTGCACGCAGGAAATTTCCTCGCTGGCGATGGCGGTGATGCTGGCGAGCGGTGGCGGCTGCGTGCGCAGGCTATCCAAAAACGCGCTGACGGATTCGCTGACACCTTGCACCTCCAAGTTGACGCCGCGCGGCGTGTTGCAAATCCAGCCGGTGAGTTGATTTTGTGTGGCAATGCGATAAACGTGCGGACGAAAGCCCACGCCCTGCACCACGCCTTCCACGTGAATGCGGCGGCGCGTAAGCATCTATGTCTCCGTGGGGCGGGTTGGCTCCAGCAAGGCAGCGCGACGGCGTGCCAGCCAGTCCAGCCACATGCCCACGCCTTGTCCGGTTTTACAGGAAAGGCCGAGGATCTCGATCGAAGGATTGACTTGGCGCGCGTTGGCCTCAATCGCGTGCATGTCGAGCGGAACGTAGGGAAGCAGGTCAATTTTTGTAATGAGTAGCAGCGCAGCCTTGGCAAAGATGGAGGGATACTTGAGCGGCTTGTCTTCCCCTTCAGTCACGCTGAGCAGAACGATCTTGGCCGCCTCGCCCAAATCGTAGCTGGAGGGGCAGACAAGGTTGCCGACATTTTCAATCAAGAGCAGATCGTGCGCTGCATCCGGCCATTGCGCCAGTGCGCGCTCAATCATGCGTCCGTCCAGGTGGCAGACGCCGCCGGTAACAATTTGCTGCACCGGAAATCCGTAGACCGCAAGTCGGCGTGCGTCATTTTCTGTTTGCAAATCGCCGGTGAGCACAGCCACACGATCCGTTTGCGGCAGATGAGCGAGCGTGGTTTCCAGCAGCGTGGTCTTGCCCGAGCCTGGCGAGCTGATCAGGTTCAGACAGAGTTGATTCCTGTTCTCGAAGCCGGTGCGTAGTTGGTTGGCAATGCGTTGATTTTCGCTGAGAACTTTTTTCTCTGCAGGAATGACGGTGCTCATTCTTCCACCTCCACGCAGGCCAGTTGTAGTTCATCGCCGCCAAGCAGAAAGGATTTGCGGCTGGAGCAGACGGGGCAAACGGCCTCGGTTGCCTCGGATGGGAACTCTGCGCCACAGTCTTCACAGAGGTTGCGGCGCGGCACGGTGACAATTTCCAAGCGCGGTGGGACCGTGTTTTCCTGCTGCGAGAGCACGTCCCAGGCAAAGCGGAGCGCATGCACGTCGACGCCGGCGAGCACACCAATCTGTACTTTGACGGCAGATAGCCGCGATCCGGGACAGCGCTCGGCCTCGATTTGTCCGGCGCGAAGAATCTGTGCGGCGATGTCGATCTCGTGCATATTAGCAAATCCTTGGCAGCGGGTCGTTGGTGAGCAAATCCACAATGCGCTCGGTTCCAAAGGCGGTGCGCATGGTGACAAGGCCGGGATTGTTTTCTGTTGTAGTGCCGATGCGCCGAGCCTCCGTGCCCAACGGATGGGCGCGCAGGGCCGTAAGCGCACGGTCTGCGTCGGCAGCGGCAACAAAAACGACCATGCGGCCTTCATTGGCAATGTAGAGTGGGTCGAGGCCGAGCAGCTCGCAGGCCCCGCGCACGGCGGGACGTACAGGGATGGCCGCTTCTTCCAGCACGATACCGATGCGTGCAGCCTGCGCAATTTCATTGCAGGTGCTGGCCACGCCGCCGCGTGTCGGGTCGCGCATGCAGCGAATGGCCGCGCCGGTCGCGAGCAGGTCCGCACAGAGTGTATGCAGCGGAGCGGTGTCACTGGCAATATCGGAGGCAAAAGACAGGCCTTCACGCTCGGCGAGGATGGCAATGCCGTGGTCGCCGATGGGGCCACTGAGCAAAACAGCGTCGCCGGGTTGTACTTGATCCGGAGCCAGGCGCACACCACTTGAAACCACGCCGATACCAGCGGTGTTGATGAAGAGGCCGTCGCAGCTTCCTTTTTCCACGACCTTGGTGTCGCCGGTAACAATCTGCACGCCCGCTTGCGCAGCGCAGTGTTGCATGGTGGCGACGACCTGTCGCAGTGTCGAGAGCGGCAGACCCTCTTCCAAAATAAAAGCTGCGCTTAGGTACAAAGGCGTTGCCCCGCCGACGGCAAGATCGTTGATGGTGCCATGCACGGCGAGTGAGCCAATGTTGCCGCCGGGAAAAAAGAGCGGACGCACCACGTAGGAGTCGGTGGTGAAGGCCAAGTGCGCTCCGCCGATATGCAGCAGTGCTTGATCGCCGAGTTGGTCAAGAATCGGATTGCCAAAGGCGGGCTGAAAGACGGAGTGGAAAAGTTCTGCAGAGAGTCTGCCGCCGCTGCCGTGGCCCATGCAGACAGCTTCCGTTTCTATGTGGGGAAGCGGGCAGGTAAGCGTGGTCATTGCGCGACCTCCATTGGAGCGGATACGGAGCTGCGGCGGTAACGATAGTAGGCCGAGCAAGCGCCTTCCGTAGAGACCATGGGAGCGCCTAGGGGCGACTCTGGTTTGCAGGTCGTGCCGAAGGCCGCGCAGTCGGTCGGCTTGCGCAGGCCCTGCAGAATCTGCGCGCTGATGCAGACGGCAGGTGCGGGCGGCTCGGTGAGCGCTGTGGCAAAGAAGCGGCTGGCATCGTAGTGCGCATAGCGTTGCCGAATGCGCAGACCACTGCCAACGATCTCTCCCATGCCGCGCCAAGTTTGGTCGGCGACGGTGAAGACCTCGGCGACGATGCGCTGCGCTTCGACATTACCGCGTGCGCTGACGGAGCGCGTGTATTCATTGGCAAAGCCAGCATGCCCGGCCTCCAGCAGTGTGATCAGCGTCAGGATGGCCTGCATCAGATCGACCGGCTCAAAACCGCCGACAACGATGGGCACGCGGAAGTCGCGGACGAGTTGTTCGTAGTCTGCGCAGCCAACGACGGTGCAGACGTGGCCGGGCGCGATGAAGCCCTGCACGCGGCAATCCGGAGAATTGAGCAGCGCACGAATGGCCGGAGGCACGAGCACATGCGAGGCGAGCAGCGCGAAGTTGCGCAGACCTTCGCGCTCGGCTTGGTAGATGGCCATGGCGTTTGCCGGTGCGGTGGTCTCAAAGCCAACGGCGAGAAAGACAACGGTGCGCTCCGGGTTCATGCGGGCAATGCGCAGCGCGTCGAGTGGCGAGTACACCATGCGCACATCGGCTCCACGTGCGCGGGCCGATTGCAAATCCATTACCGAGCCGGGCACGCGCAGCATGTCGCCATAGGTGACCAGCGTGAAGCCAGGGCGCAGTGCCAGTTCCACGGCGCGGTCGAGGATGCCCGCAGGCGTGACGCAGACGGGACAACCCGGGCCATGCACCAACTCAATTTCTTTGGGGAGCAGATCGTGTAGGCCGTAGCGCAGAATGCTGTGCGTCTGGCCGCCGCAGATTTCCATCAATACCCAGGGCCGGGTGATAATCTGCGCGATGCGCTCTGCCAGCGCACGCACCACAGCCCCATCGCGGTATTCATCGAGGAACTTCATGGGAGCGCTCCTTCGGTGCTGCCGGGAAGTTCGCCAGAAAGTAAATCCATTTCTTGCAAAGTGCGCCAGGTGCGCGCGGCCTCTTCGGCGTCGATGCGGCTGATGGCGAAGCCGACATGCACGAGCACATAGTCGCCGAGTGCGGCCTGGGGTGTCAGGTGCAGCGAAACTGGTTGCAGGACGCCGCCGAATTCGACCTGGGCCATGCGCTGACCGTTTTCCTCAGCGATGCGCAGGATGCGACCGGGAATGGCAAGGCACATGGGAACTCTCCACTGCGTGCAGCACGCACACGCTTGGCTGGACTGCATCCAGCGTGATCCCACGGTAGTGGCCGGGGGCGAGGCAGTCTGTGATGAAAATCACGAATTGAACGCAGCGCAAGGGAATGCGAAGCCGAAGCAGCAATGGTGACGATCGAGGCGTGCGCTCGTGTTTTGAACGCCAACGATGCGTGATGGACCGCACATCGTGGGCCGAGGGGATCGCGGAGAATCCGGGGCAAGGAGGATGCAGATGGTCACCATGGCCCGCCCCCCGCTACCGTCTGAGGACAAGCGCTGGAGAATCGTGCAGGGCACCATGCGCAAGCATGGTTATTCTCGCAACGCGTTGATTGAGACGCTGCACACGGTCCAGCAATCGTTTGGGTTTCTCGACAAGGGCGCGATTCACTTTGTTGCCTCTTCGCTCAGCGTTCCCCTCAGCCAGGCCTATGGCGTGGCGACGTTCTATCACCTCTTTCAACTGCGCCCGCCGGGCAAGCATACCTGTCAGGTGTGTCTGGGCACGGCTTGCTTCATCAACGGTTCGGAGCGGCTGATGCGGCATGCCGAGCAGCGGCTGGGCATCCAAGCGGGAGAAACCACGCCGGATGGCGAAGTCTCGCTGCTGGCCGTGCGCTGTGTCGGTTCGTGCAGCTTTGCGCCGGTGATGATCTTTGACGAAAAGACGCACAGCTACGCCAAGCCGGAAACCTTCGACGAACAATTGCAGGCCTGGAGGCAGCCATGATGTCGCATGAGGAACTGGAGCAGACCACGGCCAAAGTGCGGCAGGAGCAACAGGCCGCAGGCGACCGACTGAATGTCTGCGTGGCCGCCGGATGCCTGTCGCTGCACAGTGACGCCGTACAAAAATCGCTGACAGAAGAGGTGAAAAAGTCGGGCGCGCGGTGCAGCGTGCGCGGCGTGGGCTGCATGGGGTTGTGTTCGGCGGGGCCGGTGGTCAGCCATGAACCGGCGCAGGCGATCGCGAGCAACGATACAGCTGCAACGCAGCCAGCGCGGCTCTACGGCGGTGTGCAGCCTGAGCATGCGCCGAAGATCGTCGCCAGCTTGCAGCAGGATCCGGTGCGGGAGCTGGCCATCGACACGACAATGCCCTTTTTCACCAAGCAGACGAAGATCGTGCTGGAAAACTCGGGCAGCATCAACCCAGAGAGCATTGAGGAGTACATCGCTGCGGGCGGCTATCGCGCGCTGCTGCGTGCCTTGCATGAGATGACGCCCGCCGAAGTGGTGCAGGAAATCTCGGCCAGCGGGTTGCGCGGGCGCGGCGGCGCAGGCTATCCCACCGGGTTGAAGTGGGCGACGGTGGCGCGTGCAGCAGGCGCAATCAAATATGTCATCTGCAACGCAGACGAGGGCGACCCCGGCGCATTTATGGATCGCAGCGTGCTCGAAAGCGATCCGCATCGTGTGTTGGAGGGGATGATTCTGGCGGCCTTTGCCGTGGGTGCTTCGCAGGGCTATATCTATCTGCGCGCGGAGTATCCGCTGGCCGTGCAGCGACTGGGCGTGGCCATTCGCGAGGCCAAGCGCATGGGCCTGCTGGGAGCAGAGATCGCCGGCACGCGCATGAGTCTGAATCTGGAGATTCGTCTGGGCGCGGGCGCATTCGTCTGCGGTGAGGAGACGGCGCTGATCGCATCGATCGAAGGCCGCCGGGGCACGCCGCATCCGCGCCCGCCCTATCCGGCGGAGTCGGGGCTGTGGTATTGCCCGACGCTCATCAACAACGTGGAAACCTACGCAAACGTGCCGCCGATTCTTTCGCGTGGCAGCGCTTGGTATGCCGCGCAGGGCACGGCAAAAAGCAAAGGAACCAAGGTCTTTGCGCTGAGCGGCAAGGCGCGCCACACGGGCCTGATCGAGGTGCCGATGGGCATGCCGCTGCGCGAGATCATCTTCGACATCGGCGGCGGCGTGCCTGCGGGGCACACCTTCAAAGCCGTGCAGACCGGCGGGCCAAGCGGCGGCTGCATTCCAGAATCGCTGCTCGATATTCCTGTCGATTATGACTCGCTGACGCAGGCCGGTTCGATCATGGGGTCGGGCGGCATGATCGTGATGGATGACAGTTCGTGCATGGTCAGTGTGGCCCGCTTCTTTATGGAGTTCTGCATGTCAGAGTCTTGCGGCAAGTGCATTCCGTGCCGCGCAGGCACGGCGCAGATGTATGGTCTGCTGACGCGCATCACCGAAGGCGCAGCGACGCACCGCGATCTCGACCTGCTAGTGCGCCTGTGCGAAATGGTGGGCGCCACCAGTCTGTGCGGGCTGGGCCAGACTGCGCCCAATCCTGTGCTGAGCACGCTGCGGTACTTCAAAAATGAATATCTGGCGCACATTGAAGACAAGCATTGCCCAGCAGGTGTATGCCAATGTGCCACAACCCCAGCGGAGGTGACCGCATGAGCGCCGCACCCGGAGCCAAAACATTCCTGATCGATGGCGTGGACGCCAGCGCCGGTCCGGGCCAGACGATTCTGGCCGCCGCGCGCGAGCACAACATCTTTATCCCCACGCTGTGCCATTTGGATGGGCTGGGCGATGTGGGCGCGTGTCGGCTCTGCCTGGTGGAGGTGAAAGGCGCGCGCCGTTTGCTGCCAGCCTGCACCACGCGCGTGGAAGAGGGCATGGAGGTCACAACCCAATCGGAACGGTTGGCTAGCTATCGGCAGATGACGCTGCAACTGCTCTTTGCCGAGCGCAACCATGTCTGCTCGGTCTGCGTGGCCAACAACCATTGCGAGCTGCAATCGATGGCCACGCAACTGGGCATGATGCACGTCGAGGTGCCCTATCGTTTTCCCGCGCTCACGGTGGATGCCTCGCATGAACGCTTCACGCTGGACCACAATCGCTGCATTCTCTGCACGCGCTGCGTGCGCGTTTGCTCGGAAGTGGAAGGCGCGCATACCTGGGATGTGATGGGCCGTGGCATTCAGTCGAAGGTCATTACCGATTTGGATGAGCCGTGGGGCGCGTCGGAGACCTGCACCAGTTGCGGCAAGTGTGTTCAGGTCTGCCCGACCGGCGCACTCTTCCAAAAGAATCGCACTGGAGAACGGCGCGGCAAGGATCCAAGTTTTCTGCCTTATTTGCGCACCATGCGGGAGGAAGTATGAGTGAAAAAAAGACGCTGGCGACGGTCTGGCTCGACGGCTGCTCGGGCTGCCACATGTCGCTGCTCGACATGGATGAGCGGCTGATCGCCCTCAGCAGCCAATTTCATCTGGTCTACAGTCCGCTGGTGGATCAAAAGATTTTTCCCGAGCATGTGGACATCACGCTGGTGGAGGGCGCGATCGGCAACACGGAAGATTTGGAAAAGATTCACAGGATTCGGGAGCGGACGCGCACGCTGGTCGCCCTGGGCGACTGCGCCATCACCGGCAATGTCTCCGCGCTGCGGAATGCATGTGGCGCAGAAGCGATGCTGCGCCGGGTTTACGGCGAATCTGCCAACGGCCCGGCGCAGAACGCTCCGGGCAAGATGCAGGACGTCTTTGCTCAACTGCCGCGGCTGCTACCGCAGGTCCGTCCGCTGCATGACTACGTTTCGATTGATGTATTCGTGCCCGGCTGCCCACCCACAGCCGACACGATTCACTTTGCGCTGAGCGAATTGCTGGCCGGCCGCGTGCCCGACCTGAGCGGCGTGGTCAAGTTTGGATAAAGAGGAGACAGCAATGCCGAGGACAATCACCATTGCGCCGGTTACGCGATTAGAAGGCCACGCCAAGATCACGCTGCAACTGGATGACGCCGGCGTGGTGCAGGAGGCATACTTCCACATCACGCAGGTGCGCGGCTTTGAAAAGTTTTGCGAGGGCCGCCCGTATTATGAGATGCCCGGCATCATGGCGCGCATCTGCGGCATCTGTCCGGTCAGCCACCTGATCGCCTCGGCCAAGGCCTGCGACGCGCTGCTGGCCGTGCGCATTCCACCTGCAGCGGCCAATCTGCGGCGCATCTTCAATCTGGCACAACTGGTGCAGTCGCACGCGCTCAGCTTCTTTTATCTCTCCGCGCCCGACCTGTTGCTGGGCATGGATGCCGATCCGGCGACGCGGCACATTCTGGGCGTGGCGCAGGCTGCGCCCGAGACGGCGCTGGACGGCGTTGCGCTGCGTCAGTTTGGCCAGACGGTGATTGAGATTCTCGGCGGCCAGCGCATCCATCCCGGCTGGGTGGTGCCCGGCGGCGTCAATGAACCGTTGAGCATCGAGAAGCGCGACAAAATCTTGGCCATGATTCCCGAAGCGCGCACGCGCGTGCAGCGCACGCTGGCCTGGTTTAAAGCGGCAACGGAAAACTTTCACGCGGAGATTGAAGTCTTCGCCAATTTTCCCACGCTGTTTTTGGGTTTGGCCGATGACGAAGGCAAGGCCGAGTACTACGATGGCCATCTGCGCCTGTGTGACTCGGCAGGCAACGTGGTCGCGGGCAATCTGGATCCAAACGACTACGCCAGCTACATCGAAGAAAAGATCGAGCCGTTCACCTATTTGAAATTTCCGTACTACAAGCCGCTGGGCTATCCGGGTGGAGTCTACCGCGTGGGGCCGCTGGCGCGGTTGAACCTGGCCAATCGCTGTGGCACGCCGCTGGCGGATGCGGAGTGGAGCGCCTTTCGCGCCATCAGCAACGGGCCGGTGCTCAGCAGCTTTTACTATCACCAGGCGCGATTGGTGGAGATGTTGCACGCCACGGAAAAGATGGAGCAGCTTCTGCTAGAGCCAGGGATTCTGGACAAACATGTGCGCGCCTCGGCCCGCGTTAACAGTAATGAAGGCGTCGGCGTGGCGGAGGCTCCGCGCGGCACGCTGCTGCATCACTATCAGGTCAACGACGATGGTCTGATTACGCGCGCCAACCTCATCATCGCCACCGGACACAACAATGCAGCCATGAATCGCGGCGTGCTGCAAACGGCGCGGCAATTTGTGCGCGGCGAGCAGGTGACGGAAGGTATGTTGAATCGCGTGGAGGCGGTGATTCGCACGTATGATCCGTGCCTGAGCTGCTCGACGCACGCGGTGGGGCAGATGCCATTGGCTGTCGATTTGCGTGCCCCGGATGGCTCGCTGGTCCGCAGCCTGCGCCGGGACTGAGGGAGGCATGCGATGACGAAGATGCTACTGCTGGCCTGCGGCAATCCCTTGCGCGGCGATGATGCGTTTGGCTTGCACTTGGCAGCGGCAGCACGCGAGCGCTTTGCGCCGGAGCAACTGCGTGTGCTGGCCGCGCAGCAATGGACGCCGGAGATGGCCGCTGAAATTGCGCATGCGCGCGTGGTGGTCTTTGCTGATGCCGCGGTCACCTCGCCTGCGGGCGAGGTGGTGCTGACGCTGCTGGAACCCGAGACGGAGCCGGAGCTGGAGCGCACGCAAGCCATGCAGTGCGCCAGCGTGTTGCGTGCTTCGCATCACATGACGCCGGAGCATTTGCTCGCCTGCGCGCAGGCTTGGTATGGCCGCCAGCCGCTTCGGGCATATTTGCTGGCTGCCGGAGCGGTCACGCTGGAATGCACGGAAGAACTCTCCCCGCGGATGCGCGAACACGCATTGCCTTTTGCCTTGGCCATGCTGGAGCGGCTGCTGGATTGTGAGCGGGGGAGTGTGTGCGAAGGTTCCCCGGGAAGGCAGAAAACCAGTTTTGCTGCATTCCAAGGCAAAGCGCGATACTCTTCTAGGCATGAACCAAAAACTAAATCCGCCCACGATTCATGTGGTGCAGGATGCCTCCTATCGTGAGAATTACGCCAACAGCGTGCAGGTGCGCGTGAGCGTTTGGGATTTCTGCCTGACCTTTGGCACGGCACGCCAAGATACACAGGACGCGGTCACGCTGCACAACCTGCAAAGCATCTATTTGAGTCCGCAACAGGCCAAGGCACTGCACAACATTCTGACGCAGAATCTTGTGCAGTACGAGCAGGCCTTCGGCACCATTTCGATTGAGCCGAAGAGCGCCTTTCCCGCTGGCGGGCCGGTGCACTAAACATGGCGCAAAGGGCGCAGCAGGGCGAAGGCAACGGCGGCGGGATCGATCATCTTTTGTATCGCGGACATCGGCAGGAGCCGGTGCCTGCGTGGATGGTCTTCCCCATCATTTATGCGGGCGTGTTTCTCTCGCATTGGACGCTGTTGCGCCTGCCCTACTTTTGGGATGAAGCCGGTTACTATATTCCCGCAGCTTATGATTTTTTTCGCCGTTATGCGTTGATCCCATACTCCACGCTGACGAATGCGCACCCGCCGTTGCCTGCGATTTATCTGGCGTTGTGGTGGAAGCTCTCCGGCTTTGTGCCATCGGTAACGCGGCTGGCGATGTGCCTGATTGCCGCACTCGCGCTGACAGGCGTCTTTGCGTTGTGCCGCAAGCTGATGAATGCGGAGGTCGCCGCTGCCACCACGCTGCTCACCGGGCTGTATCCAGTTTGGTTTACGCAAAGCACGCTGGCCCATGCCGATCTCTTTGCGTCTGCGGGCACGTTGTGGGGCCTTTACTTTTGTTTGGAAGAATTGCCCGCTCCGCTCACTGGATTCTTTGCAGCCCTCTGCTTTTCGCTCGCGGCTTTGTCCAAGGAGACGGCCATTGCTACGCCGCTAACGCTTGCGTTGTGGCATGGCATTGAAGCCAGACGCAAGCCAGAACAGTGCCGACAGCATGTGCGCGTAGCTGCACAATTGGCCGCGCCTGTTTTGCCATTGGCCGCCTGGTACGCCTACCATCTGCACAAAACCGGCTACCTGTTCGGCAACCCGGGATTTTTGCAATATAACGCCGTAGGCACGCTGCATCCGCTACGCATCGCACTGGCCTTTGCCTTCCGATTGATGGACATCACGGTCTACATGAATCTGTTTGTGCCGGTGGTGTGCATGCTGGCCGCCATGTTTTTGCCTGCGCTGCGCTATAAAGACGGCGGCCTGCGTCCGCGAGTGAGTTGGAATGCGCAGGCGCAGATTGGCTGTGTGCTTTTGGGAAATGTGCTGCTGTTTTCCTTGCTTGGGGGAGCGCTGCTCACACGCTATCTGCTGCCACTCTACCCTCTAGTGCTGCTGCTGTGCGTTTCCACGTGGAGGCGGCGCGTGCAGCAATGGGGCTGGCTGGTTGCGCTCAGCGCGCTGGCTTTTCTGGCTGGCATCTTTGTAAATCCGCCGTATCGCTTTGCCCCAGAGGACAACCTGAGCTACCGCGATATGATTCAATTGCAGCAACAGGCGATTGCGCAACTGCTGCACCGCGATCCCCACGCGGTTGTGCTGACGGCTTGGCCAGCCAGCGATGAACTCACCAAGCCAGAACTTGGCTATGTGCGCAAGCCGGTGCCCGTGGTGGCGCTCGAAAACTTTTCCATCCAGCAAATTTTCTTGGCGCAGCAAATTCACGGCTATAACGCTGCCTTAGTTTTTTCAACCAAAGAAAGCAGCAGCCTCCCTTCGTTTTTCCGTTGGGGCGACGCTCGTTGGAATCAGCGTTACTTTGATTCCTATCAGGATGCTTCGCCAGAGGCCGTTGCCGGGCTGCTGGGTGGCACGATCGTTTGGCAAAGCCAACGCAATGGACTTTGGGCTGCGGTGATTCAATTTCCCACTGCACAGGATGCGCAACTCCAATATCTCGTGCGCGGGACACGCGCGCAGTAATTTTTTGGCGAGACTCCTATAATCACGAGTATTGTGCATTGTTCGCGTCGAATGGCCCTCCAACCGATTTCCAGCCTGCTGATGATCTTCCTGCTTGTGCCCACTCCGCCGGGCAGGGCGCAGGCCACACACACAACAACGCAGCAGCCGATAGCCAACGCGACAGCCGTCGCCGGCGCAGCGCATTGGAATGGCCGCTTAATTCTTGTACTTCCCTTTGAAAATCTATCCACGCAGCCGGGACTCGATTGGATCGGAGATTCTTTCCCAACACTGTTGAATGCACGATTGCGCTCGGCAGGGTATTTGACGATTGGACGGGAAGATCGCATCTACTCAATGCAGCACCTCGGCTTGCCTGCGAATGCCCACTTAACGCACGCCACCACATATAAGGTTGCGCAAACGCTGGATGCCGATGCGGTGATTCTCGGTTCGTATCGCGTGGACAACGGAACCGTGACAGCGACTGCACACATTTTGCAGATGCACGGCCCGCTCATGGAGGGACCGCTTACTGAGTCAGCGCCATTGAACCAACTCTTGGATGTGGAGGATGGTCTGGCCTGGCAAGTTGCGCGCGCGATGGATCCGAAGTTCCCCCAGTCCAAACAAGCATTTCTAAGTGCGGGACACGCGCTGCGCCTGGACACACTGGAAAACTATATGCGCGGAGAGATCGAGCCTGGCGCGGAGGAGCGCATCCGGCACTTAGCGATTGCCGTGCAGCTTAGCCCTGACTACGCACCGGCGCGGCTGGCCTTGGGGTTGGCATATTTTTCCAATCAGCAATACAGCCAGGCGCTGGATGTGCTGGAGCAAGTGCCCGTGCAGAGTTCGCAGGCGATGGAGGCCTCTTTCTACGCAGGATTGGCGGGCCTGTACACGGGCCAGTATGCAAGGGCGGAGACTGCCTTTGCCGCACTAGCTGCCAAGCTGCCGCTGCCGGAAGTGTTGAACGATCAAGGCATCGCGCGCAACCGAGAGGGCAAGGATGGAACGGCGCTCATCGCACGCGCGGCGCAACTGAATCCACAGAATGAAAACTTTTGGTTCAATCTAGCCGTCTCCGAACGGCGCACGCACAGCGATATGCAGGCGCTGGATGCCGCGCGCAAAGCGCTGGCTCTGCGCCCGGATGATGTCGATGCGCAGCAGATCCAACAGCACTTGCTGGTGGAAACAGGGCAGGCCCAAGCCACTGCCGTAACTCCGGAAGCAGACTCCGACGATGAAGCGGATACGGACAAGACAGCAGAGTCTGCGGATACATCGGATGCTGCGGATACATCCGATGCTGCTGCTGCCCCTAAAGGGAACATGCCCTACGAGCCACTGGAGCGCATCGCACGCTCCTATAACGAGGCCTCTTTTCATCAAGCCGCATTTGAGTTGGAGTATCTGCGCGATCGACAACATGCCAGCACCACGCCCACTGCGCACGAGGCGCACACGCAATGAACCAGCTGCGCACGCACGCAAGGTATCTGGGAGCGGTGACTCTGGCCATATTGTTTGTGAGCGCGCATTGCCTATGCGCACAAACGCCAGCGCAGCCGCGCGTTGTACGCATAGTGTTGCAAGATACCGTGCAGCCGGTTAGCGCTGAATTCCTGGTACGCAGCTTGCAAATCGCCGCTGCCGAACACGCACAGGCCGTTTTGGTGGAGTTGGACACCCCCGGTGGGCTCCTGGATTCCACGCGCACCATGGTCGCGGCAATCGAGCACTCAGCGGTCCCTGTCCTTCTGTATGTCGCTCCATCTGGCAGCCGTGCCGCCTCGGCGGGGTTTTTCTTGCTGGAAGCTGCGGATGTGGCTGCAATGGCTCCCGGTACGAATACAGGAGCATCGCACCCAATTCTCGAAGGCCAGCGGATGGATCCCATCCTGAAGCAGAAGATTGAAAACGATGCTGCGGCCTTTTTGCGTTCCATCGTTGCGCGGCGGCATCGCAATGCGCAAGCGGCGGAAGAGGCTGTGCGTGATTCCAAGTCCTACACAGATCAAGAGGCGCTCGATCTGCATTTGATTGATCGCATCGCTCCCAACGATGCCGCATTATTCCAGGCGTTGGACGGTGCGACGATCCTTCGTTTTGACGGCAGCACCACCGTGTTGCATCTGCACAATCCGGTTGTGCAAACGGTCGCACCCAATCTGCGGGAACAGATTTTGGGCGCGTTGATGGATCCCAATCTCGCCGTGCTGCTGCTCATCGCAGGTGCGCTGCTCATCTATTTGGAGTTTCATGTTCCGGGCACGATTGTTCCCGGCTCTCTCGGCACACTGCTGGTACTGCTTTCTCTTTTTGCGCTGAATCTTTTGCCGATTCAGGCTACGGCTGCAGCCTTGCTTATCAGCGCGCTGGTGTTGCTGCTGTTGGAGGTCAAGTTTTCCAGCCATGGCGTGCTGGCGCTGGCTGGTATCGTTTGCCTGGTGCTGGGGCTGCTGACGCTGGTCAATGGCCCCATCCCAGAGATGCGTGTACATTGGGCAACGGCGCTGGGGGCAGGCATTGGCTTTGGGGGCATCACATTTTTTATGACGGCACTGGCCGTGCGCGCGCGACGCAATAAAATTCACATGGGCAGCGACGCATTACCCGGCGCGATTGCCATTGCGCAGACACCACTGGATCCCGCACAACATCCATCGGGACAAATTTTGCTGCACGGTGAACTTTGGCAGGCACAGTCCCAGCAGTCCATCGCCGCCGGAGAGAGCGTGCGCGTTCTGTCTCGAGACGGATTACTGTTGAACGTTGAGCGCGTCGGCTGAGTTTCAAGAGCGCAAATTTTTACCACAAGCAGTCGAGCGCGTGGTATACAACCTGCAGCAGCGGCACACGCCGCAAAGGAGAATCATGCCGACCACAGCCACTTTGATCGTTGTTTTGATCATTGCATTTTATTTGATGAATTCCATCAAAATTTTGAAGGAGTATGAGCGCGCAGTCATTTTTCGGCTGGGTAGAATGTTGAGCGCATCCAAAGGCCCTGGCGTGATTCTCGTCTTTCAACCTTTGGACCAGATGGTGCGCATCTCCCTGCGGCAAGAGGTGATGGAGGTGCCGCCGCAAGACATTATCACGCGCGACAACGTAACGCTGAAGGTGAACGCTGTACTAACACTGCGTGTGATCGATCCGACCAAGGCGGTATTGGAAGTAAGCAACTACGTGTATCAGACCTCGCAATTTGCGCAGACCACACTGCGCTCGGTGCTGGGCGAAGTGGAGTTGGATGAGTTGCTTTCGCATCGGGAAACGCTGAACCAAAAGATTCAGACCATCATTGATCAGCACACCGCTCCGTATGGAGTTAAAGTGGTCAGCGTGGAAGTGAAGCAGGTGGATTTGCCCGAGTCCATGCTGCGCGCCATGGCGAAGCAAGCAGAAGCAGAACGCGAAAAGCGCTCGAAGCTCATCCACGCAGAGGGTGAATTTAATGCGGCGCAAAAATTGGTCGACGCCGCTGCATTGCTGGCCACGCAACCCATCACCATGCAGCTTCGCTATTTACAAACGCTCTCTGACATTGGCGTGGAAAAAAATACCACCATCGTCTTCCCGTTGCCGATGGAGTTGCTGAATTTGCTCAACAAGTCCAATCTTGGCGCAGGCGTAGACTTCAAGAAAGGATAAACGCGCATGCTCACGCTTTTTCAAGAAGCCGAGAATGTCGATACCGAGATCCACCTGAGCACAGGCGTTATTCTCTCGCTCTTCTTTGGGGCCACGCTGGTTTCGGCGGTCTTCTTTGGTATGGGATACTCCTTTGGCGTATCGCATGGCGTTGGGGCAGACACGCTGAGTCTGCGTGGCTTGCTGCATGCGCGTGCGCAGTCGGTTCCAGCATCCACCCAAGCGCTGACCAATACAACTAGCAGCCTCGCAATGCAGGTTCCGTCGGCGGCTCCAGTGCAAATGCCCTCTCCCGCAGTCCCCACGTCGATGCAAACGGCGGCGGCATCCACAAGCGCCAGTGCGTCCGTGGCCAGCGAGCCGATCTCATCAACGGTCTTGGGCGATGCGGCCTTGCCCGCTGCGGCCCATGCAGCTGCGATCACTTATAGCGTGCAGATTGCAGCATCGGCCAGCCGGCATGATGCGCAGTTTTTGATTGCGAAGCTGCATCGGGCGGGTCTGCATGCGCGTCTGCACCATGCTGTGCAAGATCGATTCTTCCGCGTGCAGATTGGCCAGTTTGCTTCCCGCAGCGATGCAATGGCCATGCGCGAAAAAGTGCTCGCAGCCGGATACAAGGCAATCGTAAAATCCAATAATTAAATTACGTGCGCATCCGCTCTGGAAGCCCGCTGGCAATGGTGGCGCGAGTGGCTTCGGCTAACTCCTCGCGCGTTGCATAATCGCGCGCATAGAGTGGCGCGTGGAAGTGAACATGCGCCTTGCCGGGAAACACGCGCAGACTGCCCTTGCGCATCATTTGTTCGGTGCCATGGATGGAGATGGGAATCACCGCTGCTCCAGTCTGTTCTGCCAAGAAAAACGGACCTTTTTTAAAAGGCAGCAAGCGCCCATCGCGGGAACGGGTCCCCTCTGGAAATACGGTGATATGCACCCCGGTGGCAAGCACCTGCGCGGCTGTTCGAATGCTCGCTCTTGCGCTATCGCGTCCCTGGTTGCGCTCCACAGGAATAAAGTCTCCCATGCGCATGCCTGCGCCAAGAATGGGAATCTTCATCAACTCACTTTTGACTAAAAACGCAGTACGCCCAGGAATCAGCGGCAGCAGAACTGGTGGATCCAGATTCGAAATGTGATTCATCATGAAAATGCAGGGTGTGTTCGCAGGAACATTTTCCAGCCCTGTGGCCAATGTTTGGATGCCAGCCAAGCGAGTGCCCGTGCCCGCAATCCAACGCGCCATGCGATAGAGCAGCGTCACGTCGCCGGTAATCAGCGTCCATGGAAAGCCGATGAGTGCCGCTAGCGGTGTGAGTGCAGAATAAAAAAAGAGCAGCGTGAGCGCGGACAGCATTGGCAGGTTACCCTTGCGCACCCGACTGCGACATGGATTGCAGTCGATCTGGCAGTTTGCGATAAATATCGCCAAAGCCCCCATTGGACAAGAGTGCGACCACATCCCCCGACTTTGCATGTGTGGCAAGATGCGCAACAATCGCATCTGCATCCGGCAGCGAAATGGCTGCGTGTTCGCGCTGCCGCAAATCTGCAATGACATGCTCGACGTGCAAGCGTTGCTCTGCGGGAATTTTTTCCTGCTGATAAACCTCTGCCAGGATTACTTGGTCGGCTACAGTCAAACTTTCGACCAGTTCCTTTTGAAATACATTGCGACGCAAGGTGTTGGAGCGCGGCTCCAATATGGCCCACAGGCGACGGCCCGGGTATCGTGTGCGTAAGGCGCGCAGCGTTTCTCGAATCGCCGTGGGATGATGCGCGAAGTCGTCGATGATGGTGATGCCGTTGACCTCGGCGCAGACCTCCAGCCTCCGCTTGACGCTGCGGAAGCTGGCCAATGCCTTTTGGATTGCGATAAGGGGTAGACCTTGTCCGGCAGCCAGGGCTGCGGCTGCGGTTGCGTTCAGCACATTGTGTTCGCCGACAACGGGCATGGAAAACTCTGCCCAGGATTTGCCGCCGCGATGTACCTGCCACAGACTGCGATTGCCCTGAGTTGTGTATTCCGCAATGCGCCAATGCGCATCAGGGGAGAAGCCGTATCGTTCGACAGAACAAAATGCGCGGGCCACACATTGCGAAACATTGTCAGACGCATCGTAGGCGACAATTCTTCCGCGGCGCGGCACCAGATTCACCAGCCGCAGGAAGGCCGTCTTCACCGCATCCAGATTGGCATAGATGTCGGCATGGTCAAATTCAACGTGCGTCAAAATAAGCGCATCGGGGAAGTAATGCAAGAATTTTGGCCCTTTATCGAAAAAAGCCGTATCGTATTCATCGCCTTCCAAAATAAAAGGACGCGTGGGGTGCAGCGCGAAGCTGGCCCCGAAGTTCTCCGCAACGCCACCGATCAAAAATGATGGAGTGAGCTTTGGATCGTCCGCTGCGGCGACTTGATAGATCCAAGCCAACATGCTGGTTGTGGTTGTTTTGCCGTGTGTGCCCGCAACCACAAGAGATTCGCGTCCACGCAAAAATTCTTGCTGCAGCATGTGCGCCATGGATTCCAGCGGTATTTTTTGATCGAGCGCAAACTCCAGCTCCACATTGCCGCGCGAGATGGCATTGCCGACGATGACACAATCGGGCCGTTCGGTAAGGTTCGATTCAGCGAAGGGCTGCTGCACGGGAATCTGCAAAGCTGCCAACAGGTCCGACATGGGTGGATATACGGCTGCGTCTGAACCTGTGACGCGCCAGCCAGAGCGTTGCAGCAGGCCAGCCAGCGAAGCCATCGCCGTGCCGCAGATGCCAATGAGATGAACGTGCTTGTGTGCATTCATGCGCGTGGTTCCAGTCGCACGGCCGATCCCAAAAAATGAAGTGCGGGTGCGTTCGGCAGCGTCGCATCGAGTTCGCAGGCCACGCCGATAGGGAGTGTGATGTTGCGCTCCAGCACGTGTCCAGAGCGCAGGCCGATAGCAATAGGGCCGGAGAAATCCTCCAGCACACGCAACAAAACCTGCTCTAAAAAATCCTCCGGCTGGCCGGGCTGCCCACAATCGCGCATGGGGCCAAAGACAATACCGCGCACGCCTCGTAATTTCCCAGCCAGGCGCAATTGCATCAGCATTCGGTCGATTTGATATGGCTTGGTGGAGACATCCTCCAAAAATAGAACGGTGTCTTCCGTGCGAATCTCATACGGTGTGCCCAGCGAAGCAACCAGCATGGACAGGCAGCCGCCGTAAAATTTTCCGTGCGCGTGGCCCGGCTTCAACGTGCGCAGCCCATCCTGTGCGCTTAGATTCCACGGAGCAGCCTGCTGCAAAGCTGCGTGCCAACTCGGAAGATCGACGCCATTTGCACGAGTAAAATCCCCAGCAGCCATAGGGCCGTGGAAGGTAACAAGTCCCGTTGCGTCATGCAGCCAAGTGAGCAGTGTGGTCGCATCGCTGCATCCAATAACGGCCTTGGGGTTTTTCTCGATCAGCGTCACGTCCAGACCTGCGAGCAGCTCTGCGGTTCCATAGCCGCCGCGTGTGCAAAGAACCGCATCCACGGAAGGGTCCGCAAAAGCTGCATGCAAATCCTCCAATCGTTGTTGCGGTGTTCCAGCGGAGTATTGCCCGTGACGAGCCAGAGCGTGTTGCGCCAATTGCGGCTGATACCCCATCGCTCGCAGCGTCTCCATGCCTGTCTGCACCTTCGCAGGATCAAACCAGCTTGCAGGCGAAACCAGCCGCAGCGTACTGCCTGTGCGCAGCGCTTTGGGCCGTAGCATCGGTTTGGATTGTGCGGCTGCTGGCACGTTAAAACGCCTCGCCGGTTGCGATGATCTCTGCCGGGCCGGTGAGCAGAATGGGCTGCTTCGCATCCGGCCAGTGAATCGTTTGCGGCCCACCTTCGGCGAGCACCGTAAGTTTTCGTTCCACGCCGCGCAGCGCAATACTGGCCGAGGACGAAGCACAAGTGCCGGTGCCAGAGGAGAGCGTGGGGCCAACGCCGCGTTCGTAAATCCGAAATTCAATCGTGCGCGGATCGCGGATGCGCACAAACTCCGCATTGGTTCCGTGGGGAAATTCTGGATGCAGTGCGATGCTCGTGCCAATTGCTTGCCAGGATTGCCCGGCCACGGAGAAATCTTCCGTATCGACGAAGAGAACGAAATGCGGATTGCCGACAGAAACCTCTGCTCCCTGCAACTCCAACCCATTGGGTAGGCGCAGCGTGCGGGGCTGCACCGCAGGCACTCCCATCTCTGTTTCGATTTGCAGCACGTTGCCGTGCTGTGCGATAACGCGACAGCGACGTGGGCCGGCTTTGGTTGCGATTGTGACTTCATTTTTGCCCGCGGAGTGCGCCAGCCATGCAGCCACACAGCGGGTACCATTGCCGGAGATTTCTGCCTCCGATCCATCCGCGTTGATAAGGCGAATGGGAACAACTCCGTGGCTTTCTGGGGCGACAAACTCTACGCCATCGGCACCGACGCCGGTATTGCGGGCGCAGAGGCGGCGCGTTAGCGCTGCATGGGCACCCTGCGCGTGGGTTTCCTCCACGATTAAAAAATCATTGCCGCAGGCATGTGCCTTGATAAAGGGAATCACTCTGGCTCCTCAATTTTTTCCCTGCGAACGATAGATGCGCGCGCAGGGTTGACCGGTGGTGCAAAGAATATCCATCAACTGTAAACACTGGGGATGCAGCGCCACGGCTTCCGCAACCGGGTCGCCTGCGATGGCGACCACCACATCCGCTGCCGCTGCGGGGTTTTGCAAGGCGCTCTCCCACTGCCCATCATCGCCTTCGTTGATGGTCTGCCGCAAGGGAAATCCAATCTCTTCCAGTGCGCCAACATGCGCCGAAGTGTACATGAGCACGGTAGCCTGCGAGGGCAAAAATAGCAGGCTCTTGGCGATGGCCTTCTCAAAGGGCACGCGGGTGCTGGAATTCACCTTGGCCTCTTGCAGTACGAGCGGGGTGGCGCGCATCAAAAAAATGCTGTTGGCCAGAATGCAAATCAACGCGATCCACTGTGCGCGTGTGCGCCAGTGGGGA